>CACZWU010000031.1 GCA_902784965.1 uncultured Bacteroidia bacterium | reverse complement strand
TTCCTCATTCTCGCCGCTGTTTCTCAGCGCCATCCTGACGATGATGACCGGCATTTTCCCGCTCATCTTCGTCCGTCGCCACAAAGACATCAACATGCGGGAAGGTCTGGCCATCCTGCTCATCGCCTGGTTTTTGTGCTGTATCTTCTCGATGCTTCCCTTTGTGCTCTGGGGCGGGGAGTTCACGCTGGTGAACGCCTGGTTCGAGAGCGCTTCGGGAATCACCACCACGGGTGCCACCATCCTCAACGACATCGAGGCCCTGCCCAAGGGCCTGCTGTTCTGGCGTTCCTCGATGCATTACATCGGGGGCCTGGGTGTCGTGGTCTTCATCATGCTGATCCTCCCTTCCTTTGGCACCGTCCGCTTCAAGATGAGCAAGATGGACATGGAAGACATCTCCCGGCACAACTACCAGTACAAGTCGAACAAGTTCATCCGGGTGGTGGTCACCGTCTATGCGGGCATCACCGTCTGCTCTTTCGTATCCCTGCTGCTGGCCGGGATGCCGCTGTTCGATGCGGCCAACCACGCGCTGAGCGTGACGGCCACGGGCGGGTTCAGCATCAAGAACGCTTCGATCGCCGCCTACGACTCGCCGCTGATCGAATGGATCCTCATCTTCTTCATGATCGTGGCCAGTCTCCATTTCGGCCTGATCTACGCCTCGTTCGCCACCCGCACGTTCAAGGTACTGAAAAACCCCATCACGAAGTTCTATCTGGCGACCATCGCCGTCGCCGGCCTTCTGGTGGCCGCCAACCTGGTCAGCAGCGGCACCGTTCCCAATGTGTGGGAGGCCTTGCGGCACAGCTATTTCACGGTCGTGTCGACCATCTCGACCACGGGTTTCGGTTCCACCGACACCAATGTCTGGCCGGTGTTCTCGATCCTGATCCTGCTCTACGTGGGCATCCAGTGCGGCTGTTCCGGCTCCACGACCTCGGGCCTGCGCTCCGACCGGGTGTACCTCACCTTCAAGGCGGCCCGGGCGCAGCTGGTCAAGATTGCCTGGCCCAATGCCGTGGTGCAGGTCAAGACGGGTGGCCAGGCCATCGACCGGGATATGATCACGAGCGTGGCGCTCTATGTGTTGCTCTATCTCATCCTCGTGCTGGTGATGTCCATCGTGTATGCGGCCTTCGGCCTCGACCTGCTCACCTCGGTGAGCGCTTCGGTGTCGATGATGAGCAACGTAGGCCCGTGTTTCGGTACCTTCGGCTCTTCGATGAGCAGTTTCGCGACGGCGCCCGAGGTGGTCAAGGTGCTGATGGGTATCCAGATGATCATCGGCCGTCTGGGAATCTATTCCATCCTGCTGGTCTTCGTCCTTTATAGAAAGCGTGCCTGATGGGAGTGGCCCAGTTTTTTTCGGACCGGCTCCGGCACTACCTGGGCTATCCGCCGACGCCCTGCCAGGAGCGGCTGTTCGATACCCTGGCGGAGTTTGCCGTGCAGTTCGATACCTGCGACCTGCTGCTGGTGAGCGGCTATGCAGGCACCGGAAAGACCTCTGCCATAGCAGCTTTCGTCAAGACACTCAAGGAATTGCACTATAACTACGTGCTGCTGGCACCGACGGGCCGCTCGGCCAAGGTGCTGTCGGGATTCACGGGCGAAAAGGCGTCTACCATCCACAAGCACATCTACCGGCAGAAAGCCATGCGCGACGGTGTCGGGGAGTTCCAGCTCGATTTCAACAAGGCCAAGGATACCTTTTTCATCGTCGACGAGGCTTCGCTCATTTCGATCGACACGAGCCAGGGCGGGGGACTGTTCGGTTCCGGCGACCTGCTCGACGACCTGGTGCGCTTCGTACGCAGCGGCGTGGATGACAAGCTCATCATCATCGGCGACCGGGGCCAGCTGCCGCCCATCGGACTGGACCGCAGCCCTGCGCTCGACGAGGAATACCTGGGCCGCTATGGAACGCTGATGACGGCCCATCTCGACACCGTGGTGCGCCAGGCGGCCGACTCGGGCATCCTGACCAACGCCACCATCATCCGGCACCTCATCGAGCAGCACCGCGTCGAAGTGCCCCGGCTCCGGCTCGATGGATTCAGCGACGTGGAACGCATCGACGGCAGCCAGCTCATCGAAAAGATCGGCGATGCGGTGGGTCGCTACGGGCTCGACGACATCGTGGTGCTCTGCCGTTCCAACAAGCGGGCGAACCGCTACAACGCCGGAATCCGCGCTTCGGTGCTCTACCGGGAGGAACGCCTCTCGAAAGGCGACAAGCTGATGGTGGTGAAGAACTGCTACCAGTTCCTGGAGAACGTTCCGGAGCTCGATTTCATCGCCAACGGCGACGTGGCGCAGCTGGTGAAGCTGTCGCGCCATGAGGAGCGCTACGGCCTGCACTTCGCCCAGGCGGTGCTCTCGTTCCCCGACTACAACGACGTGGAGGTCACGGCCAAGGTGGTACTCGACACCCTGGAGTCGGAGCAGCCCTCGCTGGGGGCGGAGCAGCAGCGCGCGCTCTGGGCCGGGGTCAACGAAGACTACGCCGACGAGCGCAACGCGCGCAAACGCTACCAGAAAGTGCGCGAAGACCCGTACTACAACGCCCTGCAGATCAAATATGCCACCGCCATCACCGGCCACAAGTCGCAGGGCGGACAATGGCCCTGTGTCTTCATCGACAATCCTTTCTGGAAGGAGCTCACCCTCGACGACCTGAAATGGCTCTATACTGCGGTGACGCGGGGGGTGGAGAAAGTATTTTTTGTTAACTTTAAGGACGAATTTTTCGAATCAAAGAAAGCATAGATATGTATTGGATCATGTTCATCGGAGTGGCTGTGCTGAGCTATATCGTGCAGTACTCGTTTCAGAAGAAGTTTACCAAGGCCTCGCAGACCCCGCTGCTGAATGGGATGTCCGGCCGTGACGTGGCGGTGCGTATGCTGTCCGACCACGGCATCCACGACGTAAAGGTCATCTCGACGGAAGGACAGCTGACCGACCATTTCAATCCGACCGACAAGACGGTCAACCTCAGCGAGGCGGTTTACGCCCAAAGCCACGTGGCCGCTGCCGCCGTCGCCGCGCATGAGTGCGGGCACGCCGTCCAGCACGCCACGGGCTATTTTCCTGTCAAGGTCCGTTCCGCCCTCGTTCCGGTGGTCTCGTTCAGTTCGAAACTCGTACCGATCGTTCTGCTGGCTGGCATGCTGCTGATCAACGTGTTCCCGTCGCTGATCTGGGTGGGTATCGGCCTGTTCGCGCTCACCACGCTTTTTACTTTCGTAACCCTGCCGGTCGAGATTGATGCCAGCCGCCGTGCCCTGGCCTGGCTGGAGCGGGCCGACATCATCGACCCTTCGAACGAGGAGGAGGCGCGCGAAGCCCTGCGGGCGGCCGCCTACACCTATGTGGTCTCGGCCCTCAGCTCCCTGGCTACGCTCATTTACTATCTGTCCATTGCTTCGGGAAGGAGGAACTGACCATGAAACGCATGCTTTTCGCCATATTGACCCTCGCCCTGGCCTTCCCGCTGGCAGGCCAGCAAGCCCTCCCCGGCAAACACCTCACCGATGATCAGATCCTGGGCAAGCTGCCCGATGGCATCGTGAACCCCACCCCCTGGGTCCTGGGTTTCGACGGCCAGACCTTCCGCTATCGTGTCGGCAGTGAAAGTTATGCCTATTCGCTCAAGGATGGCAGCCGTACCCTCATCGCGCCCGAACCGCGGCGCTCCGTCCAGGCGGGCGAGGAGCTGGTGCCCGGCTGGGTCAATCCGACCTGGTCGCCCGATTCCACGAAAATCGCATTCACCCTCCGCAACGACCTCTATTCGATCGACGTCCATTCGAAACATGTGACCCGCCATACCTGGGACGGCAGCGAGCTGATCCTGAACGGCTATGCCTCCTGGGTGTACTACGAGGAGATCTTCGGCCGTCCGTCGCGTTACCGTGCCTTCTGGTGGTCGCCCGACAGCCGGGTCATCGCCTACTACCGTTTCGACAACAGCCAGGTACCGATGTTCCCCATCTATTCCGCCAGGGGACAGCACGGTTCGCTCAACCAGACCCGCTATCCCAAGACCGGTGACCCGAACCCCGAAGTGAAACTGGGATTCGTATCTGTCAGCGGGGGAGAGACCGTCTGGGCCGATTTCGATCCGGAAGATGACCAGTATTTCGGCACGCCCTTCTGGAGCGGAGACGGCACGAAGCTGATGGTCAGCTGGATGGACCGTTCCCAGGACAACTTCCGGCTCTATGCCGTCACGCCGTCCACCGGCAGCAAGGTGCTGGTCTACAAGGAGCACCAGGACTGCTGGATCGACTGGATGGACGGGATGCTCTTTACGAAGGAAGGCATCTACATCGTGCGCGATTTCACCGGCTGGCAGCAGATCTACTTCCTGTCGTATGACGGCAAGAAGTTCGAGCAGCTCACCACCGGCAACAACTGGGGCATCAACTTGCTCCAGGTCGACAAGAAGTATCTCTGGTTCACCGCCCGGCGAGAAGCGTCCACCCGGGTGGATATCTACCGGGTGAATCTCAAGAGCAAGGTCCTGCAGCGGCTGTCCTATGGCCCCTACAACTTTGCCAACGTGGAGATTTCCGACAACGGGAAATACGTGGCGGCCACGGCTTCCAACTACCGGACGCCCTCGCAGCTGGTGCTGATTACCGTTCCGGCTTCGGGCAACGTCGATCCGGCCCGGCAGGTGAAGGTGCTCGCCGATGCGAAAGGGGAACGGTTCGACGACTATGCCATCGCCATGCCCGAACTGGTCTACGTCACCACGCGCGACGGCTACCGGCTGCCGGCCGCCGTCATCTGGCCGGTCGATTTCGATGCGCACAAGCGCTATCCGGTGAAAGTCAACATCTATGGCGGTCCCGACAATCCGCAGGTGCGGGAATCCTGGCGGGGCGTAACCCTGTCCAACCAGTGGTGGGCCAACCACGGCGTGATCCAGGTGACGCTCGACAACCGGGCCGGCGGCCATTTCGGCAAGAAAGGGCTCGAGGAAGTGTACCGCAACCTGGGCGTCCTGGAGCTGGAGGATTTCTGCGACGGCATCGACTACTTCCGCCAGATGTCGTTCGTGGCGGAAGACAAGATTGGCGTGGAGGGCTTCTCCTTCGGCGGCACGATGACGACGCTTTGCGTCACGGAGGGCAATGAGCACTTCCAGTACGGCATCGCCGGCGGCGGTGTCTACGACTGGAGTCTCTACGACACGCACTATGCCGAGCGCTATATGGACCGTCCCCAGGACAATCCGAAGGGTTACGAGCGTTCCCGCGTGATGGGCCGGGTAGGGAATTACCGGGGCGACGACAGCAACATGCTCCGCATCACGCACGGCACGGGCGACGACAATGTCCATTTCCAGAACACTTTGCAGCTGATCGATCAGCTGCAGCGCGACCACAAGGATTTCGAGCTGATGATCTACCCCGACGGCATGCACGGCTACCGCGGCGACCAGGGCATGCACTCCTCGATGCAGGACTACAAGTTCTGGTACCGCTACCTTCTTGAGCAGCCTCTCCCGGAGGTGCTCGTCGAGTATTTCAAAAAGAAGTAAGTACGTCATGCCGGGCTTGACCCGGCATCTCAACGCTTCGCCGGCGGGCTCTTCCTGAGGCGTGTTCAGAACCCTCGTTGCGCCGAGGGCGTCTGCAACGAGGAACACTGAACACTCCACCAGGCCGACGCGCAGCCCGCCTGCTACGCTTCGGAGCCACCGATAGTCCGGGCGATCTTCTGGATGTTGAGGCTGCGGGCCGAGGCGTCGATGATGTCTTTGTAGACGCCGCCCATCTTGTACACCTCGTCGGGATGGCCGGATTCTTCCACGCGGCCCGACTTCAGGGCGTAGACCATCTCACTGTCGATGATCTGGGAGATACTGTGCGAGATGATGATGACGGTGCGGTCTTTCTTGATGGCGTCGATGCTGTTCTTGATCTGTTCGGTCGCGACGGCGTCGAGGCTGGCCGTAGGCTCGTCGAGGAAGATGATGGGCGGATTCTTGAGGAACATCCGTGCGATGGCCACGCGCTGCTGCTGGCCGCCCGACAGGTCGGAGGCCTTGTTGTCGAAGCCTTTGGGCAGTTCCAGGATCTGGTCGAGGAGATGCGACTTGCGGGCGGCTTCCACCACTTCCTCGTCCGTGGCGTCGGGCTTGCCGTAGCGGATGTTTTCGGCGATGGTCCCGTCGAAGATGTGGTTCTTCTGCAGTACCAGTCCGATGTGCTCGCGCAGGTATTTCGTATCGTACTCGCGCAGGTCCACGCCGTCGAGCAGGACCTGCCCGTGCTGCGGCTCGTAGAACTTGTCGAGCAGGTTGACGATGGTACTCTTGCCGGCGCCCGACAGGCCCACCAGGGCCGTGATCTTGCCCGGCTCGATGGCCATGTTGACGTCGTAGAGCGCCTGGTTGCCGTTGGGATAGGTAAAGTCCACGTGCCGGAGCTCGAACTTGCCGTGGATGGTTTCGGGGCGGTAGTCGCCCGAGGGCTCGACCTCGGATTCGGAGTTCAGGATGCCGAAGAAGCCCTCGGCGTAGATGAGGGCGTCGTTGACGTCGTCAAAGATGCGCTGCAGCTGCGTGATCGGGGCGATGACGTTGCTGAAGAGCATCACGTGGTACATGATCTTGCCGATGGTCATGCCCGGATACTCCCTGAGCACCAGGTAGGCCGTCAGGATGATGACCAGCACCGTTCCCACCTGCCGCACGAAACCCTTCAGGCCGTTGTAGTAGAAGGCCACCTTGCGGGTCTTCATCTGGTTCTCCGTCACCTGGTTCTGGATGTCGAGCTGCTTCTGGGCCTCAATCTTCTCGCGGTTGAAGCTTTTGATGACGGTGATCGAGTCGATGATGTTCTTGATGCCCTGGCTCTTCGACTCCAGGTGGCCGCGCATCTCGCGCCGCCAGCCCTTGAGCCGGCGGGCCTGCCGGACGGTGATCCAGAAATAGACAGGTACGATGCCCAGGGCCACAAGGCCGACGTACACGTTGGCGGCGAACATCAGGATCAGGGCCAGGATGGCGGTGGAGAACAGGGGCAGCAGGTCGATGAAGAAATTCTGCACGGTACGGGAGATACTGCTCACGCCCTGGTCGATACGGGCCTGGACCTTGCCGGTGGCGTTTTCGTCCGTATTGAAATAAGCCATCCGGAAGGTCAGCACCTTTTCCACGACGGCCTGCGAGAGGTCGCGCGACACGAAGATCCGCATCCGCTCGCCATAGTAGTTCTGGGCAAAGGTAATCAGGGCCGAGAGGATCTCCTTGCCCAGCAGGACGATGGAGATGATGGTCATGATGCGGGCGGCCTGCGCCCAGGTGAAATCGGTGCCGATCAGCGCGTTGATGGCGTCGACGGTCTTGTCGAGCACAATGGCGTTGACCTGGGCCATCAGGGACCCCACCAGCGTGAGGATCAGGGTGATGACGACCAGCCAGCGGTACGGCCTGACGAAAGGCCGGATGTTCTTGAAGAGTTGGAAGATGTTCATAGGTCAAACGTTTGCCCGGCCCAGGGGTGGTAGGGGCGATGGAAGTCCAGCAGGAAGCGGATGATGTCGTCGGTGTCG
Source organism: uncultured Bacteroidia bacterium (assembly GCA_902784965.1). Classification (GTDB taxonomy): domain Bacteria; phylum Bacteroidota; class Bacteroidia; order Bacteroidales; family UBA932; genus Cacconaster. The sequence continues at coordinate 12,375 of CACZWU010000031.1, read as the reverse complement.
TCGGTGATCGAGAGGATGAGGTTGCTGTACCGGCCCCGGGTCTGCATTTCCTGCAGCAAGGGGTAGAGGGGAACCTCTTCCGTGTAGTATTTCTTGTCGAGGAAGATCATCGGGCTGGGGTAGCCCAGGGTCTGGTAGTGGTTCTGCGCAGCATCCTGGAAGATTTCCTGGAAGGTGCCGGCGCTGCCCGGCGTGAAAATGATGCCCCCCTTGGGCAGGGAGATGACGAGGTTTTCCCGCACGCTGTTGTCGAAGAACTTGGCAATCTGCGAGGCGAACGGGGTGGCGGGTTCGTGCCCGTAATACCAGGTGGGGATGCCGAGACTGTGGTACTGCGGGTCGCGGGGATATTTGTCCATCACTTGCCAGGCCGTGGTGAGCCAGCCTTTTTCCCGGAAAGTGGGCGTGGGAGCCAGGATGGACAGGGCGTCCTCCACCTCCGCGTCGCTGCGCCCCGCCATCCAGGCGCCCAGGTGTACGGCTTCCATCACGCCGGGACCGCCGCCGCTGATCATCAGCTTGCCGATTTCGGTGAGCCGCTTGCTGATGTCGACAATCTGGTGGTAGACCGGATCCGTCCGCTTGACGGCATGTCCGCCCATGACGGCGACAATGTCCTTTTCATCATAGTCTTTCACGAACTGGTCGAGGGCGCTGGCGATGGAATGGTCGTGCAACGCGCGGCAGAGCGTCTCCTTGACGTCGCTGCTCTCCTTGCCGTGCGCCATGTAGCGGTCGTAGACGATGGTGTCGTAGCAGGTATAGTAGGTTTCGTGGTAGCCCGGCTTGTAATGGAGATAAAGCGACTGGGCCGTGTACAGCTTGTTGAGAAATACCTTGTACGGCATTTTTACGCGCGGGAAGACAATGCAGCTCTCGTCCATGGCATAATACATCCGGGGCGGGAAGATGCAGCCCATGAAGAGACAGTCTTCGAACTTGTAGTTTTCGAGCGGAAAACCGCATTTCTCGAAATTGATGGCCTGGAAGGCACAATGGCGGATGGTCTCGTTGTGGGAAAGCAGTTGCCGCAGGGCGAATAACTCGGTCACTTCGTTGTAATTCTCTCTCATGGTTGGCAGATAATCAATACTTTTTCATGGTTGAGGGTGGTGGCGAACAGATGGCGGCTGCCGCCGTCGGCGATGCCGCAGCGGGCGCGGAGCGCCTCGGTGGACAGCGGGAAGTTGAGGGCGGTCATCTCCAGGCGGTCGTAGCGCCGTCCCAGTTCCCGCAGCGAGGATTTGTTCCAGGGGAGGATTTCTTCCACTTCAAAGGTACGGCCCGGGAAGCCCTCGGCCGGGGTGTCGGAGGTATAGAGCTGGGTGCTGGGGTCGAGTTTGTCCACCCCGAAGCGCTCCGACAGGAGGCGGAAGGCCCCGGCCTTGCGCAGCACCTTGGCGGGCTGCAGCAGGTAGCGCCCGACGCTGCTGGCGTAGCGCACCCCGGCCTCTGTTTCTTCGGAGGGCCGGAAGGCGAAGCGCAGCGGGCCGTCGGCGGCCACGATGCGTGTTTCTTCTGCCGGGAAGCCGGGCTCCAGCACCAGCAGGAGCTCCTTCACTTCGCCCCGGACGCCGACCACGTGCAGTTCCCGTGTCCCGGGCAACTGGAGCAGTGTCCGGCTGATGTCGGCCATCGGGGAAATTTTGGCCAGAACGCGTCCGCTGCGTTCCAGCAACAGGTCCCGGGCCGCCAGCAGGTCGGGCTCGCAGTCCGCGATGTCATACACACGCCGGGCGGTCTTGTCGCGCCGGGCCGGATCGAGGTAGATCAGGTCGAAGCGCCCTTCTGCCTGGCGCAGCCACTGGAGCCCGTCGCCTTCGTGGACCCGGATATCGGCGCCCAGGATGGCGAAGTTGTGCCGGGCGGCGGCGCAGAGTTCCGGGTTCCGTTCGCAATAATGCATTTCGCCCGCGGGCGCGGACAGCGCCCAGCTGTCCACACCCAAGCCGCCCGTGAGGTCGGCCACCCGGCCGCCTTCGGGCACGAAGGCCTGTTTGTAGCGGGCCGTTTCCTCGGAGCTGCACTGTTCGAGCGACAGGGTAGTGGGGTAATCCAGGCCGGGATGCGCGTGCCACGCGGGGACCTTGTCGCGGATCTTCCGCCGCCCTTCAATCCTCCGCGCGGCGCGCCGCACGTCGACTTCCGGCCAGCGGTCTGCCGACAGCAGCAGGCGGGCCGGGTCGTCGTTTTCGTGCTCCACGACGAAACGGATGAATTTTTCTTCGCTCATCTTTACAAAGTTACCGCATTTTTCTTAACTTTGAAAGATTAAAGATCAGAACTATGGCAAATTTTAATGAAGTGGCCAAAACTTGGCTGACCAACCATTTCGACGTGGAAACCCAGCGCGAAGTGCTGGAAATGATGAAAAGCAACTTGAAGGCGCTGGAAGATGCTTTCTATCGCACACTGGAATTCGGAACCGGCGGCCTGCGCGGCGTCATGGGCGCGGGTACTAACCGCATGAACCGCTATACCGTCGCCATGGCCACGCAGGGACTTGCCAACTACCTGAAAAAGAATTTTGTGGGCCGGAAGATTTCCGTGGTCATCTCCTACGACAGCCGCAACAACAGCCAGCTGTTCGCCAAGGTGTCGGCCGGCGTGCTGATGGCCAACGGCATCGCCGTCTATATTTTCGACAACATCCGTCCTACGCCGGAGCTGAGCTTCGCCATCCGGCACCTGGGCTGCCAGGCTGGCATCATGATCACGGCTTCGCACAACCCGAAGGAATACAACGGTTACAAGGTGTTCTGGGAGGACGGTGCGCAGATCATCGCGCCGCACGACAAGAACATCATTGAAGAAGTCAACAAGATCACCTCGATGGACCAGGTCCAGATCGACGAGAGCCTCTATCCGCAGGGCATTGGCGCCGAGGTGGACAAGGCCTTCCTTGACAGCCAGCTCTCACTGCTGCTCTCGCCCGAAAGCATCGCGCGCCACCACGACATGAAGATCGCCTACACGCCGCTGCACGGCACGGGCGTCCGCCTGGTTCCCGCCGGCCTGAAGCAGGCAGGTTTCACGAACATCTATCACGTGGATGCACAGGATGTAAGCGACGGCAATTTCCCGACGGTCGTTTCGCCGAACCCGGAAGAGCCCACGGCCATGAAGATGGTCATGGACCGGGCCGACGAAGTCGGCGCGGACATCGCGCTGGGCACCGACCCGGATGCCGACCGCGTGGGCTGCGCGGTGCGCGACGACAAGGGCAAGCTGGTGCTCCTGACGGGCAACCAGATCGCCACGCTGGTCACGAGTTATGCGCTCACGCGCTGGAGCGAGCTGGGCAAGATCAATGGCAAGCAGTTCGTGGTCAAGACCATCGTGACCACCGACCTGATGAAGGAGATCTGCAAGAAATACAAGGTTGAGATTTTCGATGTCCTGACGGGCTTCAAATACATTGCCGAGATGCAGCGCCGCTACGAAGGCATCAAGGAGTTCATCTGCGGCGGCGAGGAGAGCAACGGTTTCAACGTGGGCAGTTTCGTCCGCGACAAGGATTCCGTGGTCACCTGCTGCATGATCTGCGAATGTGCCGCCTGGCTGGCCGACCGCGGCCAGTCGCTCTACGGCTACCTGCAGGAGATCTATGCCGAGTATGGCTATTTCAAGGAGAGTCTCCTCTCGGTGACCAAGAAGGGCAAGAGCGGTATCGAAGAGATCCAGCGGATGATGGTTGACTTCCGCGCCAATCCGCCGAAGGAGCTCGCTGGTTCGCCGGTCGTGAAGGTCATCGACTACAACGAGCCGGAGAAGACGGGACTTCCGAAGTCGAACGTGCTGCAGTTCTTCAGCCAGGACGGCTGCAAGGTGACGGTGCGTCCTTCGGGCACGGAGCCGAAGATCAAGTTCTACTTCAGTGCCTGCGGCCCCGACGCCGACGCCCTGAACGTCGCTCTTCGCGAACAATTCTCCGTCTAGTTCTTAGTCCGGTTCGCCTGCTGGGCGCTCTGGTTATTGCTCCGGAACCGTCTCGCTGCGCTCGACCCCTCCCATGCTGCGCATGGACCCCTCCCTCTTACAGTGCCGAGGGTGGCATGGGTTCCGGAGCAATGAACCACCCGCGCCTGTGACGCATGCGAACCCTGTCCAAGAAATGAAGTCATACGATGATAAATTGAACTGGCTGTTCAGTCAGTTTCCTTCCTACCAGAAGGTGGGAAAGGTGGCATACAAGCCGGGAATAGAGACGATGGAGGCGTTCGATGCGGCGCTCGGACATCCGCACCGGCAGTTCCGGAGCATCCATGTGGCCGGCACCAACGGCAAGGGATCGACCTGTCACATGCTGGCGGCGGGCCTGGCAACCTGCGGCCTGAAGGTGGGGCTCTATACGTCGCCGCACCTGGTGGACTTCCGGGAACGGATGAAGATCATCGAGGGCGACCATTTCCGCATGGTTTCCAAGGAGTTCGTCGAGTCGTTCATCGATCGCTGGCAGGGTTTCTTCGTGGAGCATCGGCCTTCGTTCTTCGAGATCACGACCGCCATGGCCTTCGATTTCTTTGCGGCCGAACAGGTCGACGTTGCCGTCATCGAGACCGGTCTCGGCGGCCGCCTCGACTCGACCAATGTCATCACACCCATCCTGAGCATCATCACCAACATCGGCCTGGAACACTGCGAGCACCTGGGCTATACGCTGGCGGCCATTGCGGGCGAGAAGGCCGGCATCATCAAGCCGGGCGTACCGGCTGTCGTGGGTGAATTCCTGCCCGAGACAAGGCCAGTCTTCGAAGCCAAGGCCGCCGCATGCGGGAGCCCGCTGACCTTTGCTACCGAGGCGGAACCCTGCCTCGACCTGAAGGTTGCCGACCTGGACTTGCCGGGCGACTATCAGGTGCGCAATCTCTGCACGCTTTCGGCCGCCGTCAGCGTCCTGCGTCCCCTGCTCGGCCTCGACCTCGACGCTTTCCGGAAGGGGGTATGTCACGCTGCGCACATCACGGGCCTGCATGGCCGCTGGGAAACGTTGCGGGCGTCCGATCCGCAAAACCACAAGGCGCAGATCGTCTGCGATACGGGCCACAACGCGCACGGACTGCGCTGGGTGGCCGAGCAGGTCGACCGCATCTCCTGTGACTACGAGAACGTTTTCTTCATCCTGGGCCTGGCCCGCGAGAAAGATGTCGATGCCATCGCACCGCTACTGCCTCGCAACGTCCGCTACATCTGGACGCAGGCCTCCAGCCCGCGAGCCCTGCCCGCCGTCGACCTGGCCAACGCCATGTCCGACCACGGCCTTTCCGGCCACGTCGCCTTCACCGTCGCCGACGCCCTCGCCGAAGCCGAAAAAAAAGCCACCGACAAAGACCTGATCTTCATCGGTGGCAGCAATTTTGTCGTCTGCGAAGTGATTGATTAGTTCTGTTCGAAGACTTTCTTGACGAGTTTGACGGGATCGCCCTGGGTTTTGGCGGGGAAGGAGCCGGGACGTTCGGTCCACCAGTAGTATTCGTGGTCTTTCATCGCTTCGAGCAGGGTGTCGAAGCGTTCGCCTTCCAGCTTTTCGCCAGCGGCCACCGCTTCGTCAACCGCATCGAAGAACATCTCCCAGCGCGGCTTGTAATACGTCTTCACCAGTCCGGCCCAGGAACGGTCCGCATAGTCTGTCAGCAGATTGCCGCGGTCGCCCCAGGTCGTGAGCAGGTTGCGGGCGTTCGACTCGAAATAGTCGGCCTCTGCCTTGTCGGCACCCCAGGCCCGCGCATCGGCAATCCATTTGCCCACCAGGAAGTAGTCCTGCGAGGCGAGCAGTTCGTCGAGCGTATCGAAGGAGGCCAGCAGTTCGTCTTTCAGCGAAGCCATCTTTTCTGCATCGCCCTGCTCGTAGGCCGCCTTGTATTCGGCGAAACGCTGCTCGAACTGATTGCTCAGGTACTGGCGCGTGAGGTTCACCAGGTCGAATTCGTACGACGGACCTTCGCCGTCGGCGGCCAGCAGATGGTCCACCACCTCGCGCAACTTCTCGTTCTCATAGTTGAAACGGACGCTGGAGTGATAGGAGCTCGAACGGCCGAACGAAGGACGCAGGTTCATGATCGGGCTGTGCCCGGGCACCGAGCGCTGGATGTAGATCTCGTCGAAAAGCTCCTTCCAGGCTGCACGCGCCTCAGGATCGTCGACCCCGGAACGGCTCCAGGCCAGCGCGGCTGCGTAGTCGTCCAGGTTCTGGTGCTGCGGGATGTTCCAGGCCTTCTCGAAGATGAACTGATACATGAACGGGTTGCAGTCGAATCCTTCGAGCGTCGAGCCCAGCCCCTTGAAACTGGGTCCCGCCTCCGCGAAGGCCCCTTCGATCAGTCCCGAGATTTCCTGAATGTTGCCCGCCAGGAAGGTGTTGCCGCCGAAATTGCCGAGGTAGCACCAGATGAACGGGATGCCATAGTAGCTCTGGGTCTTGCGCCAGACCTCCATCCGTTCGCAGTAGTAGTCGAGCAGGATCGAGTGTTCGGCCGGATAGGAGGTGAGAAACGCCTTCACGCGCTCGTCGCTGTCGCCTTCGAACCAGTATTTCCGCTCGTTGTAGAAGAGCCAAGTCATCTGGAGCCAGGTGGCCTGCGGATCGGCGGCCGCCAGGGACTCGTACACGCCCTTGCTCACGCCGCCCAGATAGGCGGGATCCCAGCTTTTGGGAATCATCTCGTTGAAGATGTCGATGCCGTAGACATGGTCAGTGCCGTAGATTTCCACTTCCTTTTCGAGGAACTTCTTCTGGATGACGGGGAACAAGGGGTCTTCCGGATCGAGGAACCAGGGATAGTCCTCCAGCGCGAAGCCGGCCCAGTCGCTCATCCGCTCGATCTTCGCATCGGGATAGATGCGCGCCAACTCGGGCGGCACATGTCCGGCAAAGGCAGGCAGCACGGGCCGCATATTGAGTTCCCGCTCCCGCTCCACAATCTGTTGCTGCAGCGCTTGCTGGCCTTCGAGCCAGGATTTCGGCAGCGGGCCGCCCCAGCGGTCGATGTTGAGCATGCGGTGCCAGGGCAGATGGGCCGGTCCCGTGAAATAGTCGCGCACCTCTTCGTCGGTCAGTCCGAGCTCGGTCCATACCTGATACCAGATGGACTCCTGTCCGGTGATGGCCAGCGGCAGGTTGATGCCGTTGAGGGCCATCCAGTCGATGAAATGCTCCCATTCCTCCCATCCCCACCAGGGCATCGTGTAGCCGTAGGTGCAATAGTTCAGGAAGAAACGCTCCGGAACGCGGGCGTCGATCCTGACGGGCTTCTCCACGGCGGGCAGGGTCTTGGGCATGCCTCCCTTGTCCCAGGCGAACCAGCCGATGTTTACATGGCAGTAGTACTTCAGGTAGTAGTTGAGGCCCATGGCCATGGAATTGGCGTTGTTGCCGCCGATGACGACCTGCCGTCCCACCGACTCGAGCGTGAAATAATCGCTGGCCCCGGCCGGCAGGGTGACGAACATGAAAAGATTGGCCTGGCCGGGAATCACACGGCCGGCGAGCGCGGCGGCGTGCTTCGCGTCGGGGGAACCGTCGTGGGATGCTTTGCCGGTGCAGCCAACGGTCAGCAGCAGGACCGGAAGGACAAGGAGGAGGAAGTGTTTCATAGGTTTATCGGAACAGGTTTTCAATCTTTTCTACGATGCCCGGGTCGGAGGCGTTGCCGATCAGCGAAGGCTGCAGGTAGCAGCAGTTGCGCTCGCGTTTGAACAGCTTTTCGCCGCCGCCGGTAATGTTGAGCAGGGCCACGCTCTCACGCGGTAGTTTTCCGGCCTCAAAAGCATTGATCATGCCTTTCAAGGCGACGGCAGCGGCGGAATAGATGTCGATGCCTTCTGTCTCGAGGAACAATCGCTGCATTTCTTTGATATCTTGATTCGTAGCGCACTCCATATCGCCGCCGGCGTCACACAGTGCATCGTACACGCCTCCTTTGAGGCTGTACGGCGGCCGGCGGTTTGAAAGCACCATGGCATCGATTTCGAGGGCCTGTACGCGGGCTTTTTCGTCGTCCATCGGGAGCAGCGGGCGGCTGCCGGCCTTCCAGGCGTCGTACATGGGCAGGAAAGGTACGTTCTGCGAAGGAAAAAGTTTCATCTTGTGGCTGCCGAAGCGGCCGTCTTCCAGCAGGCGGAGATTGGCTTCCCAGGCGGCGATGGTGCCTGTGCCGGAGCCGATGGCCTGGAAATAGGCGTCGGGGATGCGGCCCAGTACCTTGGCGGCAGAGAGCACGGTGGTGGCCATGCCGTCGCGGCGGGCGATGTTCTTGGCACCGCCTTCGGCGAAGAACATCGGCGAGGTGCAGGCGGCGTCGCCCAGGGCGATGGCGTCGAAATAGTCGCTTCCCTTCGGCGAACAGATGAGTTTCACGCAGTCGTTGAGCGGTTTTTCGAACCAGAGGGCGGAAATGTTTTCCTCCGGTACGCTGAGGAGGAGAGGAATCCCGTTCTCGGAGCAGACCTTGGCGAAGGCGCGGGCGGTGTTGCCGGCAGAGGCGACCACCAGCACGCGTTTCTCTCCTTCGGGGATGCGGGCACACACGCTGTAGGCTTCGGTCTCCTTGAACGAGGCGGTGCTCATGCCGGCGCCTTTTTCGGGCCACCAGCCCGAGAAGGCGATATAGAGGTTCGGCAGGCCCAGTTTCTTGCCGAGCTTTTCGCTGTGGTAGGTGACGGTGGGGGCGGAGCCTTTCAGGGTCCGGCGCACCGGCATCCAGTCGGCGAACTGGTAGATGCCCGCCGCTTCGGGGCCGAATTCGATCTGTTTCTTCTCATAGATGGCGCGCACCAGCGAAGGTTCCTTGCATTCGGGGTCCGCCAGCGTCCAGCCCGCGTCCTCAAAGCGCCGGCCCGTGGCCACCGTTTCGAGGACGTATTTCGTAGGGGTGAAGGGTTTCATGCTATTGAAAATGAATGTCTGTCAATGAACGGTGATATAGGTGACGAGGGTCTCGGTCAGGCTGCCGTCCACGGTCGGTTTCACGTCGGCCTGGATCCTGTACCGGCCGGCCTGGGTCAGCTTGAATTCGCGTTCCGACTGCTTCTTTTCCACGACATTGCCGTCCGGCTCCGTGATGGTCCACACGGTACCAGCATAGGCGTAGTCCTGGTTTATCAGCGCGAAGTTGAAATAGCTGTTCCTGGCATAGGAAGATTCGGTCTTGATGAAAGCGGCGGGCATGATCGGGAGTGCATCCAGCGTCGTTCCGTCCTGGTAACCCCGGATGGGAGCGAAAACGGTTTTCGCTTCATCTGTCGTACAATACAGGACAATCCTGTCTCCGAATGACAAGGAGGGACTGCCCATCAATCGGATACGATAGGTATCCTGCCACCAGATACCCAAAGGAAGATCCTGGACTTCATCGTAATAGCCGTCAGACAGGTAGAATTGGAAATCCGCTTTCTTGTTTCCCTCCTTGTCTACCAGTTCGGCCTTGAGTTTTCCGTTGTAGGTAGTACTGCCGGCATTGGCAATGCAAATTTTGATGTTGAAATAGTCATTTGCGTCAAAAGCGGGATCAAACTGCATTCCCGGCATTCCTTTGGAGTTGTAATACTGAATTTTATATACATAGCTGGATTTGCCGGTCTTGTCGGGTACGAAATCGAGCAGGGCTTCCAGGCTGGTGTCGAATTTATACGGCCGAACGTCCCGCATATCCTGATAGGCAGCGAAATAATAGCCGTTGCAACTTCCTGCCCAGCCGAAATTGAAATGGAACACATCTTCATCTCCCAGCAGGGCGTGACCGTCCAGTACGTAGGCGTGGCCGGCATCGTCGCCTCCTCCCATGCTGGCTAAACCGCAATACAGGACAGGGTGCTGCAGCACCTGGGCCTTCAGGATGGCATTCCATTCCCGCGGCGTGTGATTCGCGGGAAAATCCCTGTACATTCCCTTGTTGTATTTGAAATGCCTGGAAAACAGGGCGGGAATGAACTGGCTGTCGGCACCGGTTCCACCGTGATACCTGTCGTTGAAGTAGGCTTGCAGCACCACGCCGCAGGCATAGACCAGTTGGGCGAGTTTTGTGCGGATGGGATCGGCACAATTCTGGAATTTTTCGTAGGTGTCCAATCCTTTTAATGCTGACCAATCGTCGTCTGAGATATAGAAGTTGTCAGTACTCTCAAGATTCAGTGCGGGTATAGGATACGTACCATCCGGTTGGCCCTCTGTTGTGTATTCGTATGCCGGTGCCGTTCCAACCGCTGTGTTCGGCCAGCCGAACCAGGTCATGATCTCAGCCATCGCCAGCGGCAGGCAGCCGCAGACGGCCCGTTCGGTCTGACCTGTAACAATCGGCGCCTTGCCATTAGCAGGATCAAACTGGTTCCAGCTTCCCGTGGCCGAAGCCGTATTCTTGTTCGTGACCAAGGACTCATCGATGGGCGCCTTGGTGGCTGTCAGGAGGGCCCATTGCTTCGTGATCTCCGGACTCCGTGTCGTGGCGGAACGGACATAGGCCTTCATGTATTCCATCCAGGCACGGACGTTGCCGGGCATGCCTTCTACCTGGAAGTCATTGGTGTCGGAGATGCCCAGGATCGGCCGGGCGTTGTCGTCACCGGCGATGATGACGAAACCGCCCCCGTCGCGCGTGATGACATAGAAGGCCGGCTGCGCCGCCTTCGTGGCGACGTCTTCGCCGTCCCAGATGATGGTCACTTGCCCGGCGCCTGCTTTCGTGGCCGGCTGGGAAGCAAAGACCCTCCGGGCAATATCAAGCGCCTGCGTAGGAGAGACCGGAGCCGCCTGCAGGCCCAGGCTGCCGAGAAAGAGGAGGGCACAAAGAAGGGAGAATAGTTTTTTCATCGGAACGCCCTCCTGCTATCGAACGATAAACCCGTCTTTCGTACTTTCGTTGACCAGCCAGATCCGGTTGCCGGATTTCTTGACGACACGCAGCGTTGCATCGGAAGTAGAAAGGGAACCGATGGGGCCATAGGCCGCAAAATGCGCTTCCACCGCCTCACCGGGCACCAGCGAGGCCGGTGTCGTGACGGTCAGCACATATCCGTCCGACCAGTTCTGGATGCGGGTAAAGCGCTGGGTCGCATCTGCCCCATAGGCAAATTGGCCCGCTGTCTCGGTACAGGATACGGGATTCGACAGCGTTGCATCCACATGGCAGAAACCGCCGGCCAGGACGGTCGAAGTCAGGAAGTCCGCGTTATACGTCGGTACATATTCGAACGTCGGCATCGGGCGGATCACGGAACGCTCAATGACGTTCTTGTCATTGGCCTGTGCGGTCTGGATCATCGCCTTGTTCTGATTGTCGATGATCTCCACCTGGAAGCCGCCGGCCAGGGTGCCGGGCGGAAGGAAAAGATAGAAATCCGCTCCCCCTAAAATACTGGCTCCATATCCGGGGCATTCCAGGGATACGAATCCTTTCGTATCGTTATTTCCACTGAAGGTGAAAGTGGGCTCTCCCGTCAGGTTGCCGATGGTCAGCGTACCGTTCAGGGCCTCATCGGTGCTGGAATAGACATTGATCTTGGAAACGGCCGCATACCCCGAAATGGTCAGCTTCAGGAGACCGCCTACGTTGCTGAACTGGAGATGGTTTACATTGTTTCCTTCGAGTTTGGCGAAAGCCAGGTTGACGCCCGACTCGAAAGTACCCTTTCCGTTGCCGAGAGCTGCATATGGCTGTGTATCGGGAACGGTCAGCACCAGGCTGTTAGATTCCAGGGAACCGCTGACGGCCGAAGCCGGGTAAACCGCATAGAAAGGTCCCTCGCCGGTAATGCGGTCCGAAGCGGTAAAAGTTCCGGTCGATGTTCCGCCCGGCCCCGAAAGGGTATAGGTTTTTCCTGCCGGACAGGATGCATTGAACACTTTGATCTGGTCGCCGGCCGTCCAGATGACATTCAACTGATTCAGTATCGTTTTTGTCTCGTCGGATTCGATCGAGGCGGTGATCGTATGCAAATCACCTTGCTGAACTTGTTCGCGCACGGGTTCGACGGGGACGAGGTTATCGGTGCAGGAGGACAGGAGCCCCAGCATGAGGGCCGCAAGTCCGATGGTCATCATCTTTCTCATAGCAGATCCTGGAATTTTTCCGGGGTCATCGGACCCATCGGGAAGTCAAACGATTCGTAATTGGTCCAGCTTCCTGGATTGCCATTGTTGAAGCCGGATGCGCCGACCAGGACCGTCGGGGCTGACAGCCAGACGATCTCCGACAGCGGTTTTACATAGGGTGTTCTGTTTTCCATGATCAGGATATTTGAGCAAGATTGATTCAAACCTTAAATTTAGTAAAAAAATGAAAGATGTCGGTGGGTTTTGTCATCTTTCTTGACGGGGCGCTGCTCCGAACCTCGCCGCGACGACCTTGCTACATTTGCCTTTCGTCATCCCGGGCTTGACCC
>CACZWU010000030.1 GCA_902784965.1 uncultured Bacteroidia bacterium | reverse complement strand
AGTTCGCGGATGTTGGTCTTCACGCTGCGGGCGACGAACGAGAGCACCTCGTCGGAAATCGTGACGCCTTCCCGGGCGCACTTCGACTGGAGGATGGCCAGCCGCGTCTCGTAGGTCGGCGGAAGCAGTTCGGCGTTCAGGCCCCATTTGAAGCGGGACAGGAGACGCTGGTCGAGCCCCTGGAGGTCCACCGGCGGCTTGTCGGACGTCAGGATCAGTTGCTTGCCACTCTGGTGCAGGTAGTTGAAGATATGGAAGAATGCACCCTGGGTGCCTTTCTTCTCGGCGAAGTCCTGCACGTCGTCGATGATCAGCACGTCGATGAGCTGGTAGAAGCGCAGGAAATCGGCCACTTTGTTGCCGTTGTTCGCGCTCTTGGCGGAACAGGCGGCATTCATGTACTGGTTCTGGAACGTGTTGGCACTAAGGTAGAGCACCACCTTCTCGGGGAAACGGGCCTTGACGGCAATGCCGATAGCCTGTGCCAGGTGCGTCTTGCCGAGTCCGGGGCCGCCGTAGATGAACAGCGGGTTGAAGGTGCTGCGACCCGGATTGGCGGCGATGCTCTCGCCGGCCGAGCGGCCGAGGCGGTTGCAGGAACCTTCGATGAAATTCTCGAAGTTGTAGATCGGGTTCAGGCAAGGATCGATGTTGAGCTTGCGAAGGCCCGGGATGGCATAGACGCTGCCCGTGTAGTGGTCGCCGGCATCGGGGATCGGAATCTCCGCGTTGCGCGGCCGTCCGCCCTTGGGGCGCTCCTCCACGTAGATGTCGTCGAGGATCCGTACCTTATAGACCAGCGAGGCGCCGGGACCGATCTCCCTGCGGAGCACCTTGCTCAGGATGCCGATGAAATGTTCCTCGATGTATTCCCGCCAAAAATCGGAAGGGACCTCGATCGTCAGCCGCTTCGCCTCGAGCGAAATCGGCTTAATCGGGCCAAACCACGTCCTGAAGGTATCCTCATTGAGGTTGTCCTTGAGGATCTCAAGACAGCGGCTCCATACTTCTGTTAATTGGTTGTCGGAAGTCATCGATTCGGGTTACTTTCCAACAACAAAATTGGGGAAAAAATGGGGATTAAAAAAACTTTTTTTTATTGTTTTTTTGCAAAAAAACGCAAGGGCCTGACAATCAAGAAAAAAAATTTTATGTTTTTGTTCGGCACTGAAAATCAAGCAATTGCGAATTTAATAAACGGCTACACCGCTGGAAATAATGCACTTAGAAAACTATCGCGGTTAAAATTGCGAGGGTCATCAGTCGATCTGCACGACGAAGGCGCCGGGGAACTTCTTTTTGATGGCCGGAAGACGGCTCGCCGCCTCCTCTTTGGTGGAAAAGTTACCAACAGAATATTTGTACAAACCGTTAATAAACCGTACCCGGTATTCCTGCACGCCCTTGAGCTCCGGAGAACCGTTTTTCAACTTTTTCGAAGAGGCCAGGATCTGGATTTCATAGTGGGGTCCGGACACAGCGGCGGGCAGGACCGTGGCATTGCTCTCCTCTTCCGGGCTTTCCAGCAGGGCCGGGTCGAACGAGAAGGTGCCGTCGCTGTCGTAGGTCGTCTTGAAGGCGGCGAAGGCGTTGAAAAGGTCATCGGCGATTTTCTGCCGGCTTTCTTTCTGGTTCAGAATGGTCCGGTCGGAACTATTGGAGAGGAAGCCCACCTCCACCAGCACCGAAGGCATCGTGGTGCGCCACAGGACCATCAGCGGTGCCTGGCGGACACCCCGGCTTTTCTTGATGGGCCCCTGGCTGATGAACTGCTGCTGGACCAGAGAGGCAAAGGCGATGCTCTGTTCGAAATGAGCGTTCTGCATCAGGTTGAAGATGATGTAGGATTCGGGATTGTCGGGCTCGAAGCCTTCGTAGGTGGTGGAATAGTCCTCTTCCAGCAGGATCACGGAGTTCTCCCGCTTGCAAACGGCCATGTTCGACTCGCTCTTGTCGGTACCCATCACGAAGGTCTCGGTGCCCGATGCGGCCGTGGACTTGGCGGAATTGACGTGGATGGAGATGAACAGGTCGGCGTGGTTGCGGTTGGCGATGTTGCCGCGCTCGGCCAGTTCCACGAATTTGTCGGTCTTGCGGGTGTAGATGACCTTCACGTCGGGATATTCTTTCTGGATACGGGCGCCCAGGAGCAGGGCCAGGTCGAGGTTGATCTCCTTCTCGCTCATCTTGCTGAGCTTCGAAACGGCACCGGGGTCGTGGCCGCCGTGTCCGGCGTCGATGACCACGGTCTTCAGCCGCAGTCCCCCTTCCTGGGAACGGGACGGGATCGGGAGCAGCAGGAAAGCAAAAATGGCCAGCAGGCAGAAACCAGGCCGAAGGATCGCTATATTTGACCGCGTTGGCATATTAGTTGCTTATTTTTTATAATTTTGCCGTTTAATTAGCAAAGATACGAATTTTGTTCAATAACAGGATATCGACCGGAACCTTGTGCAAGGGAGTTCTCATCGCCCTGCTCCTGCTGATTGCCAGAAGCGTGCCGCTTTTTGCCCAAGAGCCCGATACCCTGCGGATCCAGCCACCCGACAGCCTGGCCTTCTCCCCCGATTCACTGAACCTCCCCACCCCGCCCGATTCGCTGGCGCTGCCCGCTCTGCCTGATTCGCTGGCGATGCGCGACTCGCTCGTCACCCCGCCGCCCAAGGGCATGATCGACCGGCCCGCTTTCTCGGCGGCCCGTGACTCCGTGATGGAAGACATCGAGAACAATACCATCTATTACTTCGGAGAAGTCACGGCCACCTACCAGGACATGGAGCTCAAGGCCGACTACATGGCCTACAACACCAAGCTCAACGTGGTCTATGCCAAGGGTATCCGCGACACCATCACCAACGAGCTCGTCGGACGGCCCGTGATGACCACCGGCGGAAAGAGCTATGAGATGGACGAGGTGTACTACAACTTCCAGACGCGCAAGGCCAAGATCAAGAACATGGACACGCAGCAGGAAGAAGGCAAGCTGGTGGGCGAAAAACTCAAGATGATGCCCGACCAGTCCATCAATATCTCGGGCGGCAAATACACGGTCTGCGACGCCGAGCATCCGCACTACTACCTGAAGATGACCGCGGCCAAGATCATGACGGAACCCAAGCAGCGGACGATGTTCGGCCCGGCCTATGCCGTGGTCGAAGACGTGCCTCTTCCCATCATCATCCCCTTCGGCTTCGTACCAGAACGCCCCGACCGGGCGAGCGGCATCCTCATTCCGACCTACGGCGAGGAGAAAGCCCGCGGCCTCTACCTGCGCGACTTCGGCTATTCCATCGTCATCGGCGACTACGTCGACCTGGCCCTGACCGGCGACGTCTATTCCTACGGCTCCTGGGCCGCCCGGCTGACCTCCCGCTATAAAAAACGGTATGCCTTCGACGGTTCGCTCTCCATCAACTACTCCAACGACATCACGGGTGAAAAAGGCACCGATTCCTACACCCAGTCGAAGAACTTCGGCGTGAACTGGAACCACTCCCAGGACGCGAAGGCGCGGCCCGGCACCACCTTCAAGGCCTCTGTCAACTTCTCCAGCCCTTCGAACAACCGCTACAACTCCACCAGCGTGAGCGACGCCCTCCAGAACCAGGCTTCCTCGTCGATCTCCTGGTCCAAGGCGTGGAGCGGCGTTTCGCTGTCGGTCAACATGCTGCACAACCAGAATTCCCGCGACAGCTCCTATACCTTCACCCTGCCCAACTTCACCCTGAACGTCAACCGCTTCTATCCCTTCAAGCGGAAAAACCGCGTCGGCAAGGAACGGATCTACGAGCAGATCTCCTTCAGCTACGGGACCACCTTCCAGAACAAGGTGGCCTTCAAGGCCAGCGAATTCGGGTTCAACAAGGACATGCTCAACCGGATGCAGAACGGCATGACCCACAGCTTCGCGATCGGCCTTCCCGGATTCACGCTGTTCAAGTATCTCCAGTTCACCCCCAGCCTCAGCTATGGCATGAACTGGTTTTTCCGGGAGCAATACCGCCAGTACAACGAAGAGACCAACCGCGTGGAGACGCTCTGGACCGACCAGTTCAGCACCTTCGGCGTCACCCAGACCTACTCGGGCGGTATTTCCATGAACACCCGTATCTACGGCCTGTTCCAGTTCGGCAAACGCAGCAAGCTGCAGGCCATCCGGCACATGATCACCCCGACGCTGGGTTTCACCTTCATGCCGAACCTGGCCACGAAGGCCAACGGCTACACCTCGTACACCTATACGGACAAAGATGGCGTGGAGCATACCGTAGAATATAACAAATACGCAGGCCAGCTCTATTCCCCGCCGGGCACCGGCCGCAATGCATCCCTCACTTTCGGCATCGCCAACAATCTGGAAGCCAAAGTATTGAAGAGCACCGACCCCAATGCGGAAGAGCCTGCCAACCCGAAAGACAAATACGAAAAGATCAAGCTGCTCGACCAGCTCAACATCAACGGATCGTACAACTTCCTGGCCGACTCGATGCGCCTTTCGAACATCAGCATTTCGGCCAGCACCACCGTCTTCGGCAAGCTCGGCATCAACGGCAACCTGACCCTCGACCCCTATGCCGTCGACGACCACGGCCGCCGCTACAACAAGCTCAACATCCTGAAGACCGGCCTGCCGGCCCGCCTGACCAACGCCAGCGCCTCGCTCTCCTACTCCATCAACGGGGATGGCAAGGTCAAGGGCAACGACGGGCACGAGAGCGGCAAGGGCATCAACGAAGCCGATTACGCGCGCATCTACTACCATCCCATCACCGGCGAATACATTCCCGGCGGCTGGGTCTACTACCTCAATCCGAACATCCCCTGGTCGCTGAGCTTCAACTACAACTACGCGTACTCCCGCTCCTACCAGTATGCCAACGAACAGCTGCAGGTCAAGCACAACCATACGCAGACCCTGAGCCTGGCCGGCCAGATCCGCCTGACCAAGGCCATGAGTTTCAACATCAACACCGGTTTCGACCTGACCAAGCTGAAACTCACCACCACCCAGATCAGCGCCACCTACGACCTTCACTGCTTCGCCATCTCCGTTTCGTGGGTCCCGACCGGACAATGGG
The DNA here is from genome assembly GCA_902784965.1 of uncultured Bacteroidia bacterium. Classification (GTDB taxonomy): domain Bacteria; phylum Bacteroidota; class Bacteroidia; order Bacteroidales; family UBA932; genus Cacconaster. The sequence goes on along the minus strand of CACZWU010000030.1, from coordinate 18,895 downwards.
AGAGCTGGAGCTTCCGCATCGCCGCCAAGGCATCGGCCCTGAGCGACATCCTGCAATTCAAGAAATCGGCCAGTTACTGGGATAAAGATAATTAGGATTATTAAAATAATATCCTTATCTTTGTCGTATCAAATCTACCGGGCCCTACGTTCCCTGCGGCCTGGTTTCCACAAAGAATAGATGTTAGACATTATCGAACTGAGCAACAAGAGTCAAGACGACCTTGTAGCGATCGCAAAAGAACTGAACGTCCGCAAACCCGAAGGCATGAAGAAGGATGACCTCATCTACGCCATCCTCGACGAACAGGCCATCCAGAGCAAGGAATCGCCCGCCAAAGAGCGGCAGCAGCGGAAGAAAGGCGGCAAGAAGGCCGACAAGAAAGCCGACAAGAAAGCCGACAAGCAGGAAGCGGCCCCCGCCCCCGCCGTCCAGAACGATACGCCCGCACCGGCAGCGGAAGCCGAAGCAGATAACGCCTCCAAACGCAAACGCGGCCGTCCGCGCAAGAGCGCAGCCGCCGAAGCGGCTCCGGAAACCCCGGCCGCTCCCGCCGCTGAAACACCGGCCGTGACGGAAACGTCCGAAACCCCGGCGGCCGAACAGTCCCAGAAGAAAGGTGGCCGGAAGCAGCGTCCCCGCATGGAAAAGGCCGAAAAAGTCGAAACGGCAGCGCCGATCGAAGCCAAAGCAGAAGGCCAGCCGCAACAGCAGCAGCCGAAGCAACAGCAACAGCAGCAACAGCAGCAGCGGAAACCGCAGCAACAACAGCAGCAGCAGCAGGCCCAGCAGCAACAGCAGCCGCCCAAACAGCCCCGTATCGAATTCGAGGGCATCGTGGAGGCGACCGGTGTGCTGGAGATCATGCCCGACGGCTACGGCTTCCTGCGTTCCTCCGACTACAACTACCTCAATTCCCCGGACGACATCTACGTCTCGCAGAACCAGATCAAGATGTATGCCCTCAAGACGGGCGACACCATCCTGGGCGAGATCCGTCCCCCGCGCGAAGGCGACAAATATTTCCCGCTGGTGAAAATCAACCGCATCAACGGCCGTTCACCGGAATTCATCCGCGACCGCGTTCCATTCGATTTCCTGACCCCGCTGTTCCCGGACGAGAAATTCAACCTCACGGGTCACGGCCACAACAGCAACATCTCGGTGCGCATCGTCGACCTCTTCACCCCGATCGGCAAAGGCCAGCGCGGCCTGATCGTGGCCCAGCCAAAGACCGGTAAGACCGTGCTGCTCAAGGATATCGCCAATGCCATCGCGGACAACCACCCGGAAGTTTACATGATTGTGCTGCTCATCGACGAGCGTCCCGAGGAGGTTACCGACATGCAGCGCAGCGTCAAGGCCGAGGTCATCGCCTCCACCTTCGACGAGCCCGCCGATCACCACGTGAAAGTGGCCAACATGGTGCTTGAAAAGTCAAAACGCCTGGTAGAATGCGGTCACGACGTCGTGATCCTGCTCGACTCGATCACCCGCCTGGCCCGCGCCTTCAACACCGTACAGCCAGCCTCCGGCAAGGTGCTGTCAGGCGGTGTCGACGCCAACGCCCTCCACAAGCCCAAGCGCTTCTTCGGCGCCGCCCGCAACATCGAAGGTGGCGGTTCGCTCACCATCCTGGCCACGGCCCTCACGGAGACGGGATCCAAGATGGACGACGTGATCTTCGAGGAATTCAAGGGCACCGGCAACCTGGAACTCCAGCTCGACCGCAAGCTCGCCAACCGCCGCATCTTCCCGGCCGTTGACGTGACCCTCAGCTCCACCCGCCGCGACGATCTGCTCTATGATCCGGAATATGTGAACCGCGTGTGGATCCTGCGCAACCATCTGGCCGACATGACGTCGCTCGAGGCCATGGAATTCATGAAGAGCCGGCTCGAAAAGACCCGCGACAACGAAGAATTCCTGATCTCGATGAATGGCGACAAGCTGAGCTGAGCCAGCTCGCGCTGAATTAGTTGGAGGGCTCCCCACAGTCTGGTGCGGGAGCCTTCTTTTTGCTTTTAGAGAACAGCCACGACATAAAATCGGGCATCTCGAAGGCCTTCCACCAGCACACATGGCCGCAACCGGGGAATTCATGGTAGCGCACATCCGCTCCGGCGGCCTTCAGGGCGCGGTACGCATCCCGGGAACCGGAAACCGGGACGGCAGGGTCGCTGTCACCATGGTACAGGCTGAACGATACGCCCTCGAATTTGCCGAGCCGGTCCGGGTTGATGTCACCACAGATGGGAACGGCGGCAGCGAAGATATCCGGATGACGGGCGACGGCATCGAAAGCACCGATTCCTCCCATCGACATTCCATAGATGTATACCCGGTCCGGATCGACGTCGGGACGCTGCAGGAACAGATGCACGAGTTCCATCACCTCCTTCATGATCTTGCTCTCCGGGTAGTCTTTCGGAAAATCGTAGGAACCGGGGCTCACGTCGAAGGCCCAGGTATGGTCCTCCGGGCATTGCGGCACGATGACAAAGCAGGGATAATCCTCCCGGTTTACAGGATTCAGGAACATCTGGGCGCCGAAGGTGGTCCTTTCGTTGTCGTTGCCGCGCTCGCCGGACGTATGCAGATACAGGACCAGCGGATAGCGTTCGATCTGTTCCGTCTTTTCCGGGGTGAGGAAACGATAAAGAAGGGTGTCGCCGTCTGCGCAGCGAAGCTTTCCGTATTCATAGGATTGCGCCTTCACCGTCAGCGCGGAAAAGAAGGCCAGGATCAGAAGACTCCAATATTTCATAGATTCGCGCTATTTTTTCCAAAACTAACAAAAATTGGTGAGATATTCATTAAAAATATTTTGCGAGTCGGAAAAATCTTTCTACATTTGCAGTCCCAAAACAAAGGGAATGCTTCCTTAGCTCAGTTGGTAGAGCACGACACTCTTAATGTTGGGGTCCAGGGTTCGAGCCCCTGAGGGAGCACGCAAAAATGAAAACTCAGCTTTTGGCTGAGTTTTCTTATTTTTGCGTGCTCCCTATGGTCGCATCTTTTCTTCTGGGGCTCTGCCCCAGACCCCGCGGGCCTTTGGCCCGGCCCGCTGAAGCGGGCTTTATGATCATCATTCGAATATATCATTAGCGAGCGGAACAGCGGGTGGTTTTTGGAGCCGCGAGCATTTTTTCTGCGAGCGGGACAAAAACCAGAGCAGTAGAGCGAGCGATGCAAGAAGTTCATTATCTTTGTAAGATTATTGGACTGCTTTGAGCCATTTCGTAGATATATTAAGGGAAAGGAAGACGCTCGATGACGTCGGTCTCCGGATGCTGCTGGAAACCGACGACGAAACCGTGATCGATTCGCTGAATCGGAACGCACGGGAAGTGGCCGTCGAACAATTCGGAAATACCGTCTGGCTGCGGGCGCTCATCGAATGGAGCAACGTCTGCCGCAACGACTGCCTGTACTGCGGCATCCGTCGCAGCAATCCCCACATCGCCCGCTATTCCCTCTCCCACGAACAAATCCTGTCGTGCTGCGACCAGGCCTGGAAACTGGGCCTGCGCACCTTCGTGCTCCAGGGCGGCGAAAACCCTTCCGCCGCAGCGGCGCTGGCCCAGACCGTCGCAGAAATACGCGCCTCCTGGCCCGAAGCCGCCATCACCCTTTCGTTGGGCGAACTCCCCTACGACACCTACGCGCTGTTGCGCCGCAGCGGCGCCAACCGCTACCTGCTGCGGCACGAAACCGCCAACCCTGTTCACTACGCCCGCCTGCACCCCGCCTCCATGCGGCTCGAAACCCGACTGGCCTGCTTGCGCCAGTTGCAGGAACTCGGCTTCCGGACGGGCATGGGCATAATGGTCGGCAGCCCGTACCAGACCATCGGCGACCTGATTGCCGACATCCGGCTCATCGAAGCCTTCCGGCCGGGCATGATCGGCATCGGCCCCTTCATCCCCCAGCCCGACACCCCCTTCGGCGACCGGCCGGCCGGCAGCGCCGCGCTCACCCTGCGGCTCTACGCCATCCTGCGCCTGATGCTGCCCTCGGTATGGATCCCCGCCACCACAGCCCTCGGGACCCTGCTGCCCGGCGGCCGGAAAGCCGGCATCCTGGCCGGCGCCAACGTGATGATGCCCAATTTCACGCCCCCTGCCCAACGCAACGCCTACGCCCTTTATGCCGGCAAGACCGACTCCGCCCGCGAGGCCGCCGACAACCTGACCCTCGTACTTCAAGAACTAGAAAGCATCGGATATCATGTATAATCCTTCCTCCACCCACGCCGACGAATTCATCGACCACGCCGAGGTCCTCGAGACCCTCGCCGAAGCGGCCCGTGAAAGCCACAACCCGCAACGCGTGACAGCCATCCTCGACAAGGCGGCCCTGTGCAAGGGCCTCAGCCACCGTGAAGCGGCCACCCTGCTGGAATGTGACGATCCGGACCTCGAACAGCGGCTCTACGCCCTGGCCGGCGAGATCAAACAACGCTTCTACGGCAACCGCATCGTGCTCTTCGCCCCTTTGTATCTATCGAACTATTGCATCAACGGCTGTGTCTACTGTCCCTACCACGCCAAGAACCGCAGCATCCCCCGCAAGAAACTGTCGCAGGAAGAGATTGCCGAAGAAGTGCGCGCCCTCATCCGTATCGGGCACAAGCGCCTGGCCGTGGAAGCCGGCGAAGATCCCCGGCACAATCCGCTGGAATACATCCTCGACTCCATCCGGACCATCTATTCCGTCCGGGAAGGCGGCAACTCCATCCGCCGCGTCAACGTGAATATCGCCGCAACGGACGTGGAATCGTACCGGAAACTCAAGCAGGCCGGCATCGGCACCTATATTCTCTTCCAGGAAACCTACAACCGCCAGCAGTACGAAGCGCTGCATCCCACCGGCCCCAAGAGCAACTACGAATGGCACACCGAGGCGATGGACCGCGCCCAGGAAGGCGGCTGCGACGACGTGGGCGTCGGCGTGCTCTTCGGGCTGGGCGGCTACCGCTACGAACTCACGGCGCTGCTCATGCACGCCGAGCACCTGGAAGCCCGCTTCGGCGTCGGTCCGCACACCATCAGCATGCCGCGCATCTGCCCGGCCGACGACGTGTCACTCGACAATTTCCCGGATGCCCTGCCCGACAGCATCTTCCGCAAGATCGTGGCCGTGCTCCGCGTAGCCGTTCCCTACACCGGCATGATCATCTCCACCCGCGAATCGGCGCGGATGCGGGAACAGTTGCTGCACTGCGGCGTGTCGCAGATCAGCGGCGGCTCGCGCACGAGCGTGGGCGGCTACACGACGGAAGAACGCCACGACGAGACGGCCCAGTTCGACGTATCGGACACCCGGCCGCTCGACGAAGTGGTGCGCTGGCTGCTGGAGCAGGACCACATCCCGAGCTTTTGCACGGCCTGCTACCGCGAGGGCCGTACCGGAGACCGCTTTATGTCGCTGTGCAAGAGCGGAAAGATCAGTCTCTGCTGCACGCCGAACGCGTTAATGACGCTCAAGGAATACCTGATGGACTATGCTACGCCGGAAACCCGCGCTGCCGGCGAACGGCTCATCACGGCCTCGCTCTCCGATATTCCGGAGGGACGCGTACGGGAAAAGACCCTCGAACGGCTCGCCCGCATCGAAGCCGGCGAACGCGATTTCCGATTCTGATATGGAAAGGATCACCATCGCCTTCTTCGGACCCACCAACAGCGGCAAGTCGACGCTGGTCAACGCCATCGCGGGCCAGCAGGTGTCGCTGGTCAGCCCCATACCGGGAACGACGACCGACCCGGTCCGGAAACTGATCGAGATCCCCGGCCTGGGGCCCTGCGTCCTGATCGATACCGCCGGCCTCGACGACACGTCCGTCCTTGGCGCGGAGCGCCGGCGGCTGACGCTGTCCATCCTCGATGAGACGGACATTGCGGTGTTCGTTGGAGAATCCATCCCGGATATAATCCGGAAAACAGGCATTCCGGTCGTAGTCTACAAGCACGGAGAGCCGATCGAATCCCTGATCGAGCGCATCGCCGCCGCCGTGCCGAAAGAAGAAGAGCGTTTCCTGACCGGAGACCAGGTGCAGGCCGGCGACACAGTGCTGCTGGTGATGCCGCAGGACAGTGAGGCACCGAAAGGCCGCCTCATCCTCCCGCAAGTACAGGTCATCCGCGAACTGCTCGACCGGGGCTGCAACCCGCTGTGCTGCACGCCCGCTTCCCTCCCCGCCGCCCTGGGCACGCTCCAGACGCAACCGGCGCTCGTCATCACGGATGCATCGGTCTTCCAGGCCGTCAACCGGGCCCTGCCCCCCGAGACCCCGCTCACGGCCTTCTCCGTGCTCCTGGCCGCCGCCAAGGGCGACACGGCCGTCTTCGTCGAAGGTGCGAAAGCCATCGACCGGCTCACCCCCGACTCCCGTGTGCTCATCGCCGAAGCCTGCACCCACGTCCCCGACACCGAAGACATCGGCCGTGTGAAGATCCCGAATCTTTTGCGTGCCAAGCATAGCACGCAAAAGATCGATATTGCAGCGGGAAACGACTTTCCGGAGGATCTGACGCCGTACGACCTGATCATCCACTGCGGGGCGTGCGTGGCAACACGCACCCTCGTGCGGGCACGTATGAGAAAAGCACTCCTTGCGGGAGTGCCTTTCACCAATTACGGCATCGCCCTGGCCTTTCTCCAGGGCATGCTCGACCGGATCGTTATTCCCGGTTCTCGAACTCCAGGACAATCTTTTTGATGTCCGCCGGATTCAGGCGACCGTAGACCTTCTCACCGATGGTGGCCACGGGAGCCAGACCACAGGCGCCCACACAACGCAGACAGTCGAGTGAGAACTTGCCGTCGGGCGTGGTCTGTCCCACGTCGATGCCCAGCACGCGCTTGAACTCTTCCAGCAGCTTGTCGGCACCCCGGACATAGCAAGCCGTTCCCAGACAGACCGAGATCGGATACTTTCCCTTGGGCGTCATCGTGAAGAACGAATAGAACGTCACCACGCCATAGACCTTCGAAGCAGGAATACCCAACTTCCTGGCCACGATACGCTGCACCGGCTCGGGCAGATAACCCAGCTTCGACTGGCATTCGTGCAGGATGGCGATCAGTTCACCCGGATCGTTATTGAATTTGTCGCAGACCTCCTCCACCTGGCGGACGGCCTCGCAGGATAATTTCATCTCACTCATACTACTGGATCTGTTTGTTGAAATAATGGGTGTGCAGCAGTTCTTCGGAACGCTCGCTCAGCGGTTCGCCGAGGAAGTCCTCATACAGCTTGATGATATCGGGGTTCTTGTGGCTCATGCGGATTTCCTTGCCTTCGTCCTCGCGGTAGACGGCCGCCGCACGCGCCTGCAGGACCTCGATGTGGCCGTGGTGATACGGCTGTCCGGCGCCGCCGATGCAGCCACCCGGGCAGGCCATCACTTCCACCACATGGTAGTCGAGTTCGCCTTTGCGCAGCTTGTCCATCAGGATGCGGGCGTTGCTCAGGGTATGCGCCACGCAGACCTTCAGCGGGAATCCCGCCAGGTCGATGGTCGCTTCCTTGATTCCCTCGAAACCGCGGACTTCCGTAAACTCGAGCTTGGGCAGATCCTTGCCGGTGTACACTTCATACACGGTACGCAGCGCCGCTTCCATCACGCCGCCCGACGCGCCGAAGATGGCGCCGGCACCGGACGACTCGCCCATCGGCGTATCGAACTCGCCGTCAGGCAACTCAGGGAAGCGGATGTTGGCGCGCTTGATCAGCCGGGCCAGTTCACGGGTGGAAATGGAATAGTCCACGTCGGGCAGGCCGTCGCGGGTGAATTCGGGGCGCTCGCATTCGTATTTCTTGGCCAGGCAAGGCATGATCGACACCACCACCACCTTCTTGGGATCGATGCTCCGCTTCTCGCACCACCAGGTCTTGGCAATGGCACCGAACATCTGGCCCGGTGACTTGGCGGAAGAAGGATACTCCAGCAAGTCGGGATAGTTGTGCTCGAAGAAGTTGACCCATGCCGGGCAGCACGAGGTCATGATCGGGAGCTTGACCGTCTTGTCGCCGGCGAGGAAGGCTTTCAGGCGTTTCAGGATCTCGGCGCCCTCTTCCATGATGGTCAGGTCGGCACCGAAGTCGGTGTCGAAGACCTTGGTGAAGCCCAGGTATTTGAGCGCCGTCACCATCTTACCGGTGACAATGGAGCCCGGTTTCATGCCGAATTCTTCGCCGAGGGCTACACGGACAGCCGGTGCCGGCTGGGCGATGACGATCTTGTTGGGATCGACCAGGTCGTCAAGCAGGCGGTCGGTGTTGTCACGCTCGGTCAGGGCACCCGTCGGGCAGACGGCAACACACTGGCCGCAATAGGTGCAGTCCGTATCCTTGAACATCCGGTCGAAGGTCGGAGCGATGGTCGTGTCGAAGCCACGACGCACGGCGCCCAGCACCCCCACCGACTGCACGTTGTTGCAGACGCTTTCGCAACGGCGGCAGAGGATGCATTTGTCCATGTTGCGCGTGATGGCGGCCGTCACCTCTTTCTTGCGGGCGGACTGTTCGCCGCCCTGGAAGGGCATCTGACGGATATTGAAGCGCATCACCAGGCGCTGCAGCTCACAGTCACTGCACTTCGGGCAGGTGAGGCAGTCGTTCGGGTGGTCGGAGAGCATGAGTTCCGCGATCGTCTTGCGGGCGCGGATCACGCGGGCCGAGTTGGTGTAGACCACCATCCCTTCCGTACACACCGTGGCGCAGGAAGGGGCCAGGTTGCGGCGTCCTTCCACTTCCACCACGCAGATGCGGCAGGAAGCCGGATTGTTCTTGACGCAGGTGCCCTTGAGGTCGATGTGACACAGCGTGGGGATCGCGATGCCGATGGACGCCGCTGCGTCGAGGATGGTCGTTCCGGGCGCTACGCGCACGGGACGTTTATCGATACTGAGATTGATTTTCTTTTCCATACGCGACTAGATGACGGAAATTGCACCGAAATGGCAGCGCGAGGTGCACATGCCGCAACGGATGCAGACATACGGGTTGATAACGTGCGGTTTGCGGCTCTCGCCCATGATGGCCTGGGCGGGGCAGGACTTGGCGCAGGCCGAGCAGCCCTTGCAGCGCTGCGGGTCGATGGTGTAGGTCAGCAGGGCCTTGCATTTCTTCGCACGGCACTTGTGGGCACGCACATGCTCCACGTACTCGTCGCGAAAATTGGCCAGCGTCGAAAGCACCGGGTTCGGGGAGGTCTGTCCCAGACCGCAGAGCGCCGAGTCCTTGATGACGGAGGCCAGGTTCTGGAGCTGGTCGAGGTCGCCCATCTCGCCCTTCCCTTCCGTGATGCGGGTCAGGATCTCGAGCATGCGCTTGTTGCCGATGCGGCAGGGCGTACACTTGCCGCACGACTCACCCACCGTGAATTCGAGGTAGAACTTGGCAACGGACACCATGCAGTCGTCTTCGTCCATGACGATCATACCGCCGGAACCCATCATCGAACCGGCCGCCGTGAGGCTCTCGTAGTCGATGGGGATATCCAGGTGTTTCTCGGTCAGGCAGCCGCCGGAAGGACCGCCGGTCTGCACGGCCTTGAATTTCTTGCCGTTCTTCACGCCGCCGCCGATGTCGTAGATGATCTCGCGCAGGGTCGTACCCATCGGCACTTCGATCAGGCCCACGTTGTTGATCTTGCCGGCCAGGGCGAAGACCTTGGTGCCTTTCGATTTCTCGGTGCCGATCGACGAGAACCACTCGGGACCGCGCGTCAGGATCACGGGGACGTTGGCCAGGGTTTCCACGTTGTTCACGTTGGTCGGCTTGCCCATGTAACCGGCTTCTGCCGGGAACGGCGGCTTGAGCGTCGGCTCGCCGCGCTTGCCTTCCATCGAGTGGATGAGGGCCGTCTCCTCGCCGCAGACGAAAGCGCCGGCACCGTAACGGATCTCGATGTCGAAATCGAAACCCGATCCGAGGATGTTCTTGCCCAGCAGGCCGTATTCGCGGGCCTGGGCGATGGCGATCTTCAGTCGCTCGACGGCCAGCGGATATTCGGCGCGGATGTAGATCAAGCCGTGATGCGCCTCGATGCAATAGCCGCAGATGGTCATGGCCTCGACGATGGAGTTGGGGTCGCCTTCCATGATGGAGCGGTCCATGAACGCACCCGGGTCACCCTCGTCGGCGTTGCAGACGACATATTTCTCATCCGACTTGAACTTGCGGGCGATCTCCCACTTGGTGCCGGTCGGGAAACCGGCGCCGCCACGGCCTCTCAGGCCGGAAGCCTTGATGTCGTCGAGCACATCCTGGCTGGGGCGCTTCAGGCTCTGGGCCAGGGCCCGGTAGCCATAGCGGCCGATGTACTCGGTGATGTCTTCCGGATTGATGACGCCGCAGTTGCGGAGCGCGACACGCATCTGTTTGCGGTAGAAATTCATGTGCTTCGAATCGCTCACATGCCTTCCGTTGCCCGGATCGAGGTAGAGCAGGCGCTCGACGCGCTGGCCACCGATGATGTGGGCGGTGACGATCTCCTCGACGTCCGCGGGGCGGACGGATGTGTAGAAGGTATTGTCGGGCATGATCTTGACGATCGGGCCTTTTTCACAGAAACCGAAGCAACCGGTCACGATCACGTCCACCTTGTCGGCGATACCGTGTTCCTGGATCGATGCATGGAAGTTTTCCACGATCTTCGCACTTTCGGAGGCCTTGCAACCCGTACCGCCGCAGCAGAGGATCTGGATATGGGGGGTTCCCGTATCCAGGCCGCAGGGTGCGATGGTACCGGAGCGCTTGTTGGCTTCGCGGACGGACAGCGCTTTGGACGCCTTCCGTCGGATGCTTTCGAGAGCATCGGCAGAGTTGATTTTCATTATTGTCGGATTAGCAATGATGATTTTTGGTATGAATGGTTTTCGTTTAAGCCTCGTTCAGGTCAGTTCAGCCCGATCATCCGGCCGGCGAACTTGGCCACCTTTTCCTGGGCGTAGTCGAGCGTGATGGTCAGCTGCTTCCGGCGGCTGGTAGGCGCATCGAACATCGCGTCGGTCATGATGGCTTCGCAGATGGAACGCAGGCCGCGCGCGCCGAGCTTGTACTGGATCGAGGTGTCGACGATGAATTCCAGCACTTCCGGCTTGATCTTGAGCTTGATGCCATCGAGGGCGAAAAGTTCCTGGTACTGTTTCACCAGGGCGTTCTTCGGCCTCGTAAGGATGGCCAGCAGCGTGGGACGGTCGAGCGGGTCGAGGTGGCAGAGCACCGGCAGACGGCCGATGATCTCGGGAATCAGGCCATAGGCGCGCAGGTCCTGCGGCGCCACGTACTGGACCAGGTTGTCGGTGTCGATCATCTCGTGCTGCTTGCGGGCACCATAGCCGATCACTTGCGTATTGAGACGCTGGGCGATATAGCGGTCGATGCCTTCGAAAGCGCCGCCGCAGATGAACAGGATGTTCTCGGTGTTGACCGCGATCATCCGCTGCTCGGGATGCTTGCGGCCGCCCTGGGGCGGGACGTTCACGATGCTGCCTTCCAGGATCTTCAGGAGGGCCTGCTGCACGCCTTCGCCCGACACGTCGCGGGTGATGGAGGGATTGTCGCTCTTGCGGGCGATCTTGTCGATCTCGTCGATGAAGACGATGCCTTTCTCTGCCTTTGACACATCGTAGTCGGCATCCTGGAGCAAGCGCGTCAGAATGCTCTCGACGTCTTCGCCCACATAACCGGCCTCGGTGAGCACCGTAGCATCGACGATGGCGAAAGGCACGTTGAGCATCTTGGCGATGGTCCGCGCCAGCAGCGTCTTGCCAGTGCCGGTGGGTCCCACCATCAGGATGTTGGATTTCTCCACCAGGTCCTCCTTCAGGTTGATGCGCTTATAGTGGTTGTACACCGCCACGGACAGGAATTTCTTCGCTTCGTCCTGGCCGATCACGTATTCGTCGAGGAAGGCCTTGATCTCGGCCGGCTTGTAGAGCCGGCTCTCCCCCACGATCTTGCCGTTGGTCCGGATATGGTCTTCGCCGGGATTGAGGGCCTCCTTGGCATATTCATAGGCCATGCGGGCGCAGTCGGAACAGATGGAAACATCCCCTGCGGAGATCATCAGTTCCACTTCGTCGGGTCCACGACCACAGAAGGCGCAGTGATCTGCGCCCTCCTGGTGATTATCTTTCTTCTTTGCCATGCTTGTTCTTTTCAACGATGCGGTCCACCATGCCGTATTTCACCGCTTCTTCGGCTGTCATCCAGAAGTCGCGGTCGGCATCCTTGACGATCTGTTCCATCGGCTTGCCGGTATGGTCGCAAAGAATCTGGTAGAGTTCCTGCTTGAGCTTGAGGATCTCCCGGACGGTGATCTCCATTTCGGAGGCCTGGCCCTCGGCGCCGCCCATCGGCTGATGGATCATCACGCGCGAGTGCTGGAGCGCGGAGCGTTTGCCCTTGGCGCCGGCCGCCAGCAGGATCGACGCCATCGAGGCGGCGATGCCGGTGCAGATGGTGGCCACGTCGGGCTGGATGGTCTGCATCGTGTCGTAGATGCCCAGGCCGGAATACACCACGCCGCCCGGCGAATTGATGTAAAGCATGATGTCGGCCTTCGGGTCGTTGCTCTCGAGGAAAAGAAGCTGCGCCTGGATGATATTGGCCACGTCGTCGTTGATGGGGCAGCCCAGGAAGATGATGCGGTCCATCATCAAACGGCTGAACACATCCATCTGGGCAACGTTGAGCTGGCGCTCCTCAATGATCATGGGGTTGATGTAACTCGCATACATCGAGTTGAAGCGGTGCAGGCTCAGCGAGCTGATGCCGCGTCCGCGGATGGCGTATTTCTCGAATTCGTTCATGGGGAATACGGATTATTTGTTGAGCTCGCGCATCTTGTCGAGCGAGATCTTCTTCTTTTCGATGGTCGCGGTCTTGCGCACGTAGTCGATCGTCAGGTCGTCTTCCACGCGCTCGACGATACGCTCGGCCTGCTGGCGGTCGCCCAGCATCTGCTCGGCATATTTCGCCAGGTGTTCCTCCGGCACGTTCTGCATGCCGTACATCGCGAACTGGTAGGAAGCCATGTTCATGGCCTGTTTCATCACGTCGTCCTTGGTGACCTTGAGATCCTGGTCCTTCATCAGCTGGGTACGGATCAGGTTCCAGCGGAAGTCCTTGGCGAAGAGGTCGTATTCGGCCTCGATCTGCTCCATCGTGAACTTGTCGTCGTTGGCAAACTTGATCCAGCGTTTCATGAAGGCGTCGGGGAGCTGGAGGGCGGCCTTGTTGATGAGGTATTCCTTGGCATCGACCATGAAGCGGTAGTCGCTTTCCTGGGCGTATTCGGCCTGGAGGCGTTCCTTCACCTTGGCGTCGAAGGCGGCTTCATCCTTGCAGCTGCCTTCGCCGAAGATCTGGTCGAAGGTAGCCTGGGTAAGCGGAGCGTCGACGAAGGTCTTGACATCTTTCACGGTCATGGTCCACTTCACGGGAAGGGTGTCGAGCTCTTCCTTCTTGACATGGAACATGGCGGCACGGTCGGCCTCGTTGGGGAAGCTCTTGACGATATCCACCTGCTTGGTGTCACCCTTCTTCAGGCCCACGAATTTCTTCTTGACGTCGTCCGACATGCTGCGCAGGGCCACGTAGGCGCCCTCCACCTTTTGCTCGCCGCTCACGAAGTCGGCGATCACGAAATCGTCGGCGCCGGCCTTCTCGCCGCTCTCGAGCTGGCCGAACTGCTTGAGCAGGCCTTTCTTGTAGTCGGCAAGGGCTTCCTTGGTGACGGTCACGGTATAATACGGGATTTTGTCTTCGGCGGTGACGGTCACGTTGACCTCCGGGGCAAGGCCCAGATCGAAGTCGAAGGCAAAGCGGTCGGGATCGTCCCAGTTGTTCTCGACGGGCTTTTCGCTCGGAAGCGGCTCGCCGATCAGTTTGAGTTTGTTTTCTTCGATGAATTTGTTCAGTTCATCGGTGACCAGTTTGTTCACCACCTCTGCCAGCGCCTGCCCGCCATGGATCTTTTCGATCAGCGACATCGGGGCCATGCCGCGGCGGAAGCCGCGGATGTCCGCCGTGCGGCGGTATTCGTTGAGTTTCTTCTTTCTGAGTTCAGCCCAATCGTTCTTCTCGAGGGCGATGCTGACGGTCATATTGAGGTCGTCAACCTGGTTCTTCGTTACTTTCATATCAATATTAACAAGTTTATATTCGTGTATCCCCAATCAAAGGGATGCAAAGTTACAAAAAAATACCTATATTTGTAGGAAATCGCAAACAAAATCTCTATGAAACAATACATTGAAAAGAACAGGGAACGTTTTCTTGAAGAATTGTTCTCTTTGCTCCGCATTCCGTCGGTCAGCTCGGAATCGGCCCACAAAGACGATATGTACCGTTGCGCCCAGCGGTTGGTCGAATTGCTGAAAGAGGCCGGTGCCGACAAGGCCGAGGTCTGCAGGACCACCGGCCATCCCGTCGTCTACGGAGAAAAGATCATCGACCCGAAACGCCCCACCGTGCTGGTCTACGGCCACTACGACGTGATGCCGGTCGATCCGCTGAACCTCTGGAAATCTGATCCCTTCGAGCCAGAGATCCGCGACGGAGCCATCTATGCCCGCGGCGCCAACGACGACAAGGGACAGACCTTCATGCATATCAAGGCCTTCGAGTTCCTGGTGCGCACGGGGCAGCTGCGGCACAATGTCAAGTTTCTCTTCGAAGGCGAGGAAGAAATGGGTTCCAACGCCCTTTCAAAATGGATCAAGACGCACAAGAAGCTGCTGGCCTGCGACATCATCCTGGTCTCCGACACCACGATGCTCAACGAGAAGATCCCGTCGATCAACTGTGGCATGCGCGGCATCACCTACATGGAGGTCACGGTCAAGGGTCCCAACAAGGACCTGCATTCAGGCCATTACGGCGGCGGTGTCTACAACCCCATCAACACGCTCTGCCAGATGATCGCCTCGCTGATCGACGAAGACGGGCACATCACCATCAAAGGTTTCTACGACGACGTCGTCGAGCTGAGCCGCAAAGACCGGAAGATGCTCGGCCGGGCGCCTTACGATGCGAAGGAATATATGGACAACATCGGTGTGAAGGCGCTCAAGGGCGAGAAGGGCTACACGACGCTGGAGCGTGTGGGCATCCGTCCCTGTCTCGATGTCAACGGCATCTGGGGCGGCTACATCGGCGAGGGTTCCAAGACGGTGATCCCGAGCGAGGCGCACGCCAAGATTTCGATGCGTCTGGTCCCGAACCAGGATTCGAAGACCATCGCGAAGCTCTTCACGAAGCATTTCAAGGCCATTGCGCCGAAGGGGGTGACGGTCGAAGTCGAAGAGAAACATGGCGGCGACGGCTTCCTGATTCCGATTTCATCGAAGGCCTACAAGGCTGCGTCGAAGGCGGTCGGCGAGGTCTACGGCATCGAGCCGGTGCCGAGCCGCGGCGGCGGCAGCATCGCCATCCTGGCCGAGATGCAGCGCGCCCTCCACGCCGACCCGCTCCTGATGGGCTTTGGCCTCGAGCGCGACTTCATCCACTCCCCTAACGAAAGCTACCTCCTCGACCAGCTCTTCAAGGGCATGGAATCCATCGCGAAATTCTATCAGTATTTCTAATCATCTTCTGCGGCTTGTGCTAGGGCGCTTTGGGTGCTTGTGTGCTTTGTCTGGATGTAACGCGCTTTCGCTCATGCTGTCGAAAAAGGAGCTCTAGCACACTGCGCTTGAGACGACAAGGCTTGTGCTTACAGGCGCGGGTGGGATATTGCTTCGAGGACCCTAACCACCCTCGGTTGATAGGGGGAGGGGCCCGGAATCGGCGTAGCCGATTTTGGGAAGGAGACGAGCCTTGGCGAGTCGGTCCGAGAAGCAATTCCCAGAGCGCCCTAGCACAAGCCGCAGGTGATGTTAGAATTTGACCGTGGCCATCAGGTTGACGAAGTGGGTCGGATTGGCGTCGGGATCGCGGCGGTAAGAATAGTTCAACTGGAGCTTGAAGAACTTCCACGGCTTCCAGTTCACGCAGCCCGTGTAATACTGCTGAACGCCGCCAACCGCCCGCGTATTCGCATCGAAATAGTCGTACCGCAGACCGACCTCCCAGTGCTTCCCGATCCGGCCACCGATCGACCCGTACGCACCCTGCGCCCGATAACCATGCGTGTGCCCCGCCATGTACTCCGCGCGGAGCCATCCGTACGAACTGTCATACATCACACCGCCGCCGTAACGATCGTAAATGTACCAGTCATAGTCGTTGTACTCCGGCGCAATGTCCGGATGCGGGCCCAGCGTGCGAAGATAATACCCTGAAACTGCCAGATCCTTCAACGGATAGACCATCAGACGCGCGATGAAATCCTTGCGCTTGTCATCGTCGCGCCAGGCCATGCCCGAGCCATTGAACATACCTACGTTGTAGCGGATGAGGTGGTGCCCCTCGCCCATCTTAAGCAACTTTCCGTAGAATTGCAACCCGATGTCGCGGCCCGACGCGGCAATGCCCGCAAGGTCGGACGAATTCAGATGCACGAAACGCTGCGTCATCAACGAGTAATCAATGAACTCGAGGGTCGTGGACGAATACTCTGAATTCTCAATGGACAGCGGCGTCCGGAACTGGCCCACCTGCACCCCGAAATAATCGTTGAGCGTGTACTTGAAGAAACCGTCGACCAGCTTCGGCGACTTCGCGAAATCGGCCATGATCGTATACTCCAGCTTGCCGAAACGGATCTCATCGAAAAAGGTGCCCTTGACGGCGACACGCGCCTTCTGGATATAGAACGTATTGTCGAAATCCTGGTCCGTGCTGAAGCCCGCCTGCAGATAGCCCGTAGGGGTGATATACTTCAGCCACGACGGCTCATCCGCCCGAAGCCGGAGGCCCGGAAGCAACGCTGAAATTACAATTATTAAGGATAAAATCTTTTTCATTATCAATAAATTTCTAAAATTATCTACACTTTTTCTTTAGCCATCTTGCCACCTCCGGCGCCAGACGCCCCTTCAGCATCCGGTACACCACCCGGTTGTAGGCGCGCAGCCAGTTCCGCTCACTTTCGTTGAGCAGTTTCTTCACCACGATCGAGGTGTCGATGTGGCAGCAGGTCAGCGTCTCAAAGCCCAGGAAACGCCCGAACTCCGTCCTGTCCTGCTCCCGGCAGAGCACGAGGTTTTCGTGCCGGACGCCGTGCTTGCCCGCACGGTACAGTCCCGGCTCGTTGGAACAGACCATCCCCGGCAGCAGCGGCTGCGGATTGAAATTCTGGCGGATGGACTGCGGGCCCTCGTGGACCCCGAGGTAGAAGCCGACGCCGTGGCCCGTGCCATGGCCGAAATTGCGGCCCGAAGCCCAGAGCGGGCGGCGCGCCAGCGCGTCGATCTGGCAACCGGCCGTCCCTTCCGGGAACTGGGCCAGCGACAGGTCGATCATGCCCTTGAGGACCAGCGTGTAATCTTCCTTCTCCTGCCGCGAGCAGCGCCCCAGGGGCACCGTGCGCGTAATGTCGGTAGTGCCGTATACATAGTGGGAGCCCGAGTCGCAGAGATACAGTCCGCGGGGTTTGAGGAAATCCGACCCTTCGCGCGGCGTGCTGTAGTGCGGCAGTGCGGCGTTGGGCCCGTAGGCCGAAATCGTGGCGAAGCTCAGGCCGCGGAAGCCCTCGACGCCCGAACGCAGTGAGTTCAGCTTTTCGGCGGCCTCCCATTCCGTCACCTGGGCACCGCCCCTGACGGAGGTCTCCAGCCAGTAGAGGAACGATTCCATGGCCACGCCGTCTTCAATCACAGCGCGACGGAAGCCTTCGAGTTCCTTCTTGTTCTTGACGGCCTTTCGCAGGATCACGGGCGAGTTGCCGAAGCAGATCTGGCTCTCGGCGAAGAACTTGCGGATGAGGGCATAGGTATGGGAATTGAGCGTGGAAGGGTCGATGAAGAGGCGGCCGCACTCGTCCTTGCGGTCTTCGAGGACGTCTTCGAGCACCTGGTAGTCGGCCAGGATCACGTCTTTGCATTCGGGGACTTCGCTCACGCTGCGGACCAGCCAGATGGCGGCCTGCGGCGTCACCAACAGGAAGGAAATGACATAGGGGTTGTAGTCGATATCTGTGCCGCGGACGTTGAGCAGCCAGGCGATTTCGTCGAGCGAGCTGAGGAACATGGCGCCGCAACCTTCCTTCTGCATCTGGCCGCGGAGCCAGGTGAGTTTTTCCTGGCGGGTTTCGCCCATCATCTTCTCTTCGAGCCAGACGACCTGGGAATGCGGGATGGCCGGGCGGTCGGTCCACCACTGGCTCAGCATATCGGGCACATCGATGAGTTCGTAGCCACCCAGGCCGTAGGCGGCGCGGAGGGTGGTTTCGAGGGTTTTGATGGTTTCGACGCTCTGGCAGAGGCCATCGTACGCGATGCGGACGGGTTTCTGCTGGAAGTGTTCGGCGAGCCACTGGGGAATGGTGACTTCGTCGGGGACGCGGGTTTTATGGAGTTCGACGCCGGTGCCGGCCAGCTGTTGTCCGGCCTGGATGAAGAAGCGGCTGTCGGTCCAGAGGCCGGCGTGGTCCTGGGTGATGACAAGGTCGCCAGCTTCGCCGGTAAATCCGGTGAGCCATTCGACTTGTTTCCAGCGGGGTGCGACGTATTCGCTGGCGTGGGGATCGGTGGCGGCGACGATCACCGCGTCGTACCCCAAACTCCGGACCTTCTCGATCCGACTCGTATACATTGTATTCACTTCTGCCATAATCTGCAAATATAGCAATTTTTAACAAATAGTTGCTTGCTAGGGTGCTTGTGTGCTTGATCAGGATGTAACGCGCTTTCGCTCATGCTGTCGAAAAAGGAGCTCACCCGGTCGCTTGACGGCGAACTCCTCCTTATACGGGCCCGAGGGCCCGTAACGTTC
>CACZWU010000029.1 GCA_902784965.1 uncultured Bacteroidia bacterium | reverse complement strand
TTTACGACCCTGATTCCGCTCATCCGGCAGTGGGTGGGTGGCCCGGCGCCGGTCATCTACGGCCCGTCCGGCATCCCCAATGCGGCCAAGTATCCACTCTGGGGCGAGGCCAGCTGGAATACTTACGGAACGTTCTATTACCTGAGCGGCTTCATCGGCTATCTGCTGTTGGGGCTGTATTTCAGGAAGTTTGTGGGAAGGTTGTCGTGGGGCAGGACGCTGGCTATGGCAATTCCTGCCTTTTTGTGCGGCTTCACCGTCTGCTGTGGTGGCTTCCTCCATCACGTGTTGCTCGATTCGAAGAATTATTTTCCGGTGGAAGGGCCTGTCGGCATGGCCGCGCTCTGGGAGGGCCCCTGGCTCAACGATACCTTTGGCGTTGCGCTGATGGCCCTGGGCTGGATCCTGGTCTTCCGCAAGATTGAATCGGGCGGTCGTTTCTACGAGAAGATTCTGCTGCCGGTTTCAAAGGCCAGCTACGGGATGTACCTGTGCCACTTGCTTTTGCTGGTCTATGTCTCGGGCTGGATCCGGGGCTGGCTCGGCTTAGGCGATGCCGGCGTCCTGGGCATCTGGACCACCCCGGTCGAGATCCTCGCCACCGCCATCCTCTCCTTTATCGTCGTGGCCCTCTTCAGCGTCCTGATCCGGAAGATTCCCAAAATCGGGAAGTTCCTGATGGGATGATTCTTTTTTAAGCTTAATCGTATGAAACCGTTTTCCTTCCTCACTTTTCTGCTGGCGCTGGTCATTTGCAGCTGCACACAGCAGAATCCCGTCCTGACCATTTCGGGCGGACGCATCCAAGGCGTACCCGCCAGCGGAACGCCTGACGTATTGATTTTCAAGGGAATCCCTTATGCTGCACCACCGATCGGCGAACTACGCTGGCAGGCGCCGCAGCCCGTCACGTCCTGGGAAGGCGTACGCGTGTGCGATACGTTCGGTCCCATCGCGCCGCAGCCGGGCAACAAGCCCGGTACCTTCTACGGCGATGAATTCTATTGGGCGGGAACCCCCGAAGAGAACGAAGACTGCCTGTACCTGAATGTCTGGGCGCCTGCCGCCACCGTGGGCAAACCCGACGCCAAACTGCCCGTAGCCCTGTGGCTTCACGGCGGCGCCTACATGAACGGATATGGCTACGAAGTAACGATGGATGGCGAGGCCTGGGCACGGCGCGGCGTGATCCTGGTGACCATCAACTACCGTCTGGGCACCCTTGGCTTCCTGAGCCATCCGGAATTGACGGCCGAACAGGGGCAGTCGGGCAATTACGGCACGATGGACCAGATTGCTGCCCTGCAATGGGTCCGCGACAACATCAGCCAGTTCGGCGGCGACCCTGCCCGGATCACCATCTTCGGCCAGAGCGCCGGGGCGATGAGCGTCAAGACCCTGATGGCCGCACCCGGCTCCCGCAATCTGATTGCCGGTGCCATCATTCAGAGTGGCGGCGGCCTCGACACGCGGGGCCTCAGCCCGGAAAACGATGTCCCACAGGCCTTTTACGATGCACAGGGCAAGGAAACGATGGACAAGGCCGGTCTGGAGACCCTTGCCGACCTGCGTGCCGCTTCGCCTGAAATCATCCTGCAGGCGGGCGGCTGGTTCTTCCCGCACCTTGACGGCAGCGTGCTCACCCAGACCTTCGAAGACGCTGTTCTGAGTGGTGATGCTTCACAGGTTCCCGTGATGATCGGCTACAACAAGGATGATATGGGGATGCTGGGCGGTGCCGCTGTCGACCGTTTCTGCGCGGTCTGGGACTCACTGGGACATCCCGTGTACGAATATGAATTCCTGCGCGAACTTCCCACCGACGAGGCACATCCCGCTTCTGCAGCCGGGGCCTTCCATTCCGCAGAACTCTGGTATATGTTCGGTACGCTCGATCGTAGCTGGCGTCCTTTCACCGAGGCTGACCACGCCCTTTCGGAACGTATGCTTGATGCTTGGACCGCCTTCTGCTGCAATGGCAACCCCGGCTGGTCCGCCTTCCGCCACGACGCCCCCTATAAGGAACTGTTGGATATAGAATGAGTGCTTAAACGTCGTTGATGTCCCTAAATCGGGGACATCGACGACATTCGTGAGCATCTTGCGGGCCGTGGGGTGGCCTGGTGGAGTGTTCAGTGTTACTCGTTGCAGACGCTCTCGGCGCAACGAGGGTTCTGAACACGCCTCAGGGAAGGCCCGCACCTAGAACCCGAAAATTTCTTCGATCTGCTGCATGAGGGGGTAGCGGTCCCAGTCGGCGCGGTTGGCGAAGATCAGCACGAGGGCCTTGTCCTCGGGGTAACGCGCGGCCAGGATCTTGAAACCGCCATTGTCGCCTGTGTGATAAATCACCTCCTTGGTTGCGTCCGTCTTCGGTTCGATGAACCAACCATAGCCATACCAGGTGTTCGGCCGGTTCTGATAATCGCTCCACGGACTGCCGCTGATATAGGTGTGCGGCGACTGCGCGTCGACCCGGGAAGCCTCCGAAATCACCTTGTTGGCCCGTAACGCCTTCTCCCACTCGACAAATTCGTGCGTCGACGAGTAAACGCCACCGTCCGGCTTCGTGGCAAAGAAGGTCTCCTCGCCGTAATCGTATTCATACCAGTTCTTCGGCGTATCGGAGGGCGCACTATCGGCTGTGCGCTCCTCCGGCATGTCCTCCACGTCGGCATACTCGTAGCCGTGCGACATGTTCGGAATCAGATCCTGGTGCTCGGGGTCAAAATAGAGCGTCCGGGCCATGCCCGCCGGCCGGAAGATGTTCTCGGCCACGTATTCGGCGAACGGCCTGCCCGTCACCTTTTCGACGATGGCCCCGCAGAGCACAAAGGTGGGATTGATGTATTCGTAGGCCGTACCCGGCTCGAAATGAAGGAAATCGAGGTCGGGCAGATACGACATCGCCAGCGCTTCGTCGCCCTTGATCTTCAGCTCGCGCGGAATGCCGCCGCGGGCATCGGGGACGCCGGAGCAGTGGGAGAGGAGGTGCTTGATCTGGATGTCCTTCCAGAACGGCGCCTTGAACTCCGGAAAATACTTGGAAACCGGATCTTCCAGCGAAAGCTTGCCTTGCTCGGCCAGTTGCAGGATAGCCACGGCCGTGAACTGCTTCGAGACGGAGGCGATGTTGAAGAAGGTGTTGCCGTCGATGGGCACCTTCGTGTCGATGTCGGCGATGCCGTAGCCCTTGTCGAAAAGGATGTCGTCGCCTTTCAGCACCAGAACGGCCGCCCCGGGCTCATCGGCCGGGAAGAGCGAGGCACAGAGTCGGTCGAGCTTCGCAATTTGTTCTTTTTCAGGGTTTTTCTTGCAAGATACCATAAGTAGGAGCGGAATCAGAAGGAAGAAAACCAGTTTTTTCATACCTATTGTTATTTATAAATTTCTTCGGAGCAGGTCGAGGGCGTAGGACGCGAAGCGCTCGATGTTGACGGCCCGCGACGAAGCGAAATGGACACACTGCGTGGCCACCCGGACGCTGCCGTCGGGCAGTTTTTTCGCGGCCGCCAGCCAGGCCGTGCCGACCGGCTTTTCCGGCGATCCGCCGCCGGGACCGGCAATGCCCGAAGTCGCCACGGCATAGTCGGTGTCGAGGGCACGGAGCACGCCGGAGGCCATCTCCCGGACACAGGGCTCGCTCACCGCACCAAACTGTGCCAGCGTTTCGGGACGAACCCCCAATACCTTCATTTTCACCTCGTTGGAGTAGGAGGTAACGGAGCCCTTGTAATAGTCGCTGCAACCTGCGACCGAGGTAATCAGCTCGGATAGATGACCGCCCGTGCAGGACTCGGCCAGAGCCAGGGTCTTGCCGGCGGCACGCAGCTTGTCGCCGATGACGCTCTGCAGCGTATCGTCGCCTTCTCCATAGATCGCATCGCCCAGCATCTGCTGCAGTTCAGTAATATACGGCGTAAAATCGGCTTTTCCGCCGAACTGCGTGAGCCGCAGGCGGACGCCGAGGGTGGGGTTGGGCAGGTAGGCGAGGTGAATGTTGGCGGGCAGGGCGTCTTCCCAGGGCTCGATCTGTTTGGCCAGGGTCGATTCCGGGATCCCGAAGGTAACGACGGTGTGGTGCGTAATCTCCTCGAGTTCAAAGTGCTGCCGGATGTCGGCCATGACGTCGGGCAGCAGCCCGAGGGCTTCGAAAGGCACGCCGGGCAGGGAATAAAGCGCCGCGGTGTGGTGCTTACCCAAGCCGTAGAAGGCCATGCAGGGCGCCGTCCCCAATTTGTTGGGAATCACCGTGCAAGTGTCGGGAACGAGGGCCTGGGCCCGGTTGGTGTCGATCAGGGGGATGCCGCGTGCGCCCAGGATGCGCTCGATGTGTGCCATCTGCTCGGGCGAATGCTTGTATCCCTTCGCACCGGAGAGTTCGCGGAGCGCATCTTTGGTGATGTCGTCCTTGGTGGGGCCGAGGCCGCCGGTAACGATAACGATATCGGTGTGGTCCAGGCAGTTGCCAAGCTCGGAAAGAATCCGGGCACGGTCGTCGCCGATGGAGGTCATGTATTTCACTTGGATGCCCAGCAGGTTGAGTTCGCGGGCGATGTGAGAGGAGTTGGTATCGACGATCTGGCCGATGAGTATTTCATCGCCGATGGTACAGATCGAAGCGGTTTTCATCTCTTATCCAGATATTTGATGAGTTTCTTGATGAGTGCGGGACCGTAGTGGAAGGGGGAGTTGCTGACGGCGATCAGGTCTGCGCCCGTGTCGAGCAGTTGCGCGGCCCGTTCCGGCGTGCTGATCTCGGCGATGGCGATGACCGGCATCAGCCCCTGGGTCTTTTCGCGGATGAGGGGAACGAATTCGGCCTGGACCATCACGGCATCGATGCCGCTACAGAGCATATAGTCGGCCAGTTCATCGAGCACATCCGGGGTGAGATTGGGGAAAAGCTTGAAAATGATGGGTTTATAGGTATCGTTGTACCGTCTCAGTTCCAGCAGGTGATCGATGATCTTCGACACGGAGGTATTGAGTGAGATGTTGAGCACGATGGCATCGACAAAGTCATAGATCAGGGAGAAGGAGCGCTCGATCTCCTTGGTATTGCTCAGATTGCCCAGTACGCGGATGTCCCTTTCCCGTTCCTGCAGGTGCTTGATGGAATACAGCACGTCGCGCAGCGGACCGATTTCGATGAAACTGGGAGAGAAGCAGTCGATGATGTCGGTATATTCGCCGCGTTTGTCGACGCCGGCAGCCACTCCGATGGGGCTGGAGAAGTGCAGGCCCATCAGGTCCTTTTCGAGCGACGGCGAACTTCTTTTAAATAAGGTATCCGCAAGCGGCCGCAAAAAAGGAGCGATTTTCAGAAGGCGTAATGCAGAGAGCGATCGTCGGTCCGTCATAACGACTACAAATATACCGATTATTTCTCTTCGTAGGTTCCGTCGTTGAAAAAGACGATGATGCGGGCGATTTTTTTGTCGGTTTCTGGCCGGGGAGAGGCAGTAGGAACTGTGTTTACGCGATTCTCAGTGAGTTGTGAAGCAGGGATTTCGGTATCAAACGACTGATAATCAGAAACAATCGCATCATTTTCGGCGACATCGAAATCGTCAGGTTCTGTAAAAAACGGGGGTTCAGCCGGTAATTCGGGGATGGGACGGTCACTTTTGAAGGGTCGGCCCTTGCCGAGGATGAGCCATTCGTAGTTGACGTCGGGGTAGGCGTTCATCATCCGCTGGAGAAATTCGAAGCTCGGCTTGTTGCGGCCCGACAGGAGATGGGAGATACCGGAACGCTGGATGCCCAGTTCTTCGGCGAAACGGGCGGGGGAGAGATTCTCCATGGTGAGAAATTGTTTGAGACGCTCGTGCATAAGGCCATTTTTTACGATATACAAATGTAAAAAGAATAAACGAGACGGGAAAGAAAAATTAGCTGAATTTTCACGAGTTTCAACATTTACAATTGTATACAAATCTGGAATTACAAAAGTGATAGGGGAATTGAAATGAAAACAGTTGAAGTTTTAATAAAGGAAATTTATGTAATTAGCTGGATAACAATATAATAATATATATTATACTACTGTTTTCGGGGAAATGTCCCCCATTGTTTAGAGTATTTAGCAAAGTATTACTTGTGTTTATGTGTTATAAATCACTGGGTATCAGTTAAATAAAATATAAATGCAGAAAGGGTTATCCCGAATCTTGTAAAATGATACAACTTGTAAACAATATAGCGCGCTGTTTAACACTTATCGCTTTGTACTCCTGTAAACACGCATTTGAGTGAAACAAATGTAAACGAATCGGCTTCGTCAGATAAACTTGTATTTGACCCTGTAAAATCGTATTTTTGCACTGCCTTTTGATTGATCCATGGTCCAGGAAATTCGCATCGCAGACTACGATTATCCCCTCCCGGAGGCCCGTATAGCCCGTTATCCGCTCTCCCAGCGCGATGATTCCAAGCTCCTTGTGTACACAAATGCGAGCGGAAGAGTGCCTGAGAATCGAAAATTCAGGGACCTGGCGGACTGTCTCCCGGAAAAATCGCTGATGGTCTTCAATAATACCAAGGTGGTACCGGCCCGCTTGTTCTTCCAGAAGGATACCGGGGCCCTGATTGAGGTTTTCTGCCTGGAACCAGCTGATCCTCAGGACTATGAGCAGTGTTTTGCGACCACTTCATCCTGCGTCTGGAAGGCGATCGTGGGCAATGCCAAGCGTTGGAAAGACGGCCTGATCAGCCTTTACATCGCTGAAGATCAGGAAAATACTGATTATCTTCGCGCCATCGACCTGCGGGCGGAACTCATCCGGCACGAAGGCAGGGCGTTCTGGGTACGCTTTACCTGGAAAGGGGGCGCATCTTTCTCCCAAGTGATGGAACATGCGGGAAGGATTCCCATTCCGCCCTATTTGAAGCGCGATACGGAAGCCATCGACCTGGAACGCTACCAGACCTGGTATGCCCGCCGAGAGGGCTCCGTAGCGGCTCCTACGGCCGGTTTGCACTTCACACAGAGGGAGTTGGACGATATCGACGCCAAAGGTATCCGGCGTTTCAACCTCTGTCTGCACGTGGGCGCAGGGACTTTCCTGCCCGTCAAAAGCGACACGATCGGCGACCACGCGATGCATAGCGAGCCTTTTTCTGTGTCCCGTGAGCTGCTGCAGGCTCTCGCCGACAAGGGCGAGACCCCGCTGACAGCGGTCGGAACGACCTCCACACGCTGCCTGGAATCGCTCTATTACCTTGGTATTCACTGTATTGAGCGCGGAGAGCCTGGGATGGTCGACCAATGGGAACCCTATCGGGAAGCCGGCTATACCTATTCTTTACGCGAAGCCATCGAGGCCTTGCTGGCCTATATGGAGGCACACCAACTGTCGGAATTGAGCTCCCGGACGCAGATTATCATCGTTCCGGGCTACACCTTCCGGGTTATCGACTATCTGGTTACCAATTTCCATCAGCCGAAGAGTACGCTCCTGCTATTGATCGGTGCCTTCGTAGGGGAGGCGTGGCATGAGATCTACCGTTTCGCCCTCGATAACGATTATCGTTTCCTGAGCTATGGTGATTCCTCTCTCTTACAACGAAAATTGAACAAATAGAAAAAGTTTTGAACAAATATGAAAACGATTTTTGATGTCAATGGATTCCTGGTCAGTCGTTTAGGTTTTTCGGATGGCCTTTGGCTCCTGACGGCCTCGATCGTCTTTGCGCTGCTGTGTCTCTGCTTTGTGCTGACGGTCCGGCGCGGCCGGATGAAGCCCCGTATCTTCCTGATTGAATCGGGATGGCTGGCGCTCTGGTATGCGGTCCTGTTCGCCTTGGGACGCCTGGCCTGGTCACCCGACGGTAAGCAGCTCTGGAAGCCCGGGCAGCCCATGTATGTGTGGCTGGGGGCGGCCATTGTGATTATCTCGCTGTATATCTGGTATTTCCATCGCCGTAAGAAATTTTATGCCGACCTGGTTTCCGCCACGGCCATCCGCCGCAGCGCGGCGGGCAGCGGTGCTTCCAAGTATTGCTACGCCCTGCTTTTCGCCGGCATGTTCGTCTCCAGCGTCATCTGCGGCGTTCGTTTCTGCTGCGGAGACAGCGTCATCCACTTGCTGGTCCCCATGGTTGTGACGCTTGTCTCTCTACTCCTTTATTTGTTGACTTCCTGGAAGTTCTGGTATTTTCTGGGCGGCCTTCTCGTGCTTTGCTATGCGCTGGTATGGCTGCAGTCCGTCCTGGCGGCCACGCAATTCGGCTATATGCCGCTGCTGGCGATGATCCCGCTCTTTTTATCGGAGATCCTGCCGCTCTTTGCCCTGGGAACCGCAAAGCGATAAGTTGTTATGTACGAGAATATCCGACCCTACAACGACGCCGAAGCCTCTGCAGCCCTGAAAAGGGCGTCGAACAACCGGCTGCTGGAACCGATCTCCGCTTTTTTGTTTCCGGGGAAAGATCCTGATATCCTGCGGAATACGCTCAATACCATCCACGGCGTGGACGACTTCCAGTCGCGGGTGATGTTTCCGGCCATCCGGTCTATCCTGGCCAAAACCTCAAAGGGCCTGAGTTATCAGGGATTGGAGTGGTTTGAGGGCGGACGGGCCTACACGATGGTCTCGTCGCACCGCGACATCGTGCTCGATTCGGCATTCATCCAGTATATTTTCAAGGACAACAATCTGCCCCTGTCCGAGATTGCGGTAGGTGACAACCTGATTTACAATCAGTTCGTGGAAGATCTGATGCGTTCCAACCGGATGATCAAAGTGATCCGGGGTGGCCAGCCGCGCGACTTGTACGAGGTTTCCCGGCAGCTGTCGTCGTACATCCGCATGCGGGTGAGCGATCCGGACGATCCCGCTTCCGTCTGGATTTCGCACCGGAACGGCCGCACGAAAGACGGCAACGACGCGACGGAGCAGGGCCTGCTGAAGATGCTTTCCATCAGTGGGGAAAGCGACTTCGCGGCCAATATGGCCAGCCTGCACCTGATGCCTGTCGCCATTTCTTACGAGTACGAAACTTGCGGAATCAAAAAGGCTTACGAGACTTATATCAAGCAAAAGTCAGGTGTTTACATCAAGCGTCCGGGCGAGGATCTCGAGAGCATCGTGCTGGGTATCATCCAGCAGAAAGGGCACATCCACGTGTCGTTCTGCGAGCCCGTCAGCGACGCTGACCTGGCGGCTTGTGCTGCCCTGGAAAAGAATGAGCGTTTCCGGGCGCTGGCCCGCATCATCGACAGCCGCATCCACCAGGCCTGGCGGATCTGGCCGACCAATGTCGTGGCGGCGGAAATGCTGAAGGGGGAGGCGCCTTCCGACAGCCGCCTGCGTACGCAATTCGAAGAGTATCTGAAGGAAGAGCTCGATACGCTGCCGCGCAACCAGGCCCTCCGCCGGGCCATCCGCGACATCTTCCTCCGCATTTATGCGGAGCCGGTCTTGCGAAAGGAGGCATAGACCCTATTTTTCTCTTTGTTTTGATAACAAAATTGATTAAATTTGCAGATTAGTGAAACTGATACTGCAAAAATCAATATTATTATCAATTCAAGCCATATGAAAAAGAACATCTCGTTGAAAGAAGCCGTCGGAATGATCAAGGACGGCTCTTCGATCATGATTGGCGGCTTCCTGGGAACAGGTGCGCCGAAACAGATTGTTGACGCTTTGGTCGAAAGCGGCGTCAAGAACCTGACCATCATTTGCAACGATACCGTCTTCGACGGCAAGGGCTGGAGCAAGCTCATCGAGAATCACCAGGTAAAGGAGATCTACGCCTCCTACATTGGCGGCAGCAAGGCCTCCATCGAACAGATGAATACGGGCCAGCTCAAGATGAACCTCGTGCCGCAGGGCACGCTGGCCGAGCGCATCCGTGCCAAGGGTGCTGGTCTGGGCGGCGTGCTGACCCCGACCGGACTGGGTACCGTGGTCCAGGAAGGCAAGCCGGTGATCAACGTGGACGGCAAGGACTATCTGCTCGAGAAACCGCTCGGCGCCGATTTCGCGCTCCTGGGCGGCAGCATCGTCGATGAGTCGGGCAACGTGTTCTACCGCGGAACCACCAAGAATTTCAACCCGATGATGGCACAGGCCGCCGACACCGTGATCGTCGAGGCCGAAAAACTCGTGAAGGTAGGGGAGATTGAACCGGAGGCCGTGCATACGCCGGCCCTGTTCGTCGACTACATCTATGTGGAACAATAAGCACAAGCGAAGATGGCTAAATACAAATCGATGATCCGTGTCCGTATGAGCGCCAAGGATGCGCACTACGGCGGCAATCTGGTGGACGGTGCCCATATGCTGCATCTTTTCGGAGATGTGGCGACCGAGCTCCTGATCCTGCGCGACGGCGACGAGGGCCTGTTCAAGGCCTATGACATGGTCGAATTCATCGCTCCGGTGTATGCCGGCGACTTTATCGAAGCCACGGGCGAGATCGTCTCGGAGGGCAATACCTCGCGCAAGATGGTCTTCGAGGCCCGCAAGGTCATCGCACCGCGCCCCGACATTTCCGACTCTGCAGCCGACCTGCTCGAAGAACCCGTCGTGGTGTGCCGGGCAAGCGGAACCTGCGTCACCCCCAAGAAATGCCAGCGTAAATCGTAGCGCCCATGGATAAGCTGATCATTACCGCCGCCATCTGCGGCGCTGAAGTCACGAAGGAACAGAATCCCAACGTTCCCTACACCGTAGAAGAAATCGTCCGCGAAGCCAAAAGTGCCGTTGACGCCGGTGCCGCCATCGTCCACCTGCACGTCCGCTGGGACGACGGTACGCCGACCCAGAGCCGCGACCGTTTCCAGGAATGCGAGGAGGCCATTCTGAAGGTGTGCCCCGATGTCATCCTCATTCCCTCGACGGGCGGTGCCGTCGGCATGACGCCCGACGAGCGCCTGCAGTCGACCGATACCAACCCGCTCCCGGAGATGGCTACGCTGGACTGCGGTACCTGCAATTTCGGTGACGAGATCTTCGACAACACGATGCCGACCATGCGTGCCTTCGGCAAGCGCATGCTCGAGCGCGGCATCAAGCCGGAATACGAGTGTTTCGAGATGGGTCATCTCGACACGATCCTGACAATGGCCCGCAAGGGGCAGGTTCCGGGGGCTCCGATGCAGTTCAATTTCGTGCTGGGTGTCCCGGGCTGCACGCCCGCGACGGTCGACAATCTCTGCTGGCTGGTCAACAAGATTCCGGCTGGCAGCACGTGGACGGTGACCGGAGTAGGCCGCAGCGCCTTCCCGATGGCTGCTGCGGCGATTGCAATGGGCGGCAATGTCCGGGTCGGCTTCGAGGACAATCTGTATCTGTCGAAGGGGGTGCTGGCCCAGAGCAACGGCGAGCTGGTGGCCAAGGTCGTCCGTCTCGCGAACGAGCTCGGCCGTCCCATCGCCACTTCCTCCGACGCCCGCGAAATCCTCAATCTGAAGCGATGACAGCTAGCACCATCGGCGCTTTTGCCTGCCGCTCCAGGTATGTGTCTCTGAAACCGTCGCGCCAGGGCGCGACCCCTCCCAAAATCGGCAAGCCGATTTCGGGCCCCTCCTTCTTACAAGCCGAGGGTGGCTATGTGTTTCAGATCCACATACCATTCCGCTCCGGCATAAGCTTAAGCAATTCCGATGGCTATTAGGGCTTCCCAGGCGGGTGGGATCTCGTTCCGGGAGCATTTTTTCGCGAGCGGAACGAGATCCCAGAGCCAAGAAGCCCGCAGAAGACGAAAACGAATAGATTCCGGGTCAAGCCCGGAATGACGCAAAAACGATAACAAACAATAAAAACACAATACAGACGATATGGCACAAAAACACGGAAACAAGTACGGAACGCACCGCGTCATCGAACCCAAGGGCGTCCTTCCGCAACCTGCAAACAAACTGGATAACAACATGGACGAGATCTGGGACAACGAGATCCTGATCGACGTCCAGACCCTCAACATCGACTCCGCCTCGTTCACCGACATCCATAACTACGCCAAAGAACAGGCCGGCCCCGGCGCCAGCCAGGAGAAGATCATGGAAGAGGTCAAGAAAGAAATGCTCTACAACGTCGAGCTCCAGGGCAAGCACCGTAATCGCCGCACCGGCTCGGGCGGCATGCTCCTCGGCAAGGTCGAGAAGATCGGCGACGCCCTCAAGGGCAAGATTGACCTCAAGGAGGGCGACCGTATCGCGACGCTCGTGAGCCTCAGCCTCACCCCGCTCCGTATCGACGAGATCCTTGAAATCCGTCCCGAGGTCGACCAGGTCGACATCAAAGGCAAAGCCATCCTCTTCGAGAGCGGCATCTACGCCAAGATTCCGAACGATATGCCCGAAAAACTCGCCCTCAGCGCACTTGACGTGGCCGGTGCCCCCGCACAGACCGCCAAGCTCTGCCAGTACGGCCAGACCGTGGTGATCCTCGGCGCAGGCGGCAAGAGCGGCATGCTCTGCTGCTACGAAGCCAAGAAACGCGTCGGCGTGACCGGCAAAGTGATCGGCATCGCCAACAGCCCGAAGAGCACCCAGCGCATCAAGGACCTGGGCTTCTGCGACATCGTGGAAAGCGCCGCCGGCATGACCCCGGTGCAGGTGTATGAGATGGTGAATAGCCTGACGGACGGCAAGATGGCCGACGTGACCATCAACTGCGTCAACGTGCCCGACCAGGAAATGACCGCCATCCTCTGCACGAAGGACGACGGCATCGTCTATTTCTTCTCGATGGCCACCAGCTTCACCAAGGCTTCACTCGGTGCCGAAGGCATCGGTGCCGACGTCAATATGATCATGGGCAACGGCTACACCAAGGGCCACGCCGAATTCACCCTGCAGGAACTCCGCGAAAGCCCCGAGCTCCGCAAGATTTTCGAAGAACTCTACGCTTAAGGACATATGAACGTATCCAGAAGAAAAGAACTCTTTCCGGAAGTGACCGACGCCCAGTGGAACGACTGGAAATGGCAGGTCAAAAACCGGATCGAGACCCTCGATGAACTGAAGAAGTATGTGAAGCTGACCCCGGAAGAGGAGGAGGGCGTGAAGAAATGCCTTTCGACGCTCCGCATGGCCATCACACCTTACTATATCTCGCTCATCGATCCGAACGACCCGCACGACCCCGTGCGGAAGCAGTGCATCCCCACCGCCGCCGAAACCCATCAGGCAGCCGCCGACCTGCTCGACCCGCTGCACGAAGATGAGGACAGCCCGACGCCGGGCCTCACGCACCGCTATCCCGACCGCGTGCTGCTGCTGATCACCGACATGTGCTCGATGTACTGCCGCCACTGCACCCGCCGCCGCTTCGCCGGCCAGAAAGACGATGAAAGCCCGCGCGAGCGCATCGACAAGGCCATCGAATACATCCGCAATACCCCTGAAGTGCGCGACGTGCTCCTGTCGGGCGGCGACGCCCTGATGGTGAGCGACGCCTGGCTGGAAGACATCATCCGCCGGCTCCGCGAGATTCCCCACGTGGAAATCGTCCGCATCGGCACCCGCACCCCCGTGGTGTGCCCGCAGCGCATCACGCCCGAGCTCTGCAACATGCTCAAGAAGTATCATCCCATCTGGCTCAACACGCATTTCAACCATCCCAACGAGGTGACGGCCGAATCGTCGGCCGCCTGCGCGCGCCTGGCCGACGCCGGCATTCCGCTGGGCAATCAGAGCGTGCTGCTGCGCGGCGTGAACGACTGCGTCCATGTGATGAAGCACCTGGTCCACGAGCTGGTGAAGATGCGCGTACGCCCGTACTACATCTACCAGTGCGACCTGTCGATGGGCCTCGAGCACTTCCGTACCCCCGTTTCCAAGGGCATCGAGATCATCGAGGGCCTGCGCGGCCATACCTCCGGCTATGCCGTGCCGACTTTTGTGGTCGACGCCCCGGGCGGCGGCGGAAAGACCCCGGTCATGCCGCAGTACGTGATCTCGCAGGCACCGGGCAAGGTGGTCCTGCGCAACTTCGAAGGCGTGATCACTACCTACACCGAGCCGGCAGAGTATCACAACGAGTGCCATTGCCCCGAGTGCCGGAAGAAACTCGAAGGCGTGGCCGGCCTGCTGGAAGGCCAGCGCATGGCCATCGAACCGGCGCACTTGGAGCGCAAGGAGCGCAGTAAAAAACGCAGATAAATGCCTTTCGTAGGGGAGATACTCAAGCATCGCAGCGTGTCGATCGTCGGACTGGCGAAGAATGCCGGCAAGACGGAGTGTCTCAACTACATCATCAAACGGTTGCCGCTCGACTATTTCAGCGTGGCGGTGACTTCGATCGGGATCGACGGGGAAACCACCGACCAGGTGACGGGAACCGCGAAACCCGAGATTACGGTCCGTGAGGGGATGTTCTTTGCAACGAGCGAGAAGCATTTCCGACAGAAACGTCCCCTCTCCGAACTGTACGATGTGGGGGAGGAAGATACGGCCCTCGGGCGTATCGTGACGGCTAAGGCCCTCCAGGAGGGGAAAGTGCTGCTGAGCGGCCCTTCCAGCGCCGTGGCCCTGAAGCGGTGGATGCGTTCATTGAAAGATTTCGGGATCGACCTGATCCTGGTCGACGGGGCGCTTTCGCGCCTGAGCACGGCGTCGCCTGCCGTGAGCGAGGCGATGGTGCTGTCGACCGGTGCGGCCTATTCGGCCAATATCCGGGAACTGGTCGGAAAGACGGCCTTCGTGGTGGAGCTGATCCGGCTGCCGCTCTATGTCGGCGGGGAACCCTCCGTGCGGGTGTCTTCCTTCTCTTCGCTCGATGCCGCGACGCTCAAGGGGCGGCGGGTGGTCGAGGTGGAAGGAGCGCTCACCGACCGGCTGCTCCAGCTGGCCAAGAACGCGCTCGACGAAGATGGCCTGGAACTGGTCGTGGGCGATTTCACGAAAGTGTTCTGTTCCCAGGAACTCTATCGTGCGTTCGTCCGCCGCGGCGGACAGATTTCCGTCCGGATGAAAAGCGAATTGCTGGCCGTATGCGTCAACCCGAAGGCGCCCAACGGAATCGTACTCGATTCCGACCTGCTGTGCCGGGAACTGTCCGAAAAGATCGGACTCCCGGTGTATGATATTGTAAAGAACGACTATGAAATTTAGAGAGATCGTTGATAGTCCTTGCGGAATCCGCTATCTGTTCGATGGACTCGAACTGCAGAGCGGTTATGCCCGCAAAGTGCTGCTGGACAGGGAGATGATGACCGATGCCAGTCAGATTGACGCGGCTTACGCCCGCTTGCGCACGTATGCCGACCTGGTACTGGCCGACCGTCGCCGCGTGGAGGACATGCGCTTCCGCCTGCAGGGGCTCCGCGATATCTCCGGCACGCTGGCCTCACTGGCCGATGGTGCCACGCTTGATGAGATCGAGTTCTTCGAGATCAAGCATATGGCCATCCTGGCCGAATCGCTGGCCATGGGCGAGCAGATGGATGCGGTGATCGGCATCCTGGATCCTGACGGGCTGAAAATCGGTACTTTCTACCTGTACGATTCCTATTCCGTGGAATTGCGGCGGCTGCGCGATGCCGTGGAGCAGGACCCGGACGACAGCCAGCTGCAGGAAGACCTCGCCAACGAGGAAGACCGGCTGAAAAAAGCCATCAGCGACATGCTCCGTCCGTATGCGGCTTCACTGCGAAAGACTCTCCGGGACATGGCCGAGCTGGATATTTCCCTGGCCATGGCCGTCCAGATGCAGGTGGAAGGCCTGACAATCCCTTCTTCCGGCTGCGAAACGGACATCATCGGGATGTTCCATCCCGGCGTCCGCGCGGCCCTCAAGGCGAAAGGGCGGGATTTCCAGCGGGTTGATTTCTCTTTCCGGCGCGGTGTGCCCGCGACGGTGATCGGAGCGAACATGGGCGGCAAAACCGTGGCGCTCAAGACTTTGTGCATGATCCAGTATCTCTGGCAGTTTGGTTTTGGACTGCCGGTGGCTTCCGCCGTGATGACGCCGTTCGACGACATCCGCTTCTGTATCGGCGACGAACAGGACGAAAAGACGGGACTGTCATCCTTTGCCGCCGAGATGCAGCGCATCGACCAGGCCATCGCCGTCGTGGAGACGGGGATCCGGGTGCTGCTGCTGGTCGACGAACCGGCCCGGACCACGAATCCCGTGGAAGGGACAGCACTGGTGGCGGCCCTGCTGGAACGCCTCTCCGGCAAACCGGAGCTGGCGCTGGTCATGACGACACACTATACCGTGGAACACGCCGGCGTCTGCTGGCGGGTCCTGGGACTGGTGCCCGGCACGAAAGGACGGACCATGGACTACCGGCTCGTGCAGACCACGAGCCACGAAGTGCCGCACGAGGCACTCAACATCGCGCGCGAACTGGGTATCGATGCGCGCTGGATTGATCTGGCAGACACTATAATGAAGCAACAATATGAATAAAAGCAAACTAGGATTGGACCAGCGGAAGGTCGACCGGGCACGGCAACTGGCGCGAAAGATTGCCGAAGACGTGCAGTCGTTCGCCGACGGGTATACCACCGTGGCGGTGGAACGTACCATCTGCCGCCTGCTGGGTATCGACGGCGTGGACGCCAATGAGGTCCCGCTGCCGAACGTCGTGGTGGACTCCCTCAAGGCCGCCGGCGTTCTGGGGCAGGGGGTGATGTTCTATGTCGGCAATGCGATGGTGGCCACCGGCAAGACGCCGCAGCAGATTGCAGAAGCGGTCGCCGACGGCTCGCTCGACCTGACGAAAGTCCCTGTATCGGACCGTAAAAAACGCGAAGAGGCGCTCAAGCCCGTGATGGACGGCTCCCTGGAGCGCATCCGCCAGCGGAGGAGCCGCCGGGAGGCTTATCTCAACACCCTGGGAGAAGGCCCCAAGCCATACCTTTATATCATTGTGGCCACCGGCAACATCTACGAAGACGTGGTGCAGGCCGAAGCCGGTGCCCGTCAGGGTGCCGACGTCATCGCCGTGATCCGCACCACGGGCCAGTCGCTGCTCGACTACGTACCCTACGGTGCTACGACCGAGGGTTTCGGCGGCACGTTCGCCACGCAGGAGAATTTCCGCATCATGCGCGCCGCCCTCGACAAGGTCGGGGAGGAAGTGGGGCGCTACATCCGCCTGTGCAACTACTGTTCGGGCCTCTGTATGCCGGAAATCGCCATCATGGGCGCCTTCGAGGGCCTCGACGTGATGCTCAACGATGCCCTCTACGGCATCTTGTTCCGCGACATCAACATGCAGCGCACGCTGGTCGACCAATACTTCTCCCGCGTGATCAACGGCTTCGCCGGCGTGATCATCAATACGGGCGAAGACAACTACCTGACTACGGCCGACGCCGTGGAAGCCGCCCACACGGTGCTGGCCTCCGACATCATCAACGAGCAGCTGGCCCTGCTGGCCGGCCTGCCCGAAGAGCAGATGGGCCTCGGCCACGCCTTCGAAATGGATCCGATGCTGACCAACGGCTTCCTCTATGAGCTGGCGCAGGCCCAGATGACCCGCGAGATCTTCCCCAAGGCCACGCTGAAGTACATGCCGCCGACCAAATTCATGACCGGCAACATTTTCCGCGGCCATATCCAGGACGCCCTGTTCAACATCATCGGCATCTGGACCCACCAGGGCATCCAGCTGCTGGGCATGCCCACCGAGGCCATCCACACCCCGTTCATGAGCGACCGCTATCTCTCCATTGAGAACGCCCGCTACATCTTCAACAACCTGAAGGACATCGGCGAGGAAGTGGAATTCAAGGAGGGCGGCATCATCCGCCAGCGGGCGGCCCTCGTGCTCGACAATGCTGTGGCGCTGCTGGAAGACCTGGTCAAGGAAGGTCTGTTCAATGCGCTCGAAAAGGGCAAGTTCGGCGACGTGAAACGGCCGAAGAACGGTGGCAAGGGCCTCGACGGCGTGGCCGTCAAGGGCGAAAACTATTCCAATCCATTTATTGACCTGATGAAAGGGAGGAGATAACGATGAGCGGCGGACTATATTCCATGGATGCCAAGGATTTCGACAAGACCTTGGATCTGACCAAAGTAAAACCCTACGGCGATACGATGAACGACGGGAAGGTGCAGCTGAGTTTCACGCTGCCCGTTCCCTGCGGACCCGAAGCGGTGGAAGCGGCCAAGCAACTGCTCAAGGAAATGGGCTTCAACAACCCGCTGGTGGTGTTCTACCAGGAGCTGACGCCCGGCTATACCTTCTTCAATTGCTACGGCAGTACAATCCATACGGTCGATTATACCTCTATTTATGTTCCCAAGGTGGAGTCGACGGTCATGGAGATGAAGGAAACCGACGAATATATCCGGCAGAACATCGGCCGCAAGCTGGTGGTGGTCGGTGCTTCGACCGGCACCGACGCGCATACGGTGGGCATCGATGCCATCATGAACATGAAGGGCTATGCCGGCCACTACGGCATCGAGCGCTACGACATGTTCGAAGCCTACAACCTGGGCAGCCAGGTGCCGAACGAGGAATTCATCGCCAAGGGGCTGGAACTCCATGCCGACGCCCTGCTGGTCTCCCAGACGGTGACGCAGAAGGACGTCCATATCAAGAACATGACGGAACTCATCGAACTGCTCGAGGCGGAAGGCCTCCGCGACAAGATGATCGTCGTCTGCGGTGGCCCGCGCATCTCGCACGAACTGGCCAAGGAACTGGGCTTCGACGCCGGTTTCGGCGCCGGCACCTATGCCGACGACGTGGCTTCGTTCGTGGCGCAGGAATTTGTCAAGAGAATGAATACCAAGAAATAACAGATCAAAACTATCGTATTATGGACAAAGCTCAAATCAGAGAAACGATTGCACGCCGTGCCGCCCTGGAACTCAAGGACGGTGACGTGGTGAATCTCGGTATCGGTCTTCCGACCGCCATTCCGAACTATCTTCCCGAAGGTGTGAACGTGACGCTCCAGTCCGAGAACGGCCTGGTGGGCATGGGCCCGGCTCCCGAACCCGGCAAGGAGGACAAGGACTACGTGAACGCCGGCGGTGCCTACATCACGGCCTATCCGGGCGCGTATGCCTGCTCTTCGGCCGACTCGTTCCTGATCATCCGCGGCGGCCACGTGGACTGCACCTTCCTGGGCGCCATGCAGGTCGACGAAAAGGGCAACCTGGCCAACTGGATGATCCCGGGCAAGCTGACGCCGGGCATGGGTGGCGCCATGGACCTCGTGGTGGGTGCCAAACGCGTGATCGTGGCGATGGAACATACCCAGAAAGGCAACCACAAGATCATGAAGGAATGCAACCTGCCGCTGACGGCCGCCCACCAGGTGAACATGATCATCACCGAAATGGGCGTGATGGACGTGACCCCCGAAGGCCTCGTGCTCCGGGAGATCAATCCGGAATTCACGGTCGAGCAGGTGCAGGAAGCCACCGAGGCGAAGCTCATCATCGCCAAGGACCTCAAGCCGATGGCCCAGTAAAGCAGGCAGACGATGGATTTTCAGTTTCTGAAAGTGGCTGAGCAGCCGCAGGGCGTCGTCCGGCTGACCATCAATTCGCCGGCTACGCTCAATGCGCTCAACACGACCCTGCTGCGCGAACTCGAAGCTTTTGTCGACGCCATCGACATCGACCATACCCGCGTGCTCGTGATCACGGGCGAGGGAAAGGCCTTCGTGGCGGGCGCCGACATCTCTGAGATGGCGCATCTGTCGGAAGCCGAAGGACTGGCTTTCGGGCAGCGCGGCTCCCGCGTGTTCAAGAAGATCGAGGACCTGCCGTTCCCGGTGATCGCCGCGGTCAACGGCTTTGCCCTGGGCGGCGGCTGCGAGCTGGCCATGGCCTGCGACATCCGCATCGCCTCCAAGAAAGCGCGCTTCGGGCAGCCCGAGGTCAAGCTGGGCATCATCCCCGGTTTCAACGGCACCTACCGGCTGGCCAAGCTGGTCGGGCAGGGGATGGCCAAGGAACTCATCTACACCGCGAAGATGATCGACGCCGACGAGGCGCTGCGCATCGGACTGGTCAACAGCGTGGTCGTGCATGAGGAGCTGATGAACGCCGTCGACGCGACGGTAGACCTCATCTTGAAGAACGCTCCGATTGCGGTGAGTTTCGCCAAGACCTGCATCAACGAGAACTACGACCTGGACATCGATGAATCGATCGCCCTCGAGAACCAGTATTTCGCGAAATGTTTTGCGACGGCCGACCAGAAGGAAGGCATGGACGCCTTCCTGAACAAGCGGCCCGCCGTATTCAGGAAAGAATAGATCATACAATATTTAATTAACCATTCTGCAATATGAAAATTTGCGTTATTGGAACCGGTACGATGGCCAAGGGTATTGTGAAGGCGTTTGCCGCCAAGATGCCCGTCGTCATGAAAAGCCGTACCCAGGCCAGCCTGGACAAGGCCATGGCCTCCATTTCGAAGGGCTACAGCAAGCTCGTCGAGAAGGGTAAGATTGCACAGGACGCGATGGATGCCATCATGGCCAACATTACGACCACTACGGATTATGCCAGCTTCGCCGATGCCGACCTCGTGATCGAGGCCGCCGTCGAGGATATGCAGCTGAAGAAAGGCGTCTTCACCGTCCTGGACGGCATCTGCAAGCCCGAGACGATCTTCGCCACAAACAGCAGCTCGCTGAGCATCACAGAGATTGCCGCCTGCACCCAGCGTCCGGCCCGCTTCATCGGCATGCATTTCTTCAATCCTGCCGACCGCATGGCCCTGGTCGAGGTGATCCGCGGCCAGCTGACCAGCGACGAGGTGACGAAATGCGTCGTCGAACTGGCCACCTCCATCGGCAAGCAGCCCGTCGAGGTGAAGGAAGCCCCCGGCTTCGTGGTGAACCGCATCCTCATCCCGATGATCAATGAGGCGGTCGGCATCCTGGCCGACGGCATCGCCACGGCCGAAGACATCGACAAGTGCATGATGCTCGGCGCCAACCATCCGATGGGCCCGCTGGCCCTGGCCGACCTGATCGGCAACGATGTCAACCTGGCCATCATGGAAGTGCTGTACAAAGAATTCGGCGATCCCAAGTACCGCCCGCATCCGCTGCTCCGCAAGATGGTCCGTGCCGGACTGCTGGGCCGCAAGACCGGAGAAGGTTTCTACAAGTATTAACAGAAGTACCCCCGATAAACCATGAATTTCAATCTCAACAAAACGCAGGAACTGTTCCGCCAGATGATCCGCGAGTTTGCCGAGAAGGAGGTCAAACCGCTGGCCGCCGAGATCGACGAACAGGAGCGTTTCCCCCAGGAAACGGTCGACAAGATGGCGAAACTCGGCATCTTCGGCATCCCCGTACCCAAGCAGTACGGTGGCGCCGGTGGTGACAATATCATGTATTCCATTGCAGTCGAGGAACTTTCGCGCTGCTGCGCTACGACGGGCGTCGTGGTGTCGGCACACACCTCCCTGTGCATGTCCCCGATTCTCCAGTTCGGTACGGAAGAGCAGAAGATGAAATATGTCCCGAAACTTGCTTCCGGTGAGTGGATCGGTGCCTTCGGCCTGACCGAGCCCAACGCCGGTACCGACGCGGCCGGCCAGCAGACGGTACCGACGCGGCCGGCCAGCAGACGACGGCCGTCCTCGACGGGGAAGAGTGGGTGATCAACGGCAACAAGATCTTCATCACCAACGCCGGCCACGCCGATGTATACATCGTCATCGCCATGACCGACAAGTCGCTGGGCACGAAAGGCATCTCCGCCTTCATCGTCGAGGCGACGACGCCGGGCTTCTCCATCGGCAAGAAAGAACTGAAGATGGGTATCCGCGGCAGTGCCACGGCCGAGCTGATCTTCAACAACGTCCGTGTTCCCAAGGCCAACCTGCTCGGCAAGGTGGGTGAGGGCTTCAAGATTGCCATGATGACGCTCGACGGCGGCCGTATCGGCATCGCCTCGCAGGCCCTCGGCATCGCCCAGGGCGCGCTCGACGAGACCGTCAAGTACACCAAGGAGCGCAAGCAGTTCGGCAAGAAGATCGCCCAGTTCCAGAACACGCAGTTCCAGATGGCCGACCTCAAGACCAAGATCGAGGCAGCGCGCCTGCTGGTGCGCAGCGCAGCCTTCCGGGAGGACGAGCACAACGTCAATCCGCGCGTGAACTACTCGGCCGACGCCGCCATGGCGAAACTCTTTGCCGCCGAGACCGCGATGGAAGTCACGACCAAGTGCGTCCAGTACCACGGCGGTTACGGCTACACCCGTGAGTATCCGGTGGAGCGCATGATGCGCGACGCCAAGATCACGGAGATCTATGAAGGTACCTCCGAGGTCCAGCGCATGGTCATCGCAGGTAAATTGTTCGGTAAAATCAAGTAGGAGAGCCCCCAGATGAAAATTTTAGTCTGTATCAAGCAAGTTCCCGATACGACCGAGATCAAAATCGATCCGGTCACCAAGACCCTGGTCCGCGAAGGCGTTCCCGCCATCATGAACCCGGACGACAAAGGCGGCCTTGAATTCGCCTTGCAACTGAAAGACCAGTTCGGTGCCGAGGTGACCGTCGTCACGATGGGTATCCCGGCTGCGGAAGTCATCCTCCGCGAGGCCTTCGCCATGGGCGCCGACCGTGCCATCCTGCTCACCGACCGCAAGCTCGGTGGTGCCGACACCCTGGCTACCTCCAAGGCGCTGGCCGGTGTGGCCCGCCAGCTCGAATGGGACCTGATCATCGCCGGCCGCCAGGCCATCGACGGTGACACCGCACAGGTGGGCCCCGAGATTTCCGAACACCTGGGTATCCCGCAGATTTCCTATGTCGCCGGTCTGGAATATGACCCGGTCACGAAGAAATTCACTGTGACCAAGGAAACCGAAGATGGCTGCCAGATCCTGGAATTCCAGGGCAAGGCCCTGCTGACCTGCCTGGCATCGGCCGTGAAGCCGCGCTACATGACCGTGGGCGGCATCGTGGATGCCTATGGCAAGGAAGTCGAGGTATGGGGCGCCGACCGTATTGACGTGCCCGAGACCGAACTCGGCCTCAAAGGTTCGCCGACCAAGGTGGTCAAGTCGTTCACCAAGGAGCTCAAGGAACCCGGCCAGGTCCACGAAGTGGATGCCGAAGAGGCTGTGGAACTGATCGTTGCCAAACTCAAGGAGAAACACATTATCTAACCGTCTAAAACTGTATTGCTATGGATTTTTCTGATTATAAAGACATCTATGTTTTCGCAGAGCAGCGTGACGGTGAGATCCAGCCTGTTGCCCTTGAACTGATCGGCAAGGCAAAGGAACTTTCGAAGGTGACCGACGAGAAGGTCGTCGCCATCCTCGCCGGTTGTGGCATTGCCGACAAGGCGCAGACCCTCGTGGCCTACGGTGCCGACAAGGTCGTCGTCATCGATGCGCCCGAACTGAAAGACTATGTCACCGAACAGTATACCCAGGCTGTTTTCCAGGCTGTCAACGCCTTCAAGCCGTCGATCCTGATGTACGGCGCCACGACCATCGGCCGTGACCTGGCACCGCGTATCGCCGCCCGCCTGGGCACCGGCCTGACG
Source organism: uncultured Bacteroidia bacterium (assembly GCA_902784965.1). Classification (GTDB taxonomy): domain Bacteria; phylum Bacteroidota; class Bacteroidia; order Bacteroidales; family UBA932; genus Cacconaster. Next base: position 14,655 of record CACZWU010000029.1, on the reverse strand, counting down.
GCCGACTGAGATGACCCGTCCGGCCTTCGGCGGCAACCTGATGGCGACCATCAAGTGCCCCGAGCACCGTCCGCAGATGTCGACCGTGCGTCCCGGCGTGATGCCGAAAGCCACGCCCGACTTCAACCGCAAGGGCGAGATCGTGCCGTTCCAGCCGAAGTTCGATGCCAGCAAATTCGTCGTCAAGCTTGTCAAGACCGTCAAGGCCCAGAAGACCGCCGTCGACATCGCCGACGCGAAGATCTTGGTCTCCGGCGGCCGCGGCGTGGGCTGCAAGGAAGGTTTCGACATGCTGCAGGGCCTGGCGAGCGTGCTGGGTGGGGAAGTGTCCTCGTCCCGCGCGATGGTCGATGCCGGCGTGATGCCGCACGACCGTCAGGTGGGCCAGACCGGCAAGACGGTCCGTCCCGCGGTGTATTTCGCCCTCGGTATCTCGGGTGCCATCCAGCACCTGGCCGGTATGGAGGAGTCCGAGACCATCATTGCGGTCAACAAGGACAAGTTCGCGCCCATCTTCAGCGTGGCGGACCTGGGCATCGTCTGCGACCTCAACAAGGTCGTGCCGCTGCTTACCGAGCGCCTGAAGAAGGAGCTGGCCAAATAAATGGTATTTGCCGATCTTTTCTTCCTCTTTGCCTTTCTGCCGGCCTTTGCCCTCTGCTATCTGCTCGCGGGGCTGGCGAAAGGCAATGGAGTGAAGAATGGCGTCCTCGTGTTGTTCTCCCTGGTCTTCTATGCCTGGGGAGAACCTGTCTATGTCTTCCTGCTGCTGGCGTGTGCTTTCCTGAACTTTCTGTTTGGCAGGGGAATAGACCGGTCCAAAAAGAACCGGACTTTCTGGCTCGTGCTGGGGCTCATCTGCAACCTGGCCATCCTGGGCACCTTCAAGTACCTGGGTTTCTTCGCCGGTCTGCTGACGCGCCTGGGCCTGGAAGTCCACGTTCCCGAAATCGCCCTGCCGATCGGCATCAGTTTCTACACCTTCCAGTCCATCTCGTACCTGGTGGACGTGTATCGGAAGGAGAGTCCGGCACAGAAGCGCTTCGGCGACCTGCTGCTCTATATCGCGATGTTCCCGCAGCTGATTGCGGGTCCGATCGTGCGCTACGGGACCATCGCCCGGGAGATCCATCACCGCAAAGTGACGGTCAGCGATTTCGCGGACGGCAGTTTCCGCTTCCTGGTGGGCCTGGGCAAGAAGGTGATCCTGGCCAACCAGCTCTCGGAAGTGTCCGACCAGTTCCTGGCCGGCAACCTGGCGGAACTCTCCACGGCGGGGGCCTGGGTGGGCCTGCTGGCCTTCACGCTGCAGATCTACTTCGACTTCTCCGGCTACTCCGACATGGCCATTGGAATCGGCCGCTGCCTGGGCTTCCATTTCAGGGAGAACTTCGACCATCCCTATTGCTGCAACTCCATCACGGATTTCTGGCGCAGATGGCACATCTCCCTCGGCAGTTTCTTCCGGGACTATGTCTATATCCCGATGGGCGGCAACCGGAAGCATCAGTTCTTCAATATCCTGGTGGTCTGGTTCCTGACCGGCATGTGGCACGGTGCCAGCTGGAATTTCATCGTCTGGGGCCTGTATTTCGGGCTCATCGTGGCGCTGGAGAAATACACCCTCCTGCGCTGGAAGGTCCCCGACTGGCTGCTGCATGTCTACAGCCTGGTTCTGGTCGTGCTGGGCTGGGGGATTTTCTATTACGTGGATTTCGGGCAGATGACGGCTTTCTTCCCGGTCCTGTTCGGCAAGGCGGCCACCCTGACCGACTTTACGGTGCGCAGCGCCGTCCTCTCGCGTTTCTGGCTTTGGGTCGCGGCCATCTTCTGCTGCCTGCCGCTGGGCCGCTGGCTCAGCCGCCTGTTCGGCGACGGGAAGCGGGCCCTGGGTTATGACATGCTGTTTTTGGGCAAGATTGTTGTAGCGTTGGCCCTGCTGGCCGTCAGCACGGCGCTGCTGGTGGGCGCCACCAACAATCCATTCATCTACACGCGCTTCTGACATGAGAAAGGGGATTCTGTTCGTTTCGGTGGTTTCGCTGGTGTACCTGACGCTGAGCGTCGGGTTCAACCTGCTGCCCCGTACGCGCTATTCGGCGCTCGAGAAACGGGACCTCCGGCATTTCCCGGCCTTTACCCTCGATTCGCTCGCGGACGGCTCGTTCACGGCCGCCGTCTCGTCGTGGTACGGCGATACGGAGCCCTACCGCGATACGCTGATGGAACTCAGCATGCAGTTCCGGCACCTGCAGGGCGTGCGGACCGGGGAAGGAAACATCGAATACCTGGCCGGTGACACGCCGCTGGAAACCCAGCCCACCGCCGAGGAAGATCCTGTGGAAGCTGTTGAAAAGCAGGAAGAAAAGCCGGATACTGTCAAGGCTGTCAAGGCCGTAGACTATGCCGCCGGGGAAGGTGGTGCGGAAGACATTGCCAAGGTCTCTTCGTCGGGCATCATCCTGGTGGGCAGCGGTGAGAACGTGCGCGCCCTGATGGGATTCTTCGGAACGGAGAACGGCGGAGAGAAATATGCCGACGTGGTCAATCAGTATGGGGCCGCCTTCGGCAGGAACGTGCACGTGTGGTGCATGCCCATCCCGACCTCCACGGAGTTCTACTGCCCGGAAGAAGCCGCCAAGTTCACGAAGCGGCAGTGGCCCGTGTTCAACAGCATTTTCTCGAACCTTTCCAACGGGGTCAGGCCCGTGGACATCTACTCGGTGCTCGCCGAGCATACCGACGAACCCATCTACCTGCGCACCGACCATCACTGGGCGCCGCTGGGCGCCTATTACGCCGCCCGGGAGTTTGCCCGCGTGGCCGGCGTCCCCTTCGAAGACCTGTCGCACTACCAGGCCGACACGGTCCACCGCTTCGTGGGCAGCATGTACGGCTATACCCAGAACGCCGCCATCAAGCGGGCGCCCGAAGACTTCGTGTATTATATCCCGACGGACGTGGACTACACGACCACCTATATAAATTATGAACTGGACGAGGAGTTCCACGTGGTGGGCGAGTCCCGTCCTTTCCAGAGCAAGTATTTCTTCTCCTTCAAGGATGGCAGCGGCGCGGCCTACACGACCTTCATGGGCGGCGACATCAAGCAGACCAAGGTGGAGACCTCCACCCGCAACGGCCGCCGGCTGCTGGTCATCAAGGACAGTTTCGGCAACGCCGTGCCCGGTTACCTGTTCCATTCCTTCGAGGAGATCCATGTGGCGGACTTCCGCTACTTTACGAAGAATGTGGTGGATTTTGTGGACGAAAACCACATCACCGACATCCTCTTCGCCAACAACATCACCAACACCTGTGTCCCGTATACCTACAGCCGCTACCGCAAGTTCCTCAATCCCAGCGATCCGGGGCTTTCGGCCTTCCATTGCGACACGATTCCCGAATCGCTCAGGCAACGGATGACGGGCCGATCGTATCCCGAGGAAGGTGCTGAAATCGGATGGTCGGACCTCCGCTATCTCAAGCTCCTCTACTACGATTTCAACGGCCGGGTACGGAAGGGGGAGATGGTCTGCAACAAAGCCATCTCCGACGACCTGATCTATATTTTCAAGGAACTGTACAAGGCAAAATACCAGATTGCCGGCATCCGGCTCATCGACGACTACGACGGCGATGACCTGCGTTCGATGGAGGATAACAACACCTCCTGTTTCAACTACCGGACGAAAACCTCCGGCACTTCGCTGTCGGCGCACGCACGGGGCATGGCCGTGGACGTCAATCCGCTCCAGAACCCGTATGTCAAGGGCGAGACCGTGGAACCGGCTTCCGCGGCGCCGTATGCCGACCGGAGCGTGGATTTCGCACACAAGATCACCGAAGACGACCTGTGCTGCAAGCTGTTCCGGCAGCGCGGCTTCCAATGGGGCGGCGCCTGGAACTCCGTGAAAGATTATCAACATTTTGAGAAAAGATAAATGGAAGAAGTAAGAGAAATTCCGGTCCTCCTGCTGACCGGCTACCTGGGCAGCGGCAAGACCACCCTGGTCAACCAGATTCTGAACAACCGCAAGGGTATCCGCTTTGCCGTGATCGTCAACGATCTGGGAGAAGTGAACATCGATGCCGACCTCATCCAGAAAGGCGGCGTGGTGGGCAAAAAAGACGACAGCCTGGTGGCGCTGCAGAACGGCTGCATCTGCTGCACCCTGAAAACCGACCTGATCGAGCAGCTCTGCGAGATTACCTCGCGGCAGACGTTTGACTATATCGTGATCGAGGCGAGCGGCATCTGCGAACCGGAACCCATCGCCCAGACCATCTGCTCGATACCCGCCCTGGGCTATGCCTACGTGAAGAACGGCGTTCCCGTGCTCGACTGCATCGTGACGGTGGTCGACGCCCTGCGCATGCGCGATGAATTCGCCGAAGGCAAATCGCTCCAGAAACAGCATATCGAGGAAGATGACATCGAGAACCTGGTGATCCAGCAGATCGAGTTCTGCAACATCGTGCTGCTCAACAAGGCCTCCGAGGTGACGCCCGAGGAGCTGGGCCGCATCCGGGCCATCGTGCACACCCTGCAGCCCAAGGCCCGCATCATCGAATGCGACTACGGCAAGATCGATCTCGAGGAAATCCTCGATACGGGCCTGTTCCAGTTCGATGACGTGGCTTCCTCCGCTGCCTGGATCCAGGCCGTTGAGCACCACGATGACGACGATGACGATGATGATGAGGAGGAACATGAACATGAACATGAACATGAACATGAAGAACACGGCCATCACCATCATCATCACGACCATGAGGAAGGGGAGGCGGAGGAATACGGCATCGGCACCTTTGTCTATCAGGCGCGCCGACCGTTCGACCTCAACAGTTTCGACAACTTCGTGGCGAAGAAATGGCCCAAAAACGTGATTCGGGCCAAGGGAATCTGTTATTTCAGCGAAGAATTCGACAAGTGCTACCTCTTCGAGCAGGCGGGCCGCCAGTTCGTGCTCCGCAACATCGGCCAGTGGTTTGCCACCATGCCCGAGGACGAACTCATCGAGAAACTGCGGGAGGAGCCCGATCTGCTGCACGACTGGGATGCCACTTATGGCGACCGGATGCAGAAACTCGTATTCATCGGGCAGCGGCTCGATGCCGACTATCTCCGTACCGAACTGGATAAATGTTTGTTTGAATGAGACTACGCTACACCTTTGTCTGTACGGCCCTGCTGGCGCTGCTTTGTGCGTGCCAGCCGGACCTTCATTTCATAGAGGACTCGTTCCGGTCGTCGAGCGCCGAGGCGACCCTGGCAGCCGACCGGGTTTCCATCCTGTTTACCGACCAGAACGGACGCGCCACACTGGAATTCGAGTCCAACAAGTCGTGGACGGCGGCCTTTGTCAACGACCGGGCCGCGGAATGGTGCACCATTCCGTCCGAAGAAGGGAAGAAGGGCGTCTATACCCTGACCATCGACGTGACCCGGAACGAATCGTATGACGAACGTTCCGCCTCCATCATCCTGACCTGCGAAGACCTGACCCGTACCATCGTGGTCACGCAGAAGCAGAAAGACGCCCTGCTCCTGTCGCCCGAACGGGTGGAAATTCCGCAGGAAGGCGGCAGTTTTACAGTACAGGTCCAGGCCAACATCGATTTTACCGCCACGCCCGACGGGGGCTGCGACTGGATCCATCCTGTCGGGACCAAGGGTCTGGTGACTACGCTGAAAACCTTTTCGGTCGATGCCAATACCACGGTGGAACCGCGCCAGGCCTATGTGGCCGTGGAAAGTACGCTCGGCAAACGGTCGGTGACGGTCTATCAGCCGGGTGAGACACCCACGCTCGTGGTCAGCCAGCATCAGGCCGAGTTTCCTGCGACGGGCGGTACGCTCGACGTGCAGGTAACCAGCAACCTCGACGTGGAAGTGCTCCTGCCGGCCGATTGCACCTGGCTGGAAGAGATCCAGACCAAGACCATTTCGACCAACACCTATTTTTTCAATGTGGCCGTCAATGCGGAGCGGTCCGACCGCCAGGCGCAGATCGTATTCCGCAACCAGTCCAGGAAACTGTCCGATACCGTCTTCGTCCGTCAGCTCTGCGACCGTATCCTGCTTTCGGACTCGCTGGTCAACGTGCCGAGCCACAGCGTGGACTTTGCGCTGGAGGTCTATGGTACCGAGCCCGACAGTTATTCCGTCGACTGCCCGGTGAAGTGGGTGGAACTCACGGAGATCACGCCGGACGAAGCGTCCCTGTGGCTGCATTTCCGGGTCCAGGACAATCCGGACGGCAAGGCACGGAGCGTGAAATTCGGCGTATTCCGCAGTGGCGCGGGAACGCACGACGTGGTGACGCTCAACCAGTTGGGGCATCAGCCCATCTTCTCGTTCGTCAAGCGGGGCGATACCGTTACCGCACCGGCGCTCAATCCCGAAGCCCGCAGCGCGTGGGTCTATTGGGGCGACGGCTGCTTCGAGCCCTGGCGGGCCGACCTGGTCCACCACTATGAGGCGGCCGGTCCTCACACGGTTCAGGTAGAAGGCACGAATGTCTATCGGGTGCTGGTGACAGGACCGGAGAACGGGATGCATTTTGATTTCAAGGAGATACATTGACGAGGAGGATCCATATGATGAAAAAGTTCTGTTTGGTTGCGTGCTGGCTGGTGGCGCTGAGCGTCTCCTGCCTGGCTTCGGTGGTTCCTCCGACACGGGCCGCGGCGGTGGCTTCCGTTTTTCTGTCGAAGCATCAGAGCGGCTTGTTGACTGCCGGCCGTCCGCTTTCCGTTGATCTGGTGGCGACGTTTCCTTCGGTACCGACCAAGGCACCGGGCCAGGATCCGGCGCTCTATGTTTACGAAGGATCGAATGGCGGCTATGTGGTGGTGGCGGGCGACGACGTGTCCAAGCCGGTGATCGGTTATTCGCTTTCCGGCCGTTTCCCGGCCGACAATCTGCCTGTCAACCTGAGAAGCCTGCTCGAGTGGCATGCTTCGGTGATCGAATATGCCCGTGCGCAGGGCTGGACCTCCGACGTGTCCGAAACGGAGTCCGACAACGGCCGGGTCATCCTGGAAACGGCGCGCTGGGGGCAGGGTGCTCCTTACAACAACCTGGTTCCCAAGAAGAACAGCCTCCTGGAGTGCCCAGCCGGCTGCGTGGCCACGGCCATGGCCATCATCCTGCGCTATCACCGGTATCCCGACCACGGGACCGGGGAACTCCCCGGCTACTATTTCGACTGGAATGACTTCACGAACAAGTATACGCGGTATATGGACGGCCACGCACTGGGACACAGCTACGACTGGGACCAGATGCCCCTGCGGTATGTCAAGGGACAATACACGGACGAGCAGGCCGCGCAGGTCGCACAGTTGATGTTCGACCTGGGCGTGATGAGCGAGATGGACTATGAGCCGGAGGGATCGGGCGCCGCGGGCGACGCCCCGCTCAAACTGGCCACCTACTTCGGTTACGACAAGCAGATGCGTTACCTCGACCGGAGCATTTTTGACACGGAGCACTGGGAACGGATGATCCGCCAGGACATCAACGACGGCCTGCCGGTGTTCTATGCCGGCTTCTCCTGGGAAGGAGGGCATGCCTTCGTCGTGGATGGCTACGATGGCGAGTATTTCAGCCTGAACTATGGCTGGGAAGGCGAAAGCGCCCTGTTCCGGCTCTCTCCTTCGATTGACGGCAAGGAAGACCAGATGTCGGAATTCACCGACTGGCAGGGCATGGTCTGCCGCATCATGCCCGACCAGGGCGGCGAGCCCTATGCCAGCCTGGAGGTGGCCGAGTATTTCATCCCGTTCCCCTGGGATTTCCGGAGCAAGTCCTTTACGGTGCCGGAAACCTGGATCTGGTGCTTCACCGCGCCGGAGTGGGTCAACGTGGAGATTGCCTATGTTCAGTTCGACAAGGCGTTCAATTTCAAGGAACAGCTCAGTGAGACGGTGGTTTTCAAAGGGGAAGATTCGGTGCCGGCGCTGCAGTGCCATCCGGCCGCTTCCATCGGGGACGGCGACTGGATGATGCTGGCCCGCTGCAACAATGGTGAATGGGAACCGCTGCCGCAGAGCCGCCAGTCGTGCGTCCATTTCAACCGCCGCCCGCTGGCCGAGCTGGTGTCGGTGGGTTGTATGCTGGGCGACCCTGCGTCGCCAACGGCCGATGGCTATCCGGGTTTCTATCTGGACGGACCCAAGGATTTCTACTGGGAAATCTGGTCGGACGACCTGGGCCGCTGCCTGACCACCAGCGCCAGCGAGAGCTTCTACGAGCAGATCGGCGGCGTGTATTACAGTTCGTTCCCGGCTTTCCGTGACGAGACGTCCGGCCGGACGCAGTACCTGTTCTACTATCCTTCCGGAAACTACCGCCTCGTCGTGCGCAATTTCGACGAGGAGATGGAACTGACGATTGCTTTTTGAGGAACCTTTCGTTATCTTTGCAAGACAAACCTTCAATCCAATACGACATGGCAAAGTATGTATGTGACATCTGCGGGTACGAGTACGACCCGGCAAAAGGTGATCCGGACAATGGCGTAGCCCCCGGCACCCCCTTCGAACAACTTCCCGCCGACTGGGTATGCCCGCTCTGCGGTGTGGGCAAAGAGGATTTCAGCCCGGCCCAGTAATGAAGCGTACGTTACAGATATCCCTGCTGGCGCTGATGCTGCTGGCAGGGTTCTCTTGTAAGAAAACCCCGGCACCGGTCGTGGAGACGCCGCACGTGGAAACGGGCGACCTGCTCTTTGTGGGGATCCCGATGGACTACGGTGATGATTCTATGGCACAGGCAATTGCCGATGCTACTTCAAGTGGCGATACAACCAATTTCATCCATACCGCCATCCTGGAAGTGGATGAGCAGGGGGCCATCTGGGTCATCGATGCCACCATTCGGCGCGGCGTAGACCGGCATCCGCTCGACACCTTGCTGAGCGACTTTACGCTGCACCGGGGCGGCCGCGCCACGTTCGAGGTGATGCGCCTCAGGGACAATCAGCATGCGGCTACCTATGTGGAACAGGCCAAAGAGTTTCTGGGTGAGAATTACGACGAGTATTTCATGACCTTCAACGGCCGCCACTATTGCACGGAGTTGATTTCTGATGCCTATGTCGATGCCGACGGTCACCAGTGGTTCGTGCCCGTTCCAATGAATTTCAAGAACAAGGAAGGGGAGTATCCGTCCTATTGGGTGCGGCTTTTCGAAAAGCTGGGCGAACCCATCCCGCAGGGGGAACTCGGCACCAATCCCCAGGACATGCACGCTTCTCCCGACCTGATTCATGTCCTATTTCTGTAATTTTTTTCTGTTCTTGCTTGCAAATTCGAAAATTATCCGTATTTTTGCATCGAACAGTTGGGGTATTAGCTCAGTTGGTAGAGCGTTTGAATGGCATTCAAAAGGTCAGGAGTCCGATTCTCCTATACTCCACAAGAAGCAGGCAAAGCCTGCTTTTTTTGTATTATGGAACAAGAACGCAACGTCGACCGGCTGGCCGGTCTGCTGATCAAACTGGGCGCCATCGCCATCGCCTGCTTCTTCTGCTGGTATTTCCGCAGCGTACTGGTCTATGTCATCCTCGCTTTCGTGATCTCGCTCATCGGGCATCCGGTCAAGCGGCTGCTGGGCAAGATCAAGATCCGGGGCAAATCGCTGCCCAACGGCCTGCTGTCGGTCCTGAGCCTGGTCTTTATCATTCTGTTTATTCTCCTTTTCATCACGCAACTCATCCCGATCGTGTCGAACATCATCCGGGATGCCTCGGTGATGAATGCGGTGGACATACCCTACAACAGCTGGCTCGACCAGTTCAACCTGTGGGTTACCGGCCTGATTCCTTCTCTGGGACCCGATTTCAACCTGGTTTCGACACTCCTCAACGAAATCCGCGGCGTCCTCAACATGTCGAACGTTTCGTCGGTGCTCGGCTCGGTGGCGACGGTGGTGGCCAACTTCGGCATCGGGGCCTTCGCCGTGGTGTTCATTTCGTTCTGTTTCATTCAGGACGAAAAGCTCTTCTCGAAAATCATCTGCTCGTTCGTCCCCGACAGGATCGAACCGTCGGTCGATTCGACCATCAGAGATATCACGCACCTGCTGTCGCGCTATTTCATAGGACTGATCATCGAGGTATTCGGGGTGTTCCTGATCGATTTCCTGGGCCTCTGGTTCGTGGCGCGGATCGGCGTCAGCTATGCGCTTGGCATCGCGTTCATCGCCGGTCTGCTCAACGTCATCCCGTATGTGGGTCCGCTTCTGGGCTATGTCATCGGCATCCTGCTCTCCGTGGTGCTGAAATACGGAACGGGCGTCGGCCTCGACGTGCCGATCTGGGCATTCGCCCTGATCGTGCTGGCTGTCATGCTGTTCGCGCAGCTCATCGACAACTTCGTATACCAGCCGCTCATCTATTCAACGAGCATCAAGGCCCGGCCGCTCGAGATCTTCCTCGTCCTGCTGATGGCCGGCCGCATCGGCGGCACGGTGGGCCTGCTGGTCGGCATTCCGGCCTATACCGTCATCCGTGTCATCGCGGCGCGCTTCTACTCGAACAAGAAACTGGTACGAAGGCTCATGCCCGACATAGATCGGGAAAAGACGGAATCAATCATCCAATAGGATTTCAATCAGACGGGGCTTGGCGTAACGGTCAAGCTCCGTTTCGTTAATCCAGACATATCCGTCGGGGAGGGAAGGCCTTTCTGCGCAGTCCAGCCGGTAGAAATCGGCGATCAGCGTGCGGTGGGTGAGCTGGTGTTTCACGGCTTTCCGGACCAGCTGCATGCCCGGAAATCCCCGGAAATCCCCCTCTTCCAGATAGGGCTCCCACAGGCCCTGCCAGATGTCGCCCGCTCCGCGCCGGTGGAAAGCGACTTTTCCTTCGCAGCGGATGTACACATAGCGCAGATGGCGCGTCTGTACCGCTACCGACGGCTTTTTGACCGGCAACAGGGCCGTGCGTCCGCTACGGAGCGCCTCGCAGCGGGCGGCCAGCGGACAGGTCGGACAGAGCGGAGCAGCCGGCGTGCACTGCATCGCACCGAAATCCATCATCGCCTGGTTGAAATCGCCCGGGTTGTCATCCGGCAGCAGGGCCTGTGCCAGCGCTGTAAATTCCTTCTTCGCCGCCGTCGTGCCAACCGGCGTGGCTATGCCGTAGAAACGCGCCAGCACGCGGTAGACATTGCCGTCGACCACAGCGGCCGGGATGCCGAAGGCAAACGAAGCGATGGCCGCGGCCGTGTAATCGCCCACGCCTTTCAGGGCCCGGATCTCCGCCAGCGTATCGGGAAAAGCGCCCCGCGCCTCGATCTGCCGCGCAGCCACCAGCAGATTCCGTCCCCGGCTGTAGTAGCCGAGCCCCTGCCAGAGTCGCAGCACCTCGTCCTCACTGGCCGCCGCCAGCGACCGTACATCGGGGAAACGCGCCATAAAACGCTCCCAGTAGGCCTGCCCCTGTGCGATCCGTGTCTGCTGAAGGATGATCTCGCTCAGCCAGATGGCATAGGGATCGCGCGTACGGCGCCAGGGCAGGTCGCGCCCGTAGGCGGCATACCAGTCCAGGACGGTCCGCGTGAAAAAGGGATCTTTCATATCTTCGACAAAGTTACGGTTTTTCCATCAGGATTTGCTATTTTTGCAAAGATGATCCGATTCGCCCGCATCGTTCTCTGTGCCGTCCTTCTGGGACTGCTGCCCGCTACGCTTCCGGCCCAGATGACCAAGGTCCGCGGCCGGGTCATCGATGCCGGCGACGGCAGTCCCATCCCGTATGTTTCCGTGTCCTTCGACGGGACCAGCATCGGCGTTTCGACCGACGAAGACGGCCGTTACTATATCGAAACCCGCGACACCGCCGCCGTGGTGCTGACCGCCCAGATACTGGGCTATACCTCCAGCTCAGCCCGCGTCTCCTACGGCGCCTTCTCTGAAATCAACTTTACGCTGGAACTCGACGCCGACCTGCTGACCGCCGCGCGCATCCGCCCCGACGACAGCTACCTCCGCCATATCCTCCGTCTGATTGACGAAAACCGAGAACGGCACGATCCTGAGCTGGCGGACGACTGGTCGGTGCGCATCTACTCCAAGATCGAACTCGACGCCACCCATGCCGAATGGCTGGCCACCCGCTCCTTCCTGAAGGGACTGCTGCGCGACGTGGTCAAATATCGTGACACTTCTGCCGTCACCGGCGCATCGTACATTCCCATCCTGATCTCCGAGACCTTCTCCGAAAAATACCATGCCCTGGATCCGCCGCTCGAAAAGGAAGTGATCCTGGCCAACCGCATCTCCGGCATCGACCCTGACAATTTCATGCGGCAGTATGCCGGTTCCTATCTGCTCAAGACCAATTTCTACAAGAGCACCATCACGCTGTTCAACCTCGACGTACCTTCGCCCGCCGCGGCCTACGGCCATGCTTTCTACAATTATTTCCTGGTCGACAGCCTCGAAATGGACGGGCGCAAGAGCTACTGCCTGCGCTTCCATCCCAAGCGCGGCGTCACTTCGCCGACCTTCGACGGGGAACTCTACATCGACGCCGAAGATTACGGCATCCGCAGCGCGCACGTGGCCCTGTCCAAGGGGTCGAACGTCAACTGGATCCGGCACATCAACATTGACACAGACAACCGGAAGACCGACGAGGGGAACTGGTTTCCGAAAGAGGAGAAGCTGTTCATCGACTTTTCCATCGCGGTGAGCGACAGTTCGAGGGTCATCTCGTTCCTGGGCAACCGCGAGCTGCATTATGGGGAGCCCGGCAAGCGGCAGCCTCCCGTGGAAGCGCTGGAGAATCCCGATGTAGTCGTCACTTCCCGGGCGGTGGACCTGGACGAGGACGTGTGGGAGTCGGCCCGGCCCGTGCCCCTGACTGCGCGCGAGCAGGGCATCTACACCATGGTCGACGAGATCAAGAACAAGCCTTCGTTCCGGGCCTGGTACACGGTTTTCCGCTCGCTGATCGTGGGCTACATCGAGGGGGAGCACACGGAGGTTGCCTATGGTCCCTGGGCGCAGACGGTCAAATACAACGCAACGGAGGGCTGGCACGTGGGAGTGGGCTTCCGCACCACGAAGTTCTTCCATCCGAGTCTCCGGATCACGGGCAACGTCGGCTATGGTTTCCGCGACCATCTGATCAAGGGCGGCGGTTCCGTGGAATACACCATCCGGCGCGACAAGACCCGCAAGATCCTCTTCCAGGGCGACTACGACTATCATCAGCTGGGGCAGGGAAGTGCCACCATCGCGCAGCCCAACATGTTCAACTCGCTGTTCTCGTTTGGCGGCGGCGACAAGCAGACGCTCATGCGGAACCTGCTGCTGGAATATGAGCACGAATTCTCGCCCAGTTTCACCAGTTTCCTGTCGATAGAATCGCGGCGGCTCTACGGCAACGAGATGGTGCCGCTCTACCGTCCCGACAGCACCTGGGTCAAGTCGGTCTCGGCCAACCAGATCCGCTATACGGCGCGTTTCTCCTGGCAGGAGCGCATCAATCGCGGACACTTCGACAAGGCGCACATTTTCACGCGTTATCCGGTGATCGGCATCGACCTGATGGCGGGCATCAAGGGGGTGACCAGCGATGACTGCAGTTATTTGCGGGGGGAGTTCTCATTCGACTGGAAGATTCCGGCGGGGGCCTTCGGTTTCAGCAACGTGCACATTGGAGCAGGGGCCATCCTGGGGGAGGTGCCGTATCCTTTCCTGAAGTTGCACGAGGGCAACCGTTCTTTCTTCCTCGACAAGACGGCGTTCACCTGCATGGACTACTATGAATTCGCGTCGGACCGCTGGGTGAGCGTCCTGTACGAGCACAATCTCAATGGTCTGATCCTGGGGCGGATCCCGCTCATCAAGGAGCTCGACCTGCGCGAGATCATCACGGTCAAGGCGGCCTATGGCACGTTGTCGGCGGCAAACAAAGCCGGCGGCGCGGGTATCCTGCCCATCGAAGGGCTGTCGACGCTGGAAGTGCCGTATGTCGAGGTCGGCGCCGGCCTGTCGAACATCCTGCGCGTCCTCCGCGTCGACTTCACCTGGCGTCTGACCCACCGCCTCGAAGACCCCCGTCGCAACTTCCGCGTCACCTTCGGCTTCGACGTCCAATTCTAGCTTTTCTTTCGTCTTTCTGTTCCGTTGGGGACAGAGAGAAATATGTAATTTGCTGATTCACAGCAAATTACAAAAACGATTTTTATCGGCTTGTGCTTGGGCGCTCTGGGAATTGCTTCTCGGACCGACTCGCCAAGGCTCGTCTCCTTCCCAAAATCGGCTACGCCGATTCCGGGCCCCTCCCTCTATCAACCGAGGGTGGTTAGGGTCCTCGAAGCAATATCCCACCCGCGCCTGCGCTTACTGGGCTCTGCCCAGACCCGCCGCTACGACCGGCTATTACACAAGGCTCTCCCGCTCGGTCTCCGCTAGCGCCTGATGGCGCTCTTGTGTGCTCAGGAGGGATGTAACGACGCTTGAGCGATTTTGTCGAAAAAGGAACGTGGGAGGGCCTGAGCAGGGAGCGGTGCTCCGCATGACGGCGCATGTTTGACGAACGTTACGGGCCCTCGGGCCCGTATAAGGAGGAGTTCGCCGTCAAGCGACCGGGTGAGCTCCTTTTTCGACAGCATGAGCGAAAGCGCGTTACA
>CACZWU010000028.1 GCA_902784965.1 uncultured Bacteroidia bacterium | reverse complement strand
CGGGCCTGGTCCAGTTCTGCGGTCAACTCCTTGAGTTGTTCAGTCAGCTCGGCGACCTTCCCTTTCTTTCGTTCCTTCTTATCTTCGTTTTCCATATCTTATGCTGTAATTTATCGGTTTTTTTCCGGTCACAAAGATAATCAAAATACCTGCCATCTGAAAAAACAGGACATTTTGGCAGAAATCGCATTTATTTTTGCAAAATAAAATTTTTGACTTACATTTGCAGTCCCAAACCCAATGGCGCTATCGAATAAGGGTTTAGTTCGCGGCCCTCTCAAGGCTGAAATCCGGGTTCGAATCCCGGTAGCGCTACGAAAAGGAGAAGACCCCGTGGTCTTCTTCTTTTTTTTTGTAACTTTGCAATCCCTTATGCGAAAACGGCTCATCATAGGGTTGCTGGTGGCGCTGGGAGCGTTGGTTTCCTGCGGCATCACACGCGACCGGACCGACCCCTTCTACTATGCCGGCCCGCCGGATGACGGCTCGGGCTATGTGCCTGACGGCAAGGTGGAAGAAGCCTGGTATCCCTGCTCCGTGAAAGGACCGACCGAGCGTCGGATGATCGTCTATCTTCCCCCGGGATACGAGCAGGGCGACCAGCATTACCCCGTGGTCTACACCCTGCACGGGGCCCGCGGCCACGAGACCGCATGGATCCACCGGGGCAAGATCTTCCAGGTGACCGACAGCGTCTGGCGCGAAGGCGGAGCCGGACCTTTCATTCTCGTCCTGCCCAACGTGAACCAATACCAGAATGACAAGGATTTCGAGAATTCCCGCTACAAGGATGCGCTCGAATCGCTGTTCGAGATCGACGGGACCGTGGAGAAAGGTTTCCTGAACGACGTGGTCGGCTATGTGGACGCCCACTACCGCACCATCCCCGACAAGGCGCACCGGGCCATCTGCGGGCTGTCGGTCGGCGCTCTGCAAAGCATGTATATCTCCGCCGACCATCCCGACGCCTTCGGCTATGTCGGCCTGTTCTCCCCCTTCTGGAAGGTCATTCCCATGCCCCCGGGATGCAACAACGACTTCTATTTCGGCATCAAGCGGAAATGGAAAAAGCAGTTTGCCCCCGATCCGCCCAAAGGCTACTACGTGTTTACCAGCGACCAGGACTATTTCTATCTCCACATCCAGAACCTGCGGCGCTATTTCAACCGCCACGGGTACCCTTACACCTACATTCAGACGAAAGGTACCCATGACTGGTACAACTGGGTCTACTACTACCGCTATCTGCTGGAGCACGCCTTCCGGGAAGAAGACTAAAAACTAAACTTGTAGCCGATACAGAAACTCGTGTTGAAGGCCCGGTCGTAGGAAATCGACTTGAGTGTCGTGCCTTCGGCGTTGGTGTCGACCGCCTTGTCGTAACAATAGTCGCCCAGGATGGTGAAATCGAGCGCGTGCTGCCTGCTCAATTTCCACTCCAGACCGAGCGCCCCGCCGAAACGATCAATGCCATCCGGGACCGCCGCCAGGGCCATTTCCGCCACCGGAATACATGCCCAGTGTGACGGATTTGCCGCCGGAGATGCCGGATGTAGCCCAAACCCCGTTGCAGTAGGTTGTTTCCCCCACGGATACGCCCTTGTAACCGCTCTTGAGCGACGGGGCCGAGACGGCCACGGACGAGACGCCCGCCGGCGCCTTAAAGGCAGCGATACAAGAGCTGCCGTTGTAAAGGGCATTCCAGCTGCCAGCCGTGCAACTCATGGTATAGACACTCTGGGACGCGGAATAGCCGCTTTCCAGGCCGCCGTAGGCCACGACGACACCGCCGGTGATGTACAATTTGTATCGTTCCTCGGTATTGGCGTCGAGGGCCACTTCCGGGGCTCCCTTGGTCGTGATGGCGAACACGTAACCGCCCGAAATCTTCAGGTCGTGGTTGGCATCTATGGCGTCATTGGCCGTGGAATAGGCGTATACGTATCCGTCAGAAACATTCATTTCAGCCTGACAGTTGATGGCGTCGTCGCCCGTGGAATACACGTAGGTCTCGCCGCCCTTGAACGTCAGGTTGCCCTTGGCTTCGAAGCCCTCGGATTTCGCGCAGTTGATGAAGATCCGGCCGCCACTCACCGTCATGTTACCGGCATAGCCAGTGACCCTGTTGCCGCTCTTGGTGACCCAGCCGATTTTGATGCCTTTGCAGGACACATCGTTCGATTCGCTGCCGCTCGTGGTGATCTTGAGCGTTCCGCCGGAGATGTAGCTGTCGGCCACGGCGTGCGTCGTGCTGTCGTAATCGTAGCTCCCTGCACTGATGCCCTTTCCGCCATTGCCGGTATTGGTGATGGTCACCGTACCGCCCGTCATGGCGAAGTAGTTGTCGGCTTTGATGCCGGCCGATCCTTTGTACTCTTTGTCATCATCGTCGTAAGCCACACCGCCCGAGACGTTGATGGTAGTGGTGCCTCCCTCCACGAGCACATAGTCGTCGGAGCCGATACCCTTTTTCATGGCCGCCTTCGTCGTTACGTTCAGGACACCGTTGGAGAGCTGGACGTATTCTTTGCCGCGGAGGCCATGTCCGGCGCTGGCGCCGGCCGTCACCGTAACGGTGGGACTGGCCATCATGCGGACGTAATCGTCCGAAACGATGCCCGACTTCGCCTGCTTGTTGTTGGCCATTACGCTCAGCGAGCCGCTGCCGCTGAAGATGAGCTGGCCTTCGGAGAAGAAGACAGCCTTCATATCCTCATCACCCGTAGTTGCATAGGTGGCCGAAGCTCCGTCAGCCAGCGTATTGGTTCCTTCCAGATAGACGAAAGTGCGCTTGCCGCTCTGGTTGTTGATGGCCGAACCAGCGCTGTTGGTGATGCTGACACCGCTCAGCCAGAGCGCCTGCTTCTTGTCGCTGTAGAGTTTGAAGAAGCCGTCGGAAGCCGTACCCGTCAGCTTGTAGGCCACATTCTCGGAACCCGTGTACTTGATCGTCACCTGGTTGCCGCTCACCACGACATTCATCACGTCCGAGATGGCAGTGTAGCCCGTAACGGTGGCCCCGCCCGAAGCGTAGGTAACAGTTACCAGGCGGGTGAAGGTCGTGTTGGAGATGTCATCGTCGGAGGAACTGTCTCCCGCCGACGTAAAGGTCGTCGTCACGGCACCGGTGTCCGTTCCGGTCGTATCAGTGGGCGTCGTCTGGGAACTTGCCGGTTCGACTGGCTCGGTCGGCGTGACCTCTTCTCCGGTGCCATTGTCGTCCATCACGGAAATAATGTCATCGCCGATGCAATTGCTCGCGACGATAGCCATCAATACTAGCGTCATACTCAATAATAAACGTTTCATATCATTCTTCCTCCATATTATATTCGTAGTTCTTGATTGTGGTGAGCCTTCCTTTCGCATCATAGGTATAGGTCACCTTTTTCCGCCCGAATTCGTTGTATTCAAACTTTTTAACATTGACGAGCTTGTTGCGTTCGTCGTACACCAGTTCCCGTACCTGCTTGCCGGCGGCGTCGTATTCGTAGCGCTTGCGCCATTTCTGCGACTTTCCGCTATACTCGATTTCTTCGATTTTCCTGCCGTCGGCGTTGTAGGTGGTCACGTGGTCGAGAATCTTGGCATTGGACTTCACGTCCGTATTCCACTCCTTGATGACCAGGTTCTTCTTGTTGATTGTTTTCTCCTGGGCTTGAAGAGCCGGCAAGACGGCCGTCAACAGAAAAGCAATAGCGAGGATATAGCGGATCGTTCTCATGGAAAATGATTTATTACACAAATCAGATCACTTTCAATTACTTCGCCACGCCCGACGTGTTTCAACGAAACCCCGGTTTTCTTCAACGAACCGGCAGGGGCATTGAAGAATTATCTGTAAATTTGCAATGTGAACGAAATCCTGAAGATACTCCCCTTCCTGGGGCTGGTGCTGGTCCACCACTTCTTGCTGGAGCCCCTGTTCCAGAAAAAGAACAAGTTGTGGTATCTGCTGCTCACGCTCCTCCTGCTTGCGGCTTTCGGCATCTTCTGCCTCTACCCGGACCGGCGGCCCGATCGGCGGAATGACGAAATCCCCGCTCCGCCGCCCTATGAATGGCGGATGGACCGTCCCGGCCTGCCACCCGTCGATGGACGGGGACCGGTCCGCCCCGAAGCACTGGAACTGATTATCGGAGTCCTGCTGGTGGCCGTCGACCTGGGCCTGACCGCCCTCTACCGCTCGCGCAAACACGAAGCAGAGCTGAAGGAACTGCAGGCTGCCAACGTGGTCCGTCAACTGGAAGCCCTTCGCTACCAGATCAATCCGCATTTCTTCATGAACACGCTCAACAACATCCAGTCGCTGATCCACACCGACCCGGACAAGGCCACTGAGGCTGTGAGCGAGTTTTCGAAACTGATGCGCATTGTGCTCTATGAAGGCGACGCGCCCACCATTCCCCTCTCCCGCGAACTGGACTACCTGCGGCACTATCTCTCGCTGATGCGGTTGCGCTATCCCGAATCCGTGCAGATCGAAGCCCATTTTCCCTCCGATGCCGGCACGGCCACGGTACCGCCGCTGCTGATGGCTTCTTTCGTAGAGAATGCCTTCAAGCATGGTATCAGCTACGAAGCGCCTTCTTTCGTGCGGATCTCCCTGGAACTGACCCAGCGTCGCATCCTCTTCTCCTGCACCAATTCGCTCCATCCCGCCCGGCAGACGGAAGAACACGGTCTCGGCATGGAGAACATCCACAAGCGCCTGGACTTGCTCTATGGGAGTGATTACGCCCTGCATATCGACGAACAGCCCGATAGCTACCGCGTGTTGCTCGACATTCCCATCACCCAGAAAAGCGAACAGGCATGATCCGGATCCTGGCCATCGATGACGAACCGCTCGCCCTGCAACTGTTGGAAGTCTATATCAAAAAGATTCCGGGACTCCAGTTGCTGGCTGCCTGCGCAAGCCCGCGTGAAGCGCAACCCTGGCTCGGCCAAGCCGACGCGCTTCTGATCGACATCAACATGCCCGACATCAACGGCATGGACTTCGTCCGCTCCCTCGAAGATCCGCCCCTGGTCATCTTTACGACGGCCTATGCGGAATATGCCGTGGAGGGTTTTCGCGTCAATGCGGTAGACTATCTATTGAAACCATTCAGTTTCAACGAGTTTCTGGAATCCATCAAAAAACTGGAAGACAAGCTCGCAATGAAGCGCACCCTGGCGGAATCGAAAGGAAGTTTCCTCTTTTTCAATACGGCCAATCATGGGCTCCGCATCGACACGCGGCGCATCCGCTACATCGAAGGCATGGGCGAATACCTGAAGATCCATCTGGACGGAGAAGAGGCCCCGGTCATCGTGCTGTACCGCATGAAAAACATTGAGGAGGAATTGCCCCAGGACCGCTTCCTGCGTATCCACCGTTCCTACATCATCGCCCTTGACCGGGTACGGGAAGCCCGACGCAACGAAGTGACGCTCGATGACAGGACAAAACTTCCGGTGGGAGAATCCTACCGGGACTCCTGGTGGCAAAGGTTTTCTAAAAGTTAAAAATAAATCGTATCTTTGTATACTATTTTGTAAGTATGAAGATACTTTTTGTTATCAACAACTATTATATTCGGGGAAACGGATTGTCTGCCTCTGCGAGGAGGACGGTACATGAATTGAAGGCAGCCGGCGAGGATGTCCGCATCCTGTCGGGATGCGACCTCTCCAAGCCCGGCCAGCACCCCGACTTTCCCCTGAAGGAATTCAAGTTCCCGATCTTTCAGCCCATCATCGAGGCCAGTGGCTTCTCCTATGCCAACGGCGATCCCAAACGCATCGAAGAAGCAATCCGTTGGGCGGAAGTCGTCCATCTGGAAGAACCCTTCGTGTTGCAGAAAAAAGCCATCCGCATCGCGAAGAAACTGGGCAAGCCGATGACGGCCACCTTCCACCTGTATCCGGAAAACATCCTCTTTTCCCTGTACCTGAAAGACTGGCGTTGGGCCAACCAAGTTCTGCTGAACAGCTGGCGCAAAAACATCTACAGCGCCTGCTCCATCATCCAGTGCCCCACGGAGCGTGTCCGCCAGCGCCTGCAGGAAAACCATTTCACATCGGAACTCCGCGTCATCTCCAACGGCCTGATTCCGGAATCCTGCCTGCGCCCGGCCGATCCGCCGGCCGATTACCTGAATCCGAACCGTCCGCTGGAAGTGGTCTGCATTGGCCGACTGGCCGGCGAAAAAGACCAGATTACCCTGATCCGGGCCATGCGCTACAGCGCCTTTGCCCAACGCATCCACCTGACTTTCGCCGGAAATGGTCCGGAAGCGAAGAAAGTCAAGAAACAAGCGCACAAACTGTATCGCGACGGCATCGTCGGCTACGAGCCCTCCTTTGTCTTCCTGAACCACGACGACCTGCGCAAGTTGGCCGCCAAGGCCGACCTGTGCATCCACTGCGCGGTCATTGAGATCGAAGGTCTCTCCATTTTGGAAGCCATGCAGCAGGCGGCCGTGCCCATCATCGCAGACGGCCCTTATACCGGATCGTCGCAGTTCTCCCTCGACCCGCGCTGCAGTTTCCCCGCCCACAATCCCCAGGCCCTGACCGAACGCATCGACGACTGGCTCTCCCATCCGGAAGAGCGCTGGGAAGAAGGCAAGCGTTACGCCGCCTCTGTCAAGCCCTACAACATCGCCCATTCCATCGAGCAGCTGATCGCGATGTTCCGCGATGCCCTGAACCGCAACCGAGATGTGGAAGAAACCGCATAACTGGCTGATTGCGGCCGCCGCGCTGCTGATCATCGTCCTGCTGGGCATGGACATATGCAGTGCCGTCAACCCCGAGACCGGCATCCACTACGCCATCCGCTTCAAGGACCGGCTCATCTACATCATTTTCATCGTCCTGTCGTTCATCATTTCCGACGTGGCGTTGCTTTCGGCCAAGCAGCCTTTTTATCAGGTGTTTCTCTGCATTACCAACGCCATCGTGCTGCTGGGCTTCCAGATCTGGCTTTTCGTTGACTTCTTTACGACGAAACTGGAGTCCGGATTACGTTTGTCGACCGTTTACAAGCTGTCCGTCGGCAGCATCTTTCCTTTGATCGCCATCGTCCTGCTGGTCCTCGCGGTTCGTTTCGCCGCCAACGAAGGCACCGCCCAGCGCATTGCAAGGGCGTTCGCCAAGCAAAGCAAATAATCGGGACACTTCCTACTTTGGACGCGAAAACACTGTGAGGCATTCCACATTGTTGTCGCGGCAAAAGTAGGCAAATTTAGCTGGCCAATACCAGCAGGATCATTGCGGCCAGGAGGATGAGCAGGGCCAGGCCTTTCGACTTGAGGTTCTTCTCCTTGAAGAAGATGGCACCGCAGATGAAGGTGATGATCACCGAGCTCCGGCGCAGGATCGAAACCACCGACAGCATGGCGCCCTCGCCGCTCAAAGACAGGAAATACAGGAAATCCGACCAGGTGATGAACAGCGCGATGATCAGGATGAGCCAGTCGTGTTTGTAGGGCTGGTAATGGGCCGGGTTGCCGAAGTACTTCACGATCAGCAGAGAGACGGCCAGGATGAGTGTGATGTAGAAATTGCACCATCCCTGCACGAACATCGGTTGCATCGATGACATGAGGTGCTTGTCGAGCAGGGCGCTGGCCACACCCGAGAACACCGACACCCACATACAGAGGACCCATTTGTTACGCACGAAATCGAAACCTTCGCGCTTGCTGGTATGTCCCAGCATCCACAGGGCGGCGAAGGCCAGGAGGACGGCCACCCACTGCCACTGGTTCAACCGCTCGCCGAAAATCAGGATCGATCCCAGGAGCACGAACACCGGCCGTGAGGTTTTGATGGTACCGGCCGTGGTGATGGGCAGGTTCTTGAGGCCGATCAGGCCACTGCCCCAGGAGATCGATACGATGAAGGCCTTGAGCAGCACCAGCAGATGGTCACGCGCGGTGCCCGGCGAGGCATCGAACGCCGTACCCTGCAGCCATTGCCAACCGAAGGCGGAGGTCAGGATGAAAGGACTCAGCAACAGCGTGGAAAGGGCCGTTACGTAAAGCAGAATATGAAGTACGTCGTTGCGTGTCGACGCCTGTTTCTTGAAAACGTCGTAGATGCCCAGCAGGATGGCAGATCCGATCGCAGCCCAAAGCCACATAGTCTATAATTCTTCTTCGGTTTTACAATATTTCTTGATGACGCTGTAGGCGTCCTGGATGCCCAGTTCTCCGGCCGTACTCAGGTCGATGCATCCTTTCTCATTGTCTTTCAGGTAGATCAGCACAAGACCCCGGTTGTAGTAGGCCTCGCCGATATACGGGTACAGATCGATGGCCCGGCTATACTGCACGATGGCCTCGGGGAGGTCGTTCGACAGGCAGTAAAGGTTGCCGAGGTTATAGTAGGTATAGGGAAATCCGGGGTTGATGGCCGCCGCCTTCGTCATGTCGTGGATGGCCGGGGTGTAGTCGTAACTACGGGTCACCTGATCCTGCACGCGGGTCTTGACAGTATTGGCGTTGTCGAGGGTCAGCACCTGCACATTGTTCTCCATCGATGAGATGAAGTCGATCATCTCGGCCTGAAGCGCACCGCGGTTGATGTAGTAGAAGAAGGTCTCCGGCGACTTCTCGATGGCCTCGTCGTAGCAGACCATCGCGGTATTGAACTGGTTGTTCTCGGTTTCCACCAGCGCCTTGATGAAAAGATTCTCGCTGGAGCGGTCCTGACGCACGCGGCGGGCAGTTTCCTCACGGACACGGGCGGCATCGCGCATGCGGCCGCGTTCGGAGGCAGCGAACTTCACGGCGAGCGGGCTCTGGGCGATGAAGCGGTCGAGCACCTCGTCCTCAAACTTGCGGGCGATCGACGAGAAGCCGCTCACCGAATCGGCGGGCTGCACTTTGTACAGCGGCTTGAGCCGGATGTCGACGTCGCGGTACTGCAGCAGTTCGTTGTCGAAATCCTTCTTGGCGAATTCGGCGTCGAGGGCCAGCAGGTGGTCGTATTTGCGGCTGGTGTCGGCAAAGGCGGCGTGGCCGGTGGAATCGGCCGTCATCGCCTGGTACTCACGGACTTTGCGTTGGGCAATGTCGTAGTCCTGCTTGGCAGAGGTATACTGCCCGAGTTGGCTCTTCGCATACGAGCGGTTCATGTAGGCCTTGGCGAAGTCGGGATACAGGTTGATGGCCTGCGAGTAATCATCCATTGCATCGCGGTAGCGCCCCAGTTCCATGAACACGGCGGCCCGGTTGAAATAGGCCAGCACGTTGTTGGGGTTGATGTTGAGCACACGGTCGTAGTCGTCGAGCGCGGCCCGGTAGTCACCCACCTGGGCAAGGATCAGGGCGCGGTTGTACAAGGTCAGGGCGTTGCCGGGTTCCTCTTCCAGCACGCGGTCGAGGTCGGCCAGGGCGCCGTTGATGTCTTTCCGCTCGTATTTGAGGATGGCCCGGTTGAAGAAGGCGTAGGTATTGGTGCTGTCGATGCGGAGGGCCGTGTCGAGGTCGTCGATGGCTTCGTCGGTGCGCTCCTGCATCGCATACACGCGCGAACGGCGCACGTAGCCCTCGGGATCGTAGCGGTTCAGCGAGATGGCCTTGTTGTAGTCTTCGAGCGCCTTGACAGTGTCTTTCAAGTAAAGGTAGCAGGCGCCGCGGTTCAGGTAGGCGTTGCTTTCGCGGGGTGCCTTGCGGATGAAGGTGTTGAAATCCTGGACGGCCTTTTCGAACTGCTGCGAGAGGAAATAGGTCACGCCGCGGCTGAAATACAGGTCGGTGTAGCTCGGGCGCAGGTCGACGGCCTCTTCGAGGTCCTTGAGCGCCAGGTCGTATTTGCCGATGCGGCTCAGCGCGATGGCGCGATAGTGGTAGGCCGGGGTGTAGATGGGATTGAAATGCAGGGTCCGGTCGAAGTCGCGCTGGGCGCCGACGTAGTCGCCGAGATTGTATTTGGCGATGCCCCGGAAGAAATAAGCTTCGTAGACGGTGCTGTCGAGCTGGGCCAGCACGTTGAAACGGTCGATGGCCTGGGCGTATTTCCCGTCAATGAGCGCCTGCCGGCCGCTGTAGTAAAAGTGGTCGAGGTCGTATTGTGCATGGGCCGCGGTCACGGAGAACCACAGCAGCACAAGAAATGTGAAGCCGCGTTTGAACATCTTCGCAAAAATACTATTTTTGCAGGTCATTTGAAACTAAATGAGAAAAAGTTGTGCCATACTGCTTGTTACGTACATCTTTCTGTTCCTCGCGGGACAGAAAGACGCAGGGGCGCAGAGTCTCCGGAAATATGAAAATCTGCTGAACGTCGAGGACCAGCGCCGGGCGCTGGAATACCTGGCCGACGAGATGACGGAGGGACGGGCATCGGGTACGGAGGGCAAGCGGCTGGCAGAGCGCTACCTTGTGGAACAGTTCCGCGCCATCGGGCTTAAGCCCTGGAACTGGACCTACACCCAGAGTTTCCTGTACGACGATTCCATCGCCGTCCGCAATGTCATCGGGTTTCTGCCCGCTGCCCAGCCAAGCGACGAATACATCGTCATCGGCGCGCACTACGACCATCTCGGGCGGCTGGGCCATACGGTCTATCCTGGAGCCGACGCCAACGCCTCGGGCGTGACGGCGCTGCTGTCGCTGGCCCGGATGTTCGCGGCGATGAAAGCCGACGGAGTTGGCCCGCGCAAGAATCTGATTTTCGTGGCGTTCGACGGGAAGGAACTGAACATGGCCGGCAGCCGACGCTTCGTCCGGGACCTGCCCATCCCGCGCGAGAAGATTACGGCGATGATCAACATGGACATGCTGGGGACCGACCTGGTCCCGCCTCACGGGAATCGGGAGTATCTGTTCGCCCTGGGTGAAAAAACGCTTCCCGCGACCTACCAGGGCTATCTCTCTTACCTGTGCCACCGTACGCTCTACAAACTGGACCTCGACCAGACTTTCTACGGCAGCCGCAACTTCGCGAAGATGATGTACGAGACCTCCGATCAGCAGCCCTTTGCCAAAGCCGGCATCCCGGCCATCCTTTTCACTTCGGCCTTCCATCAGCACACCCTCAAGAAGACCGACACCCCCGCCATCATCGACTACCCCCTCCTGCGCAAGCGCACGCTGGTCATCTTCAACTTCATCAACCGGCTCTGCGCGGAGAATTAGCGTTTTTCTTCCGTCCAGTCCTCGACCGACAGGCCGGGAATGCGGACGAGAAATCCAAATAAAAGCGCAAAAAAGTCAGTCGACCTCACAGTAGACGGTGTCGTGGTAGAGTGCGACGCGGGTGAGGGTCGGACAGACGAGGGCATCGTCGACGACCACGCGGAGGGCGGCCGTGGTGACGGTCGGCGTCAGGACGATGCGCTTGTAACCGACGGTGGTCTCGCGGGCGATCTCCAGCCACTCCCCTTCCGGCGTCAGGATCTCCAGATGGAAGGCGGTGATGCGCTGGCCGAGCGGAATGTATTCCTGCAGAAGGACCCGGTTGAAGGTCCGCGGCCCGGGAAACGAGAGGGTCAGCGCCCCGCCCGTCTGCCCGTCGGGCAAAGCCCAGTAGCGGTCATATGCGGGCGACAGGACGTTGGCGGGCGCAAAATGCCGGCCGCGGGCATCGCCGGCCACCGTCGCATCCGCCGCCAGATCGTCGGCGAAAATGTCATCGAGCGCCGCCCGGAATTCCATCAGGCGAAGCGAATCGACCGGATCGATGCGGCCGCGGGTATCGGGCGGCACGTTGAGCAGCAGCAGCGAATTGCGGCCGACGCTTTCGTAATAGATTTTCAGCAGTTGCCGGACGCTCTTCACCTGCGGCGTCTCGGAGGCCCGCCAGAACCAGCCCGGCCGGATGGACACGTCGGTCTCGGCAGCCGCCCAGTGCGAAGCCCCCGGCGTCCCGCAGTTGAGTACCTCCACAGGCGGGCTCCCCGCCCCCGGCTCGAAGCCATCGACCTCGAGCGTACTCCAGTTCGTGCGGCCGGCCTGACCCCGCTCGTTGCCCACCCAGCGGCAGCCGGGGCCGACATCGCTGAAAATCACGGCCTGGGGTTGCAGACGTGCGACCGTTCCGTTGAACAGCGGCCAGTCGTACACCTGCCGCTTCCCGGTCGGCCCCTCGCCGCAGGCACCGTCGAACCACTGCTCGAATACCGGACCGTAGCGGCCGTCCAGCACGCTCTCCAGCGTCCGGACGAAGACTGCGTTGTATTCAGGCGTCCCGTAGCGCGGATCGTTGCGGTCCCAGGGCGAGATGTAGACGCCGAATTTCAAACCCTCAGCGGCACAGGCCTCGGACAGCTCGTGCAACACGTCCCCCTTCCCTTCCCGCCAGGCACTCTGCGCCACGGTATGCACGCTCTCCGGCGATGGCCAGAGGCAGAAGCCGTCGTGGTGCTTGGCCGTGAGGATGACCCCTTTGAAACCGGCTTTGCGCGCCGTAGCGGTCCACTGGCGGCAGTCCAGGTCAGAAGGACAGAAGATATCTTCCGGCTCCGTGCCGTCGCCCCACTCGACTCCGGTAAAGGTATTGGGACCGAAATGGCAGAACAGGTTCATCTCCATCTGCTGCCAGGCCAGTTGCTCCGGCGTCGGAACGGCGCCATAAGGCTCCGGCGGACGCACCGTGCAGGCGGCGGCGAGGCAGAGTAGCAGACAGAAGGACAGACAGGGGCGGCAGCGGTTTTTCATGGTGCAAGGGTTTGACCTTGTGAATTTAAGGATAATTTCGTATATTTGTTGTTTCAAGACCGAAAAATCATGAAGAAACAGCCCATTCCCAGCTCGGAACTCATCATCAACGAAGACGGATCCGTGTTCCATCTCCATATCAAACCCGAAGACCTGGCCGATACCGTCATCATGATGGGCGACCCTGACCGCGTCAACGCCATTTCCTACCTTTTCGATTCCATCGAAGTGGAAAAGTCCTCGCGTGAATTCCATACCGTTACCGGAAAATACCAAGGCAAACGTGTCACCGCCCTCTCCCATGGCATCGGCTCTGACAACATCGATATCGTGATGACCGAGCTTGACGCCCTGGCCAACATCGATTTCAAGACCCGGTTGCCCAAATTGAGACATCGCCGCCTGTCCATCCTCCGCATCGGCACCTGCGGCGCCGCCCAACCCGATATTCCGCTGGGCAGCTATATCCTGAGCCATATTTCCATCGGTTTCGACGGTGTCCTCAACTGGTATAAAGACGGCGAGAAAATTTTCCTGAAAGACTTCGAAGAAGCTTTCGTCAAGCATATGGACTGGCCGGAGCGTCTCGGACGTCCCTATTTCGTCCGCGCCAGCGATACCCTCATCCGAAAGTTCCAGGGCTGGACCTACAAGGGAATGACCGTTTCGGCACCCGGTTTCTACGGCCCCCAGGGCCGCTCCGTCCGCCTGGACCTGACGATTCCCGACCTGATTCCGAAGCTGGAGAGTTTCGAGCATGACGGCTACCGCGTAAGCAACATCGAAATGGAAAGTTCCTGCCTGGCCGGCCTCGCAACCCTGCTCGGCCACGATGCTGTCACGGTTTGCCTGGCCATCGCCAACCGGCATATCAAGGAAAGCAATCCCGATTATAAATCGCTGATCGCGCAGTTACTCTGGCGCTCGCTCGAAACCATGACCGCTTAGCCGCGGGTGGTATATGGCACCGAGAGCATTTTTCTGCTCTCGGTGCCATATACCAGAGCGGCAATGCATAGTAAAAAGATGATGATCGACCCGGAAGAACTCGAATCTCTTGTCGACCTGCTGGACGACCCCGACATGGTCGTTTCCGAACAGGTAAACCAGCGGCTGATGTCGTATGGTCCCGAGGTGGTGCGCTCGCTCCACAACCGCTCCGAACGCGAACCCGAGCCGATGCGCAAATACCGCATCATGGCGCGGGCCCGGCAGCTCAATGACGAATTCAAGCTGGCCGACTTCCAGGAATTCGTCAACCGCTCGCCCGCCCCGCTGTCGCTTTTCGAAGGGGGCTGGATCCTCAGTTCGCTTTTCGAATGGACGCTCACGCGGGAGCGCTACGAATCGCTCTTCTACCGTTGTTCGGAGGCGTATCAGGCGGAGCATTCCGACCTGCGCACCGGCGTGGAGAACATCCGGATCCTGAACCACGCTTTCTACCAGCGGCTCAAGTTCACCCTCTACGACGTCCAGCTCAAGGATCCGCAGTATGCCCTGCTGGGCGAGGTACTGCGGACGCATGGCGGAAATCCTTTCACGCTTTCGTACATCTACCTGGCCATCTGCCAGATGGCGGGTCTTCCCGTTGAATTGCTTTGCTTCCCGGGCGGCTTTGTGCCGGCCTACGTGGAGCGGGGCAAGATCCTGTTCTACATCAATGTCTACCGCGGCGGAGAGCTTTTCCCGCAGGACCGGCTCGACGCTTTCCTGAAGGCCACGGGCCTGCAGATTGACCGCAGCGCGTTCCGCCGGCGCGACGAATCGGCGATGCTGACGCTCTATCTCGAATCGCTGCTCTACATCTATGCGGGCAAGAAAGATGAAAAAAAGAGCGCGCTCATCGAGCGTGCCCTCGCCTGCCTCGGCCCCGAACGCTTCCTCACGATCGACTCTCCAGAATAACCAAAGCGTCCTTTTTCGGCGGCCGCCGAAAAAGGACGCTTAGATTTCGGCGATTAAGGAGGTGATGCCTTTCACGAGGTCGCCTTCCTTGACCAGGACCCTGGCATCGAGCGGAAGATAATAATCGATGCGGGAACCGAACTTGATGATGCCGCACTGCTCCCCGGCCCTGACCGCCATCCCTTCCTGCGCATAGCACACGATACGACGGGCGAAACCACCAGCCAACTGCTTGAACATCACCTCTTTGCCAGCTTCCGTCCGGATCGCCGTGCATGAATGCTCATTCTCTTCGGAAGCCTTCGGCTTGAAGGCCAGCAGGTGCTTGCCCGGGAAATACTCCGCAAACGTGACCGTCCCGGTCACAGGCCAGAAATTCGCATGCAGGTCCCAGAAATCCATATAGACCGAAACCATGATCACATCGCGCTTGAGGAAGAGCGCCTCGTAGGTTTTCGTGATGTTCACCACCTTCCCGTCAGAGACGGCAGAAACCAGGGTATCGCTGCCGACCGGTGTCCGGTCGGGAACCATGTGGAAATAGGTCTGCCAGCCGCACACCCACAGGAATCCCAGCGTCAGGGGGAGATTGATCCACCAGTACGGTACCCAGCGCCAGAGTGCGAAGATAACGGCCGCGCAGAAAACATAGACCGCCAACACTGTCCCGTAAGTATTCCTGTCCAGTTTCATGGCCTCAAATCAATTGGAAGATGAGCAGATACAGCGCCGTCAGCGGCAATACGAAGAGCAGGTCGTCGAAACGGTCGAGCAGGCCGCCATGGCCCGGAATGAGCTTGCCGGCATCTTTCACGCCGGCGTGGCGCTTGATGAGCGACTCGTAGAGGTCGCCCAGCACGCCAAAGACCGATTCGATCAGGGCGATGGCCATCCAGTGGACCAGCGGCAGTACCGGATGCCCCCACCAAGCCCAGATGCCCCATGCCGCCAGCAGGCAGAACAGGGTGCCGCCCACCACGCCAACCCATGATTTCTTGGGTGAGAGCGCCGGGAAGAGTTTGGCACTGCCCGGACGCTGGCCGAACAGCATCCCCACGCAGTAAGCCCCGATGTCGTTGACCCAGATCAGGACCAGGACGCCCAGGGTCAGGCGCCAGGAAAAGACACCGCCGGGCCAGGCGATCCACAGCAGGGACAGCAGGGCTGGCAGGACGTAGAGCAAGGGAAAGAAGGGTACCGTCGAAAAGGCATGGTCGGAAGCGCCGTCGAAGAGCTGGCAGATCCACGCCGCCACCAGCGGCAGCAGGCCCAGCGCCATATAGCGGGCCGGAAGGCCCAACTGCAGATGCAGGAACCACCCCACCAGCACCAGGACCAGCGCCACCGTCACCAGGACATGTTCCATACGGTAGCGCGGCTCCGACACCATCCGGAAAAATTCATAGGACAACGCAACGGCCAGCAGCAGGGCCAGGGCCAGCACGCCGTATGGCAGAAGCAGGCCGCCCACCATCACCACGATGAAGACCAAACCGCTGAGCGTCCGCTGTACCAATGAACTCTTTCCCATGGGCTATGCCTCCTCTTCGCGCAGCAACTTGTTGGGATCGATGCCACCCTTTCGGGGGCCGAAAATAGCTTCGAGGTCCTCCGAGAATACTACTTCCCGCTCCAGGAGCAGCTTCGCCAGTTGTTCAAATCCTTCGCGGTTCTCGGTCAGCACTTTCGTGGCCGTGGCGTGGGCCTGTGCGATGAGGCGTTTCACCTCTTCGTCGATCAGTTCCGCCGTCTTTTCGCTATACGGCTTGCTGAACGCCATCTCCCGGCTGCCGGTAGAATCGTAGAACGACAGGTTGCCCACCTTTTCGCTCATGCCGAAATAGCTCACCATGGCATAGGCCTGCTTGGTGATTTTCTCCAGGTCGGAGAGCGCGCCGGTGGAGATGCGGCCGTTGACGAGCTCTTCGGCCACGCGGCCGCCGATGGCAGCCGCCATCTCGTCCATCATCTGCTCGGTGGTGGTGAGCTGGCGTTCCTCCGGCAGATACCAGGCGGCGCCGAGGCTCTGTCCGCGCGGGATGATGGTGACCTTGAGCAGCGGATTGGCGTTGGGCAGCAGCCAGCTGACCGTGGCGTGACCCGCCTCATGATGGGCGATCGTATTTTTCTCCTCGGGGGTGATGATCTTGCTCTTGCGCTCCAGGCCGCCCACGATGCGGTCGATGGCATCGAGGAAATCCTGCTTGTCCACGAAATCCTTGTTCTTGCGCGCTGCGATCAGGGCCGCCTCATTGCACACGTTGGCGATGTCGGCGCCGCTGAAACCCGGGGTCTGCTTGGCCAGGAAATCGATCTGGAAGCCCGGGGCAAGCTTGATGCCGCGCAGGTGCACCTTGAAGATTTCGAGGCGTTCCTTGAGCTCCGGCAGGTCCACGTGGATCTGGCGGTCGAAACGGCCGGCGCGCATCAGGGCCTTGTCAAGGATGTCGGCCCGGTTGGTGGCGGCCAGGATGATGACGCCCGAATTCGAGCCGAAGCCGTCCATTTCGGTCAGCAGCTGGTTGAGCGTATTTTCCCGTTCGTCGTTCGAGGTGAAACCGGCATTCTTGCTGCGGGCACGGCCCACGGCGTCAATCTCGTCGATGAAGACGATGCAGGGGGCCTTTTCCTTAGCCTGGCGGAAGAGGTCGCGGACGCGCGAAGCACCTACGCCGACGAACATCTCCACGAAATCGGAACCCGACATCGAGAAGAAGGGCACATCGGCTTCGCCGGCCACGGCCTTGGCCAGCAGGGTCTTTCCGGTACCCGGAGGGCCGACCAGCAGGGCGCCTTTGGGGATTTTGCCGCCGAGGGCGGTGTATTTCTTGGGGTTCTTCAGGAAATCGACGATCTCCTTCACTTCCATCTTGGCTTCCTCCATGCCGGCCACGTCCTTGAAAGTGACCTTCACGTTGTTGGATTTCTCGTAAAGCTTGGCCTGCGACTTGCCGACGTTGAAGATACCGCCGCCGGCGCCGCCGCCCATCCCCCGCATCGGCCGCATGAAAAGGAAGAACATGCCGAGCAGCAGCAGCGGGAAGATGATCCATTCGATGATGGGACCCCAGTAATTCTTGTGCTCATCGATCACCACGCGGAAGCGCTGGTCTTCCGGCAGCGATGCCAACAACTCGTCGAACTGGGTCTCGGCGTCGAATTTCTCCGACACCAGAAAATAGAAATGCGGACCGGCCTTGGGTTCCCGGCCGCCATAGAGGTTCTTGTACTTGTCGAGCGCCGCCTGTTTCAGGTAGATGTCTCCCTTGTGCTCATTGCGGACATACACCAGTTTATCGACGTCTCCGCTGACCAGCAGGCCGTCCTTGACGTCGATCCACTCTTTCTTGAGCGGATTGGCCGTACCGGACGACGACCACATATAGGCCAGTCCCAGCAAGAGGAACAGGTAGATCAACGAAAACCAGTTGAATCCACGGCGCGGCTGGCGCATCGGGCGCGGACGGCGGGATCCGCCTTCCGGCAGAGGGGTATTGTTGTCTTCCATCAAGCCTGGGTATCTGAATAGGTGGTTTTCACTGCGTCGGCCCACAGGTCTTCCAGGCGGTAGAACAGGCGCTGGTCGGTCTTGAAAATGTGGACGACGATATCACTGTAATCGAGAATGATCCAGAAGGCGTTTTCGCGGCCCTGCTTGCGCAGCACGCTGCGGTCGAATTCCTTCTCCATCATCTCTTCAACGTAGTCGGAAATGGCGACGACCTGGGTCGTCGAGTCTGCATGGCAAATCACGAAATGGTCGGCAATCGCCGTCCCGATCTTCGTCAGGTCGAGCGAGACCACATCCTGTGCCTTTTTCTCCAACATAGCTTCGGCGATTACGCCGACTTCACTCTTCGTCTTCATCAAAAATCACTATCTTTGCAATTAATTAGAATATCTTACAAAGATAATACTTTCTTACAAATTTTCAGCCATACGAAAAAAACTGAAAAAATGGCAGATTCCATCCACTGGTTCGACACCATCGACTCCACGAACACCCGCCTGCTGGCAGACAAGGAAGCGCTCCCCGACCGCAGTGTCTATGCGGCTCTTTTCCAGACCGCCGGCCGCGGCCAGAAGGGAAACCGCTGGGAGAGCCGGCCGGGAGAAAATCTCACGTTTTCGATCCTGATCAAACCGGAGGGCATCCCCGCTCGGGAGCAGTTTATCCTCTCGCAGGTCGTCGCCCTGGGCCTGCTCGATTTCCTGCGCACGGAACAGGTGGAGGCGACCATCAAGTGGCCCAACGACATTTACATCGGCGACAGGAAGGTTTGCGGTACCTTGATCGAGCCCACGCTGTCGGGAGGGCTGCTGCGTTCGGCCGTCGCCGGCATCGGGCTGAATCTGAACCAGTCGGCATTCGATCCGTCGCTGCCAAATCCGACGTCACTGGGGTTGGTTACGGGGCAGTCGTACGATCTGAAGGCAACGCTGACGCGGGTGCTTGCACCGATTTTCAGTCGTTGCGACAAGTTGTATTCAGCGTATGCCCGGAATGGCTATGACGCGGAGTACATGGAGCATCTCTACCGACGGGGCGAGTGGCACGGCTTCGAGGAGCTGCCTGCCAGCGACGTACCGACGGAATACCGCTCGGGCCGACGCATTGAGGCCCGCATCCTCGGCATCGATCCCGAAGCCCGTCTCCTCCTCGAGCACCGCGACGGCACCATCCACCCCTACGGCTTCAAAGAAATCAAGTATTTGATCTAGGCGTTTTTCAGGGCGCGGATGGCGGCGAGGGGGTTGGCGGAGGAGAAGGCGGCGGAGCCGGCGACGAAGACGCCGGCGCCAAGGCGCTCGAGTTCGGCGATATTCTCCGTGTTCACGCCACCATCGACTTCGATGAAACAGTCAACACCCTGTGCCGCGATCATCTCGGCCAGAACCCCGACCTTTTCCGTCGTCTCCGGAATGTACTTCTGCCCGCTGTAACCCGGATGGACACCCATCACCACCACGTAATCGAGCGTCCGGAGCCAGGGAATCAGCACCTCGGCCGGCGTCTCGGGATTGATGGCCACCCCCACCCCCATCCCGCAGTTGCGGACCAGCCGGATGGTGGAACGGAGACGACGGTCGCCACAGGCCTCATAGTGGAAACTCAGGTACTGGACACCCAGCTGCGCGAAACGCTCCACGTAGGTCCACGGCTCGACAATCATCAGGTGCGCGTCGAGCGGCTTCTCCGCCACGCGGGCGATGGCCTTGCAGACCGGGAAACCGAAAGAGATGTTGGGAACGAAGATGCCGTCCATCACATCAAGATGGAACCAGCCTGCCACACTGCGGTTGACCATCCGGCAATCCCGGTCGAGGTTGCCGAAGTCGGCGGAAAGCATCGAAGGAGCAATGACCCGGGGCATGGCTATACGTTTTTAAGGACGTCGAGCAGGACCGCATAGAAACGGTCAAGGGAAGCCAGGTCGAGCCGCTCGCCGGGGGCATGCACGCCCTGCAGCGTCGGACCGAAAGCAATCATGTCCATGTCGGGGAACTTCTCGGTGAAGAGACCGCATTCGAGCCCCGCGTGGATGGCACGCACCACCGGCTCATGGCCGAAAAGACGCTTGTAGGAAGCCACGCAAACCTCTTTGATGGGCGAATGGACATTGGGCTTCCACCCAGGATAGCCATCTGAATGTTTGACCTTTGCGCCAGCCAGGCCGAACACGGCCGCTACCCGCTGCGCCAGGAAGACGCGCTGGCTGTCGACCGCACTGCGCTGCATCGTGCCCACCCGGATCTTGTGTCCTTCCTCCACCTTCACGGACGCCAGGTTCGTGGAGGTTTCAATCAGCCCGGGGATATCGGCACTCATCGCCACCACCCCGTGCGGAAGGGCAATCAGCGCGCGGATCAGCCGGACGGCCGTGCCACGGTCGATGGCACCCTTCTCCCAGACCACCGGTTCGGCAGAGAAAACCAGGCCCGGATCGGTGACCGCATATTCGTGCCTGAGCCGGTCCGAGAAATCGGCGAAAAGATCCATCAGTTTCTTTTCGTTGCGGGGAGGCACCGCCAGCACCACCTCGCCGCCGCGCGCGATGGCGTTGCGCTTGTTGCCGGCCTCGATGGTACACAGGTCCACATCCAGCGGCAGCGCCTCGACGATGAAGCGCGCGAGCTGCTGCACACCGTTGATGCGGTTCTTGTCGATGTCGTCGCCGCTGTGGCCGCCCAGGCCGCCGGCGATGGTGAACTTGCGGATGAGCGCGCGGGGACGGAGGCGGCGTTCACGGTAGCTGAACGTGCCCACGGTATCCATGCCGCCGGCGCAGCCGATGCAGAAATAGCCTTCGTCCTCGTCGTCGAGGTTGATGAGGGTCTTGCCCGTAATGAATCCTTTCTTCACGGCACGGGCGCCATCCAGGCCGGTTTCCTCGGAAACGGTGAAGAGACATTCGATGCGCGGATGGACGACGGTGTCGTCGTCGAGGATGGCCAGGGCCGTCGCCACACCGATGCCGTTGTCGGCGCCGAGGGTCGTATCGTGGGCGACCATCCAGCCGTCTTCGATGACATACTGGATCGGATCCTTGGAGAAATCGAAGGTCGAGCCGGCCGTCTTCTCGCACACCATGTCGGTATGGCCCTGAAGGACAATCGTGGGACGCTTTTCATAGCCCTTGGACGCGGGCTTGGCGATCATCACGTTTCCGATCTTGTCGGTCTTGCATTCCAGTCCGCGCTTCTTGGCGAACTGTTGCAGATAGGCGACGATCTTTTCTTCGTGGCCCGATTCCCGCGGGATACAGGTAATCTCACGGAAAAAATTCAAGACTTTTTCTGTATTCATGGAAAGGATATTTAAGCGGTTGATTATTCCGGGCTGTTGAGCTGGCGCTCAATATCGTGGACAAAGCCGCGGAAACTGCGGTCGGTGTCCATCAGGTCGCTGACGGTGTTGCAGGCGTGGAGCACCGTCGCGTGGTCCTTGCCGCCCAGCTGGGCGCCAATGGACGAAAGGGAAGTCTTGGTGAGGCTGCGGCTCAGGAACATGGCAATCTGGCGGGCCTGTACGATCTCGCGCTTGCGGGTCTTCGACAGGAAGATGTCGTTGCTGATGCCGAAATAGTTGCAGACCGTCTCCTGGATGCGTCCCACGGTGATTTCGCACTTGGGATCGGTGACCACGCGGTCGACCAGGCGCTGAGCCAGTTCCAGTGTAACTTCCTGCTTGTTGAAGGTAGCGTTGGCGATCAGGGAATAGAGGATGCCTTCGAGTTCGCGGATGTTGGTCTTGACGCTGCGGGCCACGAAA
>CACZWU010000027.1 GCA_902784965.1 uncultured Bacteroidia bacterium | reverse complement strand
GGTCGGTCACGTCGCCGTAGATCTCCGAGTTGAAGAGGTTGCCCAGGCGGATGAGGCAGGCGGCGAAGCAGACCACGATGGCCAGTCGGTCGAACACCCAGAGGATGTCGAAATCGTTTTTCTTGCCGTAGCGATGCGCATACCACCAGACAGCCAGCATCACGCCGATGGTGCCGCCATGGGAGGCCAGGCCGCCTTTCCAGGGCTTGAAAATCTCCACCCAGTGCTCACTGGTGAGGTAGTAGCCGGGTTCGTAGAAGAAGCAGTGGCCGAGCCGGGCACCCACGATGGTGCCGATGAGCAAGGCGTAGAGCAGGGGTTCCAGCAGTTTCGTGTCGACGCCCTCCCGCCTGTAGAACTTTTCGAAGAGCCAGTAGCCCAGAGGGAAGCCGGCCACGAAGAGGAGGGAGTACCACCGCAGGGTCAGCGGCCCGAGCTTGAAGATGACCGGGTCGACGTTCCAGGTGACGGAGAGAAAATCTATCATGGACAATTATCTTTTTAATCGGGAGAAAACACTCAGGGGAAGGGCTTTGCCCGCCCGGTCCCTGAGCACGAGTTCACCGTAGTCGAGGCTTGCGAACTTTGTGCCGAAAGCGCTGCGGACCAGGGTGTCGGCCAGTACGGCCGAGTAGCCGTTGGAATAGAGGTTGAGGACCAGGAAGCTTTTTTCGGGGGCCAGGATGGCGGCACATTCGTGCAGCAGCTCATAGAGGCACTCGTCGAGTTTCCAGCGCTCGCCGTCGGGGCCGTGGCCATAGGCCGGCGGATCGAGGATCAGGCCCTGGTAGCGGTTGCCGCGGCGGGCTTCCCGGCGGGCGAACTTCAGGGCATCTTCGATGATCCAGCGGATGCCGTCGAGGCCGCTGAGCTCCATGTTGCCGCGGGCCCAGGTGACCACCTGCCGCACCGAATCGAGGTGCGTGACCTGCGCGCCGCCCCGGCAGGCCGCCAGGGAAGCGGCACCCGTGTAGGCGAAGAGATTGAGCACCTTCGGCGCCTCGGACTGCGCTGCGGTGATGTCGCGCACGCTCCGGTAGATGAAATCCCAGTTCGGCGCCTGCTCGGGGAAGACGCCCACGTGCTTGAAGGAGGTCAGGCCCAGCCTCAGTTGGAAGCCCACGGCGGGATAGGCGATTGTCCACTGCTCCTGCATCTTGTGGAGCATGGTCCAGGTGCCGCTGTCTTCCTTGCCGGCCTTGCCGAAACCAGCGCCAGGCTTGAATTCGGTGTGGGCCAGGCGGCGCCACTGCTCGTCAGGCAGCGACTTGGGCCAGAGGGCCTTGGGCTCGGGGCGGATGGTCACATACGGGCCGAAACGCTCGAGCTTCGAAAAGTCGCCCGAATCGATCAGCTCATAGTCGCTCCACGCGGCAGAAGGTTGTTCAATCGTCATAACCTACAAAGATACACAAATTATCGTGTAAAGCAGGCATTAAAGCCGTTCAAGTTTATAGCCCAGCAAAAACAACGCGATGGAAGCGCCGATGCGGTAGAGGACCTGTACGGTGCGGGCGAAGACGTAGTAAGCGCGGGGGCTGGCGGGTTCGATTTCTTCGTGGCGGATCATCGTCAGGGCTGCGACGGCGCATTTCGAGAGAATGTCGCAGATGCGGCGGGCCGGCTCGCTGTCGAGCTCATAGCCCAGCACCTGGGTCAGGATGCGCTCGTCCATGTCGTCGAAGCCGCGGGGGCCCAGCAGGTCGGCATAGGCCAGCTGCTGGTAGGACTGCCAGTCAGCGTCCCAGATCTTGGCGACAGCCATGCCGAGAAAACCAGCCCAGGCTACGGAAGCTTCGGGATATTGCTGATACTCGCGGATGGCGTCGGTCAGATAGGGCCGGGCGAGCGCATCGGTGAACTTGCACTCGATGTCGTCGCTTTCAAGCAGCGTGCCGCCCATCATGCCGGCATCCGTGCAGCGTTTCACCAGGTCGTCCTGCAGCCGTTTCTCGTACTGGCCTAGATATTCATCTTCTTCCATGCCGACAAAGATAATCAATTCCTGTACTTTTCATTATCTTTGTGAGTTAATATGTAAGCCAGTCATGGCGAAAGAGAAGAAAAAAAGCACCGTCGAGATCCGGAACAAGAAGGCCTCGTTCGAGTATGAATTCCTCGAACACTTCACGGCCGGCATCGTGCTGAACGGGACCGAGATCAAGTCGATCCGCGCAGGCAAGGCCTCGCTGGTCGACAGCTGGTGCTATTTCGTCGCCGGGGAGCTTTACGTGAAGAACATGAACGTCGCCGAGTACTGGTGGGGTTCCGCCTTCAGCCGCCAGGATCCCCGCCGCGACCGCAAGCTCCTGCTCACCAAGCGGGAACTCCGCAAGCTGGAGCGCTCCGTGAAGGAGAAAGGCCTGACCATCGTGGCCACCCGCCTGTTCATCGCCGAAAACGGCTACGCCAAACTCAACATCGCGCTGGCCCGCGGCAAGCGGGAATTCGACAAGCGCGAAACCATCAAGGAGAAAGACCTCAAACGATATGAAACAGATTGATTCCTACGATTTCAATGGCAAGAAGGCCATTGTTCGCGTCGATTTCAACGTTCCGTTGAACGACCAGTTCGAGATTACCGACGACACCCGCATCCGGGCTGCCATCCCCACCCTCAAGAAAGTGCTCGCCGGCGGCGGTGCGCTGATCATCATGTCCCATCTCGGCCGTCCCAAGGGCCCGGCTGAGAAGTTCTCCCTGAAACACATCCTGAACCGCGTGAGCGAACTCCTCGGCGTGCCGGTGCAGTTCGCCCCGGACTGCCAGAAGGCCGATGCCCAGGCAGCCGCCCTCAAGCCGGGTGAAGTGCTTGTGCTCGAAAACCTCCGCTTCTACGCAGAAGAGGAGGGCAAACCCCGCGGACTGGCCGAAGACGCCACCGACGAGGAGAAGAAGGCTGCCAAGGCCGCTGTCAAAGAGAGCCAGAAAGAGTTCACGAAGAAGCTGGCTTCCTACGCCGACTGCTACATCAACGACGCATTCGGCACCGCCCACCGCGCCCACGCCTCTACGGCCCTGATCGCCAAGTATTTCCCGAACGACAAGATGTTCGGTTACCTGATGGAAGGCGAGATCAAGGCCATCGACAACGTGCTCAAGAACGCCCAGCGTCCTTTCACCGCCATCATCGGCGGCTCGAAGGTGTCCTCGAAACTCGAAGTGCTCAAGAACCTCGTTACCAAGGTCGACAACCTGATCATCGGCGGCGGCATGGGCTACACCTTCATCAAGGCCGAAGGCGGCAAGATCGGCAACTCGCTCCACGAAGACGACCTGATCCCCGACGCACTGGAGATCATGAAGATCGCCAAGGAAAAGGGCGTGAACCTCTCCCTCTCGGTCCAGACCCGCGTGGCCGACGACTTCAGCAACGACGCCAACGTGCAGATCGTCCCCTCGCACGAGATTCCGGACGGCTGGCAGGGCATGGACGCCGGTCCGAAGTCGATTGAGAACTGGAAGAAGATCATCCTCGACTCCAAGACCGTGCTCTGGAACGGTCCCGTGGGCGTGTTCGAAATGCCCAACTTCGCCACCGGTACGCTGAAGATCGCCGAGGCGCTGGCTGAGGCAACGGCCAAGGGCGCCTATACGCTCGTGGGTGGCGGCGACTCCGTGGCTGCCGTCAACCAGATGGGCTTCGCCGACAAGGTGAGCTATGTCTCCACCGGCGGCGGCGCCATGCTGGAAGCCATCGAAGGCAAAGACCTTCCCGGCATCGCGGCCATTCGCGAAGACTAACGCTTCGATGTTTCCCTAACAGTTCACGGACGTCATGTCCGTGAACTGTTTTAATTTTTCACCATGATAAGCGATTACGGCTTTTCCGTCGAGAGTTTCGAGACGGACTTTGACAGGCGGATCAAACCTTTTGCGCTCCAGAGCCGGTTGCAGGAGCTGACCTATCGCGCTTCGGCGGAAGGCGGCGCCAGTTATGCCGACCTGCGCGAACGCGGGCTGTTCTGGGCGCTCAACCGCATGCACATCGTCGTAGACCGCTGGCCGGTTTGGGGCGAAAATCTCGTGCTGCAGTCCTGGTTCCGCGGCCGTACCGGGCCCATGTACCAGCGTAACTATGTGCTTCGACGGGCAGACGACCCTGATGGCGCGCCGCTGGTAAGGGCGACTTCCGCCTGGACGGTCATCGCGCTGGAAGGCCGCAGCGTCTCGCGCGAGATGGTCTATCCGGAAAGCTTCGCCGAAGACGAAGACTTGCTGCCGTTCTGCCCGAAAGTGCTGGTGCCGGCCGAAGTCGAGCTAGCCCCCGCAGGATCGCGCGTGGCGGCCTGGTCCGACCTCGACTCCAATGGCCATGTCAACAACTGCTTCTATCCCCAATGGGCCACCGACCTGCTGGGATTCAAGTACTTGTCTTCACATCAACTGACCGATATACAGGTCGGCTATTACCGGGAAATCCATCCCGGCGAACAACTCGACTTCTTCCTCGGCCACAACCCAGAAGCCAACGCCCTCGACGCCGTCTGGTACGCCGAAGGCCGCGTGGCCGGCGAACGCTCCTTCGTCGTCCGGCTGGCGTTTTCCGCCCGCTGATTCCTTGCAATTCTTGTCAGGACTGGTATCTGGCGACATTCCGAATTTTACTATCTTTGCAATATCATTTGATATTTCAAAGATATGGAAAGCAAGGAATTCGAATTCAATGGATTCAGGATGAGCGGTTTCATTGCGCTGTTCCTGATTCTGGCCGTCATCGTGGCCGACATCTTCATCATCAACGAAGCGGCCGGTTGCGACCGTCCCGAACTGCTGCTCGGCATCACGATTCCCGTTTCCTTCCTGCTGATCATCTTCCTGGGTATCGGCATGATGAAACTGGAACCGAACGAAGCCCGTGCGCTTGTGTTCTTCGGCAATTACTGCGGCACCTTCCGTGAAAATGGTTTCTGGTATGTCAACCCCCTGCTGTCGAAGAAGAAAGTGTCGCTGCGTGCCCGCAACTTCGACGCCGAGGCCATCAAGGTCAACGACAGGAGCGGCAACCCCATCTTGATCGGCATGGTGCTGGTATGGCGCGTGAAGGATGTCTACAAAAGCCTTTTCGAGATCGACTCGCAGACGATGAGCAACCAGGGCTCGCTGAGTTCCACGATGAAGGCTTTCGAGAGTTTCGTCAAGGTACAGGCCGACGCGGCGCTCCGCCAGGTGGCCGGCAACTACAACTACGACGAGAACAGCAACCCCGACGAGAACGACATCACCCTGCGTTCCGGTGCTGACGAGATCAACGAAGTGCTCAAGGACACTCTGAACGAGCGCCTGTCCATTGCCGGCATCGAGGCCATCGAAGCCCGCATTAACTACCTGGCCTACGCGCCGGAGATCGCCGCCGTGATGCTGCGACGCCAGCAGGCCGACGCCATCATCGCCGCCCGCGAGAAGATCGTGGAAGGTGCCGTGTCGATGGTCAAGCTGGCCCTCGACCACCTCAAGAGCGAAGGCGTGGTGGAACTCGACGAAGAACGCAAGGCCGCGATGGTGAGCAACCTGCTCGTCGTCCTCTGCGCCGAAGAGAACACCCAGCCTATCGTCAACACAGGCGCTTAGTCCCATGGAACTCATTGTCGGAACCTACGGCCAGCGCCTACGGCTGCTCGAACTGGGCATCGCTACGTTCGAGGTGCTGGGCAACAGTGTCTTCGAGGCGGAGAACACGTCTTCCCTGGCCCTTTCGCCCGACCGGCGTTTCCTCTTCGCCGTATCGGAGAGTGGCGAGAATTCGGGTGTTTATTCTTTCCTGGTCCACCCCTACGACCGGCTGAAGGTACTTCCCAAGGGACGAATCGAAAAACTGTCCGAGATCCGGCGCACCTCGCCCGATCCCTGCCACCTGCTCTATCTGCCCGGCTACTACAACCAGTGCGGCGACCCCGACAACGGCGCGTTGCTCACCGCCGACTATTCGGGCGGCAGCATTTCGGTCTTTCCGGTGCAGGCGGGCCGTATCCTGCCGCCGGTGCAGGTGGTGCGCTTTGAAGGCCACGGGCCCGTGGCGGAACGCCAGCAATCGGCCCATATCCACCACCTGGTGCAGCACGGCAATTTCCTGCTGGCTGTCGACCTGGGCGCCGACTGCATCCACGTGCTGCGGATGTTCGACAGCACGGTCCGGCCGCTCTGCGACAACCGGCTCAACCGGGAGCTGCGGCTCGAACAGCTCTTCGACATCCCGACGCCGGCGGGCAGCGGTCCGCGCCATCTGGTGATCGACCGGAGCGGCTCGCATTTCTATGTCCTGACGGAACTGAGCAACGAAGTGCTCGTCTACTCGATGCCCGATTTCACGGCGATGGACGACCGGCCTTCCCTGCTGCAGCGGCTGCCGGTAGGCGATCCCGCCTTTGCGGAGCAGGCCGGCGGTGACCTGCAGCTGAGTCCCGACGGCCGCCACCTCTATGCCTCCCTGCGCAATGGCGACGACGGGCTGGTCATCGCACGGGTGCAGCCCGACGGTTTGCTGGAACGCATCGGCTACCAACATACGGGTGCGCACGTCCGTGACTTTTTCTTCCTGCCCCCGGGGCTTCCGACCGGAGAATACATGGTGGTCTTCTGCAAGAACGACGAGGTCGTTCAATTCTATAAGCGCAATGCGGCCGACGGCTCCCTGGCGCTCTTCAAGGAGATCCCTTTCAACGCTTTCTATGGGGAGCCCGTCCACGGCGTCGTTTATTCGGAAGGCCGCCTGAGCTAAACGGCGTTGACGGGTTGCTGAACAAAAAGCGGGTGGCCGTCGCCACCCGCTTCCCATTTATTCAACCACGGTCACCAGGTTTCGGTCGCCGTAGCCGTTGTCGACGCGGCTGACGGCCGGCCAGAGTTTCTTCTCGCGGATCCATTCCAGCGGGAAGGCAGCCTGGGTGCGGCTGTACGGGTGCTTCCATTCATCGGCGCAGACTTCCGCTTCCGTGT
This sequence comes from uncultured Bacteroidia bacterium, assembly GCA_902784965.1. Classification (GTDB taxonomy): domain Bacteria; phylum Bacteroidota; class Bacteroidia; order Bacteroidales; family UBA932; genus Cacconaster. The sequence goes on along the minus strand of CACZWU010000027.1, from coordinate 15,394 downwards.
GCGGTGCCATCTTCACCGGGTTGTCCTCGGCGTCGAGGCGGCCGGCCTTGATGTCCTCACACTCAGCCACGATGGTCTTGAGGGTCTCGACGAAACGGTCGAGTTCGCTGAGCGGTTCGCTCTCGGTGGGCTCGATCATCAGCGTCTCGTGGACCGGGAACGACAGGGTCGGGGCGTGGAAGCCGAAGTCCATCAGTCGTTTGGCCACGTCGGTGGCGTCGATGCCATATTCGGCCTTGAAATGGCGCAGGTCGATGATGCACTCGTGGGCGACGCGTCCGGTGGCACCCGTGTAGAGCGTTCCGAGCTCAGGCATCAACTTGGCCGACATGTAGTTGGCGTTGAGGATGGCGATCTGCGTGGCTTTGCGCAGGCCTTCGGCGCCAAGCAGCTTGATGTAGGCATGGGTGATGGGCAGGAGCAGCGGGCTGCCGTAGGGAGCCGCGCTGACGGCGTCCATGCCGGCGCCGCCGCACTCGCCGACCACGGGGTGTCCGGGGAGATAGGGCTTCAGCTGTGCCGTGCAGCAGATCGGACCGACGCCCGGTCCGCCGCCGCCGTGCGGCATGGCGAAGGTCTTGTGGAGGTTCAGGTGGCACACGTCCGCGCCGATGTAACCCGGGTTGGTGAGGCCCACCTGGGCGTTCATGTTGGCGCCGTCCATGTAGAGGAGGCCGCCGTGGCGGTGGATGATGTCAACGATCTCGCGGATGCGGACCTCGAACACGCCGTGAGTGGACGGGTAGGTGATCATCATGCCGGCCAGGGTGTCGCCGGCCTCGGCGGCTTTTTCAGCCAGTTCTTCCACGTTGATGTTGCCGTGGTCGTCACAGCCCACCAGGACGATGTCGAAACCGGCCATCGCGGCGGAAGCGGGGTTGGTACCGTGCGCGGAGGTCGGGATGATCATCACGCGGCGGTCCTTGCCGCCGTTGGCGTTGAGGAAGCGGCGGATGGTCATCAGGCCTGCATATTCACCGGCCGCACCGCTGTTGGGCTGCAGGGAGCAGCCGTCGAAGCCGGTGATCACGGCCAGATCGTGTTCCAGCTCATGGATGAGCTGCAGGGTGCCTTCGGCCTGGTCGGCCGGGGCGTAGGGGTGCAGGTTGCCGAATTCGCTCCAGCTGAGCGGGAGCATCTCGACGGCGGCGTTGAGCTTCATGGTGCAGCTGCCCAGCGGAATCATCGAGTGAGCGAGCGAGATATCCTTGCGCTCCAGCATTTTGATGTAGCGCATCATCTCGGTCTCGGAGTGGTAGGTATTGAAGACGGCCTGGGTCAAGATCGGGGTTTCGCGGCGCAGGAAGGCGACGCCGGCCGGCACGTTGGCGCCCGACGGGCAGCCGAAGATCTGGCAGATGGCGCGGGCCTCTTCGTCGTCGGACAGCTCGTCGAAGGAGAGCTGGACGGTTTTTGCATCGGGATAGTAGAAGTTGAAGCCCAGGGCCAGCGCTTTCTCGCGGATGGCACGGGCGTCCACGTCGCAGACACAGACGGTGTCGAAGAAATGCTCGGCAGCCAGTTTGTAGCCGGCTTCCTTGAGCTTGGCAGCCACGGCGTGGGCATAGCCATAGGCGTTCATGGCGATTTCGGTGATGCCCTGCGGACCGTGCCACACGGCGAACATGCCGGTCATCGTGGCCATCAGGGCCGTGGCGGTGCAGATATTGGAAGTGGCCTTCTCACGCTTGATGTGCTGCTCACGCGTCTGGAGGGCCAGGCGTACTGCGCGTTCGCCGAGGCGTCCCACCGAGATGCCGATGATGCGGCCCGGCAGGTTGCGTTTGAAGCGGTCGGCACAAGCCATCCAGCCGGCGGTCGGGCCGCCGAAGCCCATCGGAAGGCCGAAACGCTGGGCGGTACCGCAGGCAATGTCGGCACCCCAGGCGGCAGGTTCCTTGAGCAGGGCCAGTGCGAGCAGGTCGCACCAGGCAGCCACCAGGCAACCGGCTTCATGCGCTTTGGCGCAGAATTCGGTGTAGTCGCGGACCTCGCCGTTGGCGGCCGGATACTGTACGAGTGCGCCGTAACATTTCTCCTCGAAGGCATAGTCGCGGAAGTTGCCGGTATGGATGTCGATGCCCAGGCCGGAGGCACGGGTCTTGAGCACCGAAAGCACGTTCGGGAAGATGTCCTGGTCGACGAAGATGACGTTCTTGCCGGCCTTGACAGCATCGCGCGGTCGAAGCTCGAACATCATGCGCATCGCCTCGGCAGCGGCCGTGGCGTCGTCGAGCATCGAGCAGTTGGCCAGGGAGAAGCCGGTAAGCGAGGAGATCATCGTCTGGAAATTGATGAGCGCCTCGAGGCGGCCCTGCGAAATCTCGGCCTGGTACGGCGTGTAGGAGGTGTACCAGCAGGGGTTCTCGAAGATATTGCGGGTGATGACAGCCGGCGAAGCGGTACCGTAGAAGCCCAGGCCGATGAGCGAACGCAGGTTGCGGTTCTTGGCGGCGATGGTCTTCAGGCGGGCCAGGTAGGCATGCTCGCTGAGGGCGGGATCGAGCCGGAGGGGTTCTTTCAAAAGGATATCTTGCGGAACGGTCTGGCTGATCAGCTCGTCGAGCGAGGATACGCCGAGGGCACCGAGCATCTCCTTCTCCTGGGAAGGCCTCGGGCCATTGTGTCTGTTGGCAAAATTGAGCGGCATAGTTATGTGGTTATGTTGTGAATTCGCAATCAATCTACAAATTTAATCATTTTTTCATTGATATCTCCACTGGTCGAGATCGAGCCGTAGGTAGATGAAAATCAGGATGGTGAAAGCCCAGAGCGACGATCCTCCGTAGCTGAGCAGCGGCAGCGGGATGCCGATGACAGGCATCAGCCCGATGGTCATGCAGATGTTGATGACCACATGCATCAGGATGCACGATGCCACGCACCAGCCATAGATGCGGGCGAAGCGGTCTTTCTGCTTTTCGGCCGATGCGATCAGGCGCAGGATGAGCACCAGATAGGCGATCAGTACGCCCAGGGTGCCGATCAGGCCCCATTCTTCGCCGATGGTGCAGAAGATGAAATCGGTGCTCTGTTCGGGCACGAAATTGAAGCGGGTCTGCGTGCCGCCCATGAAACCCTTGCCGGCAAGGCCGCCGGAGCCGATGGCCACCAGCGACTGGTGGACGTTGTAGCCCACGCCCATGGGATCCTCCTTGATGCCGAGCAGCACTTCGATACGGGCCCGCTGGTGGTCTTTGAGCACATGGTTGAACACGAATTCCACGGAGAAGATCATCACCAGGCCCAGGAGGAATCCCAGCATCAGGTTGCGGAGCAGCCGCCGGCGCCGGAATCCCCAGATCACGGCCAGGACCACGGCGGCCGTGCCTGAAAGCAGGGCGACCCATTCTTCCGGCGAGAAACGGTCCAGGAATGAGAAGGATTCCAGCCGCATCAGGCGCGGCAGGAAGGCCAGCAGCGTGACCACCGCTGTCGTGATGCCGATGCCGAGCATCGGCCTGCGCCCGTAAAAGCCCCCCGCGATACCCGTCATCGCCAGCAGCACGAGGATGGCCACGAAAGGCGAGAACACCAGTGTCACGATGAAAAAGACCACGGCCAGCAAGCCCACGATGAGGATCCATCCGCTCATTCCCTCACGGTAGCAGACCAGGAGGTAGCCCAGGTAGACCAGGGCCGATCCCGTCTCCTTTTCGAGCAAAATGGCCAGCATGGGCAGGGCCAGTACCATCGCCACCTGCGCGGCGTCGCGGAGCTTGCTGAAGCGGAAGCCGTAGCGGCTCATCACCTGGGCCAGCAGGAGGGCTGTGGCAATTTTGGAGAATTCAGCGGGTTGCAGCCGGAAGGGGCCGATGGCAAACCACGACTTGGAACCGTTGACTTCCACTCCCACGAAGGCGACCGCCACCAGCAGGACGACCATCAGGATATAGAAAGGCCAGGCGATGGACGGATAGATGCGGGACGGGATGACGAAAATGATGAGGAATCCCAGGACAAGGGACGAGAAGACCCAGATGAGGTCCATCACGTATTTCTCCTTGAGGCTGAAGACGAAACCGTCTTCCGACACCGACGAGGAGAAGATGTTCATCCAGCCGAAGAGCATGAGTCCCAGCCAGATGCCCAGGATGACCCAGTCGATTTTGCGGTAGTTGACTTCTTCCATCGCGCTATCTCCTCACTTTGACTTTGTGGAGCAGATTGCCGTCGAAGACGCGCTGCTCCAGGGCTTTCCGTTCGGGCGCGATCTCGCCGTTGAGGTATTTCTCCACCAGCAGCGAGGCGATGGGCGCCGCCCAGGTGGCGCCGAAGCCGCCGTTTTCCACATAGGCCACGACGGCGATCTTCGGGTCGTCTTTCGGGGCGAAGGTGATGAACACGGAGTGGTCGTCGCCGTGCGGGTTCTGGGCCGTACCCGTCTTGCCGCAGGCAATGACGCCGGGGATGCGGGCAATGGTGGCGGTGGCGCCGCCGCCCGTGTAGTTGATGGCCATTTCCATGCCCTTGACGATGTCTTCGAAATGGGTGGTGTCGACCATCGTGTAATGTCGTTCCTTGAAACGCCCGTCGATGGGCGTCTCGGGCGTGTCTTTCTGCAGATGGGGCGTGTAGAACCAGCCCCGGTTGGCGATGGTGGCGGCCAGGTTGGCCAGGTGCAGGGGCGTGCAGCCGATCTCCCCCTGGCCGATCGACAGCGAGATGATGGAGAGCGACTTCCAGCGGCCCTTGCCGTGGATCCGGTCGTAGCGTTCGACCGTCGGCATGGTGCCGGCTTTCTCGCCCGGGATGTCGGTGTTGAGTTTCTGCCCGAAGCCGAAGCTGGAAGTGTACTCCTTCCACCGCTCGAACCCTTCCTGTACCGAACCGTATTTCGGGTTGTCGAGGATGGAGCGGAAGACGTAGCAGTAGTAGGCGTTGCACGACATCATGATCGACTGGTACAGGTTGATGGGGCTCGGGTGCCCGTGGCAGCCCACCCGCAGGTTACCCACCACGTAGCCGCGGTTGCAACCGTAGAGGGTGTTCGGGGTCAGGACGCCTTCCTGCAGGCCGATCAGGCCGTTGACCAGCTTGAAGACGCTGCCCGGCGGCTGCGGCGACATCACCGCCCGGTTGAACATCGGCTTGTAGGGGTCGCCCACAATCTCCTTGTAGTGCTTGCTGATGTCGGACAGCAGGTTGACGTCGATGCCCGGGCTCGATACCATCGTCAGGATCTCGCCCGTAGAAGGCTCGATGGCGACCAGCGAACCCACCTTGTTCTGCATCAGTTGCTCGCCGTACGCCTGCAGGCGTCCGTCGATGGTGGTGACCACGTCGGTGCCCGCTACGGCCTCCTTGTCGTATTCTCCGTCCAGATAATGCTCCTTGATGCGCCCCCGGGCGTCGCGCAGGAAGATGTTGTACCCCTTTTCCCCGCGCAGCAGCGGCTCATAGGCCTCCTCCATGCCCGTCTTGCCCACATAGTCGCCGCTCCGGTATTCGGGATGGTCTTTCAGGTAGGCGGCGTCAACCTCCGAAATATAACCGAACAGGTTGCCGCCACCCATGCTGGGATAGGAACGGGAGGTGCGCCGTACGCCCGAAAAGCCAGGAAACAGGTAGTTTTGCTCGATGAACATGTTGTACTGTTCGCTGTTCACCTGGCGGCGGAACACCAGGGACTGGAAACCGATGCGCGAGCGGTATCGGCGGTACTCCCGGAACTTTTCGTGGACGAAGGCGGTGTCGAGGTCGAAGATGCGGCAGAAGGCGAGGGTGTCGAAGGGCCCTACGTCGAAGGGCGTCACCATGATGTCGTAGGTCAGCTTGTTGTCGACCAGCACCTCCCCGTAGCGGTCGAGGATGCGGCCGCGGGCCGGATAGATGGTCTCGTACTTGAGCGCGTTGTTCTCGGCTGTGATGCGGTATTCCTTGTCGATGATCTGGACCTGGAACAGGCGGAAGGCGATGACCGCGAAAACGATGACGATGGCGGTGACCAGGATGCTGCGTCGGTTCTTGAATACGTCCATCGGTCAGCTTCTGTTCTGGAAAGAGAGGGCCATCAGCAGGCCCAGCGCGGTGGAGACAAGGGTGCTGGCCACGAATTTGGCCAGGATGAACCCGACAGGGCGGACGCTCACGCAGTCGAGCAGGATGTAGGCGGCCAGGAAGATGGCTGTCAGGGATAGCAGGTATTTGAAATATTTTACCCAGCCGATGTCGCGCAGGAGTGGAATCTCGGTCTTGTCCTGGCGGTCGCGGTTGACCAGGATGCGGTAGAGGAACTTGCGCGGGCCGGCGGTCATCACGGCGGCGAAGGCGTTGAGGCCGAGAACCCCTCCCGACAGGAGGTCGAGGAGCAGACCGAGCCCGAAAGCCGAGAGCAGCACGATGTGCTCCCTGCGCTGGAGCGGGATGAGCAGGATGAGGAAGGGCAGCAGGCTGACCATGACCCACGGACCCAAATGCAGGTAATCGGTGATGATCAGCTGCAGCAGGAAAACCAGCACGAAAAAGAGGATGTTACGGAACCTGCTCATACAATGCTTCGATTTCGGCTTTGTGGTTGTTCTTGACGATATAGACGTGATGGAGCGTGCGGAACTCTTCGAAAAGCTGTACGGAGAGTTCCTGCGACGAGCCCTTGCTGACCTTCGCTTCGATGACCAGGCCCAGGGGGATGTCGGGCGGGTAGATGGTGGAATAGCCGCTGGTGAGCACGGTGTCGCCCGGGGCATCCTGGATATGCACGGGAATTTCTGACAGGAGCATCCGGTCGGGTTCGATGCCCGGCCAGGTCATCGGCCCGAAGGCACCGCTGCGGGAAAGCTTGGCGCTGACCGACTGACCGGCACCCAGAATGGAGAAGACGTAGGCATAGTGGCTGCTCACGGCGCCGACGATGCCCACGACGCCCTGCGGGGCGACCACACCCATTCCCGGTTCCACGCCGTCTTCCCGGCCGCGGTCGAGGACCAGGTGGTTGTGCTGCTGGTCCACCGTGTTCTTCACCACGTTGGCGCCGATGTAACTGAAGTCGGGCTCGATGCGCACCGACAAGCTGTCGAGCTGCCGGGCGGCTGCCTCGTAGCGCGACAGGCGCTCATGCAGCTGGCGGTTCTCGGCGGAAAGGCGCTCGTTTTCCGTACGGTAGTTGAAATAGTGGGCGATGTTGCTGGTACGGGTCCAGCACCAGGCCTGCATGTTGCGGACGGCTCCCAGTATCCGGTAGCGCTGCACGACACCGTTCTCCACCACCAGCAGGATGGACAACGCTGCGAGAACGAGGAACAGGATGATGGCGGTTAGCGTCGAAGGGAGACCGCTGCGGTTGTTCATCGCATCAGGAAGGGATAACTCGGGTTCTTGAGGGCGATGCGGGTACCCCGGGCCACGGCGCGGAGCGGGTCTTCCGCCACGTGGAAGGGGATATTGATTTTCTTGGACAGACGTACGTCGAGGCCGCGCAGCAGGGCGCCGCCGCCCGTCAGGAAGATACCTTTGCGGACGATGTCGCTATAGAGCTCCGGCGGTGTTTTCTCCAGTACGGCGAGGATGCTCGATTCGATCTTGACCAGCGATTTGTCGAGGCAGTGCGCCACTTCCTGGTAGGTGACGGGCGCTTCCACGGGGTGGACGGTCATCAGGTTCGGGCCCTTGACGACGAAAGGTTCCATCGGCTCCTCGAGTTCGGAAATGGCGGCGCCGATGCGGATCTTGATCTGCTCGGCGGTCGGTTCGCCGATGCGGATGTTGTATTGCTGGCGCATGTACTGCTGGATCTCGCTGGTGAACACGTCGCCGGCGGTTTTGATGCTCTCGTCGGCCACGATGCCGCCCAGGGAGATGACAGCCACCTCGGTGGTGCCGCCGCCGATGTCGACGATCATGTTGCCCATCGGCGCGATGACGTCGAGCCCGATGCCCAATGCGGCGGCCATCGGCTCGAAGATCATCTGGACGTCGCGTCCGCCCGAATGCTCGGCGGCGTCGCGGACGGCACGCTTCTCCACTTCCGTGGAACCGGACGGGATGCCGATCACCATGCGGAGGCTGGGCGAGAAGATCGAGTGCTTGGAGGTGTTGATCATCTTGATGAACTCACGGATCATCTGCTCGGAGGCGTCGAAGTCGGCGATCACGCCGTCTTTCAGCGGGCGGACGGTCCGAATGTTCTGGTTCTCCTTCCCCTGCATCGCCTTGGCTTTGGTGCCGACGGCGGCGCATTTTCCGGTAAGTTTGTCGATGGCCACGATGGAGGGCTCGTCGATGACTTTCTTGTCGTTCATGAAGATGACGGTGTTGGCCGTTCCCAGGTCAATCGCGAGTTCTTGCTGCCAGAATGAAAATCCCATATAACGTATTTGTTTTTTCTATTAGTTCCAGAGTTACAAAAGTAGGAAAAACTCGGGATTATTTAACTAATTTTGTACATCATTTTTTAACTTTTTTACAATGAAGCGATATGCGGTCATAGTGGCGGGCGGACAGGGCGTCCGGATGGGGGCCGACCGGCCGAAACAGTTCCTGGAAATCGGCGGCAAGCCGATCCTGCGGCATACCATCGAGCGCTTCCAGGCCTTCGATCCCAAGACGGAAATCATCCTGGTGCTGCCCGACGCGCAAAAGGACTGGTGGCGGAACTATTGCCGGACGACCGGCTTTCTGGAACGGTACACGATGGTTTCGGGCGGCATCACGCGTTTCCATTCGGTCCAGAACGCCCTGGCGTACGTGAAGGATGAGGGGGTGGTGGCCATCCACGACGGCGTGCGGCCCCTGATTTCGCAAGACTTGCTGGAACGGGTCTATGAAGCGGCAGCGGAATATCCGGCCGTGATCCCGGCTGTTCCGGTGGTAGAGTCGGTCCGGAAGGTCGAGGGGGAGGATTCCTCACCCGTGTCCCGCGACGGCCTGGTGCTGGTGCAGACGCCCCAGCTGTTTGATGCGCATTTACTGAAAGAAGCGTACCGGCAGCCGTTTTCTCCGGCCTTTACCGATGACGCTTCCGTATTCGAGGCGGCGGGTGGCCGCGTACACATCGTCGCCGGCGACCGTATGAACCTGAAGATCACGACGCCGGACGACCTGGCTTACGCAGCTGCGCTGCTGGCTATTTCTTCTTCTTCGGCTGGGTCTTGACGTAGTCGTAGTCCTTCACCCACACCTGGCGCTCAATGGCCTGGTCGAGCGAGACCAGCGTCTCGGTCTTGCCGATACCGGGAATGTTCTGGATGGTGTCGATCAGGATCTTCATCAGGTGGTCCTGGTCGAAGCAGTAGAGTTTCAGCAGCAGGGAGTGCTGGCCGGTTACAAAATGACACTCGACCACTTCGGGAATCTTGCGGAGTGCCTCAATCACTTTCGGATAGGCATTGGCTTCCGCCAGCGACACGCAGATGAAAACACAGACATTGAGCCCGAGCGCTTCGGGCTTCACCAACAGACGGGAGCCGGTGATCACGCCGGCGTTCTCCATCTTTTTAACGCGCTGGTGTATAGCTGCTCCTGATACGCCGCACTCGCGGGCGATCTCAAGGAAGGGCATCCGGGCGTTCTTCACGAGAAAGGCCAGGATTTTCTGGTCGATCTCGTCTACTTGAAAATTAATCCTTGCCATAACGGCTACAAATTTAGAAAAATTAATTTCAATTTGTAACCAAAAATCTATTTTTTCTTCTCGGCTTTTGCGATAATATCGAGACAATCCTGCTCAGAGAGCGTTGCAGGGTCGTTTTTCTTCGGGATTTTAAAGTTATCTTTTCCTTTTTTCAGATAGGGCCCGTAGCGTCCGTTGAGCACCTGGATACCGGAATCCGGAAAATCTGCAATCACTTTCTTGTCTTCCTTCTGCTTTTTCTCTTCGATCAGGGCGATGGCCTGCTCCTCGGTGACGGTATAAGGATCCTGTCCCTTGCCCAGCGACACGAACTGGCCGTCGTATTTCACATAAGGGCCGAAGCGGCCGATGGAAGCGGTGATATCCTTGCCGTTGTACTGGCCCACCAGGCGGGGGAGGGCGAAGAGCTGCAGGGCCTCTTCCAGGGTTACGGTTTCGATGAGCTGGCCTTTCTTGAGGCTGACGAACTGTTTGTCAGGATCGTCGGACGCGCCGCGCTGGAGCAGCGGACCGAAGCGGCCGATGCGGGCCGTGATGGGCTTGCCGGTGGCCGGGTCGTTGCCGATGAAACGCTCGGAGTGGTTGTGCTCGCGGTCGGTGAGGCTCTTCTCCACTTCATTGTGGAAAGGTCCGTAGAAGTCGTTGATGACCTTGTCCCACTTGAGCTTGCCCTTGGCCACTTTGTCGAACGACTCCTCCACGTTGGCGGTAAAGCCGTAGTTGAGGATATCCTCGAAGTTGGCAGCCAGGAAATCGGTCACGACGATACCGATGTTTTCGGGCAGCAGTTTCTTCTTCTCGGCGCCTACCGATTCCTTTTTGAAAGTACGGGTGATGACGCCGTCCTTGAGGGTCAGCTCTGCGACCTGGTGGACGGTGCCCGGCTTGTCGCCTTTGATGATGTAGCCGCGGTTGGTGATGGTGCTGACGGTCGAGGCATAGGTGGAAGGGCGTCCGATGCCCAGCTCCTCGAGTTTCTTGACCAGGGTGGCCTCGCTGTAGCGGGGCGGGTGCTGGGAGTATTTCTCCGAGGCGGTGATGCTGCTGCTCTGGAGGGACTGTCCTTTCTCAAGCTGCGGCAGCACGCCGAGGACTTCGTCTTCCTCGTCGTCGCGGCCCTCGATGTAGACCTTCAGGAACCCGTCGAAAAGGATCTGCTCGCCGGTGGCCAGGAATTTCTCGCTGAACTTGTCACCGCTGATGGACACGTCGGTCTTCTCGACCACGGCATCGGCCATCTGGCAGGCCACGGTGCGTTTCCAGATGAGGTTGTAGAGCCGTTTCTCCGTGGCGGTCCCTTCGATGTCGAGGTTGCTCACATAGGTCGGGCGGATGGCTTCGTGGGCCTCCTGCGCGCCTTTGACGCGGGTATGGTAGTTGCGGACCTTGGAATACTGCGCGCCGTAGAGGCGGGTGACCGTCTCTTTGGTGGTATTGATGGCCAGCGACGAAAGGTTCATCGAGTCGGTACGCATGTAGGTGATCAGACCGGCTTCGTAGAGACGCTGGGCGATCGACATGGTCTGGCTCACGGAGAAACCGAGCTTGCGGGCGGCTTCCTGCTGGAGGGTGGAGGTGGTGAACGGCGGGGCCGGTGCGCGGCGGGCTTCCTTCTTCTCTACCGAAGCGATCTGGAAACGGGCGTCCTTGCAACGTTCCAGGAAGGCGCGGGCCTCCTCTTCGGTGTCAAACTTACGGTCGAGGGTGGCATGGATGGGCTTGCGGGAGCCCTCGGGCAGGAAGAGGCCTTCCACGCGGAAGAACGGCTTGCTTTCGAAAGCGGCGATCTCGCGTTCGCGGTCGACGATGAGCTTCAGGGCTACCGACTGCACGCGTCCGGCCGAAAGCTTCGGCTGGATCTTCTTCCAAAGGATGGGGGAGAGCTCGAATCCCACCAGGCGGTCGAGGACGCGGCGGGCCTGCTGGGCCTTCACCAGGTTCATGTCAATGTCGCGGGGGTTCTCGATGGCTTCGAGGATGGCGGGCTTGGTGATCTCGTGGAAGACGATGCGGCGGGTCTTTTCGACAGGCAGGCCGAGGGTTTCGGCCAGGTGCCAGGCGATGGCCTCTCCTTCACGGTCTTCATCGGAGGCAAGCCACACCGTATCCGCCTTGCCGGCGGCGGCGCTCAGTTCGGCGACCGTCTTTTTCTTGTCGCTGGAAATCTCGTACTGCGGCTCGAAACCATTTTCGATGTCGATGCCCAGGCCCTTTTTCTTCAGGTCCCTGATGTGTCCGAAACTCGATTTTACCGTGTATCCTTTTCCGAGAAACTTCTCAATCGTCTTGGCCTTGGCCGGCGACTCCACAATGACTAAATTCTCACCCATCTCGTTCATTTTTGTTTTGGGAGTGCAAAGTAAGGGATAATCGCGCAAACTTTCCAAATCTTTTTTCCTAAATTTGCACGATTGTTGATGCTTCCGGCAGGCTTTAACGTAGTTAAAAAATGAATGCTTCCCTGCAGAAAAAAATAACCAAGTGGTTCTGGATCGTGATCACCATTCCGATCGTCTGTCTGATCGTGGCGCTGCTGCTGGTGGCGCTGTTCGCCAAGATCCCTTCGTTCGAGCAGATCGAAAATCCCGACAGCAACCTGGCCACCTTGCTGATCTCCGAAGACGGCAAGGTCATCAATACCTATCATATTGAGAACCGCTCCTACGTGAGCTACGACCAGATCCCGAAACACGTCATCGACGCGGCGGTCGCTACCGAGGACGCCCGTTTCTACCGCCATTCGGGCATCGATTTCCGCGGCCTGGGCCGCGTGGCGGTCAAGACCCTGCTCTTGGGCGATTCGTCACAGGGCGGCGGCAGCACCATCACCCAGCAGCTGGCCAAGACCCTCTATCCCCGTCAGGACGTGCGCAGCAAGATTCCCGGCGGCCGCCAGCTCAAGATGATCGGCATCAAGCTCAAAGAGTGGATTACCGCCGTCAAGATCGAGCGCAACTACACCAAGGAGGAGATCGTGACGATGTATCTCAACCAGATCTTCTTCGGTGGCAACGCCTATGGCATCAAGGCCGCGTCCAACACTTTCTTCGCCAAGGATCCCAGCGAGCTGACGGTCGAGGAAGGTGCCTGCCTGGTGGGCATGGTCAACAAGCCCACCCGCTATAACCCGGCCCTCAATCCCGAGCAGTCGCTCGCCCGCCGCAACCACGTGCTCCGGCAGATGGAGAAATACGACTATCTTTCAAAGCATGACCTTGATTCCATCGCGCAGATCCCCATCGTGGTGACCTACCGCCAGCAGGACCACAACTCCGGTTACGGTCCGTATTTCCGCGACATGCTCCGCAGGTTCATGAACGCTGGCGAACCCAAGCGCTCCTCCTATGCCCAGGTGGAAGACTATCGCGCCGATTCCCTGGCCTGGAAAGACAATCCGCTCTACGGATGGCTCAACAAGAACCGCAAGCCCGACGGCACGCAGTACGATCTCGACCGCGATGGCCTGCGCATCTATACCACCCTCGACTCGCGGATGCAGAAATATGCGGAGGAGGCCGTGGCGCAGCATCTGGGGAAAGAACTGCAGAACACGCTCAACAAAGAACTCAAGTCGCGGACGCACTTCCCCTTCTCCAACGATGTGAGCAAGGAGGAGGTCGACCGGCTGATGCGCAACGGACGCCGCTGGAGCGACCGCTACCGGGGGATGAAGGATGCGGGCGTTTCCGAGGCTGACATCCTCAAGTCGTTCGACGAGCCTGTTCCCATGCGTGTCTTCGCATGGAACGAGAAGGGGTATATCGATACGACGATGACGCCCAACGATTCCATCCGCTACTACAAGTCGTTCCTGCGGGCGGCCCTGGTGGCCATCGAGCCCAATACCGGCAATGTCAAAGCGTATGTCGGCGGTCCCGACTACCATTATTTCAAATACGACAACGTGGGCCAGGGCAAGCGCCAGGTGGGATCTACCTTCAAGCCGTTCCTCTATACGCTGGCGATGCAGGAAGGTTATACTCCTTGCGACAAGGTAGCCAACACCACCTATACCATCGACGTGAACGGCACCGACTGGGCGCCGAAGAGCGAGGTGGACGACCGCATCGTGACCCTCAAGTGGGGTCTGACCAACAGCCGCAACAACATCTCGGCCTACCTGATGAAACAGTTCGGTCCCTTCGCCCTGGTGGATCTCTGCCGCAAGATGGGCATCAGCAGTTACCTCGATCCGGTGGTTTCGCTCTGCGTGGGATCGTGCGACCTCTCCGTGATGGAGATGGTGGCGGCCTACAACACCTACCCGGGCCGCGGCGTGTACTGCTACCCGATGTTCGTGACCCGCATCGAAGACAACACGGGCAACGTGCTGGCGACCTTCTCCACGCGCAAGCGGGAGGCCATCAGCGAAATCACGGCCTACAAGATGATCAACATGATGCAGGGTGTGGTCAACGACGGCACGGCGGGCCGTATCCGCTGGCGCTACAACATCCAGGGTGACATCGCGGGCAAGACCGGTACCACCAACGACAACTCCGACGGCTGGTTCATCGGCTACACGCCGCGTCTGACGGCGGGTGTCTGGGTAGGTGCCGAGGACCGGCAGGTCCACTTCACCAGCACGGCGCTGGGTGGCGGCAACAACATGGCTCTGCCGATCTGGGCCATCTTCATGCAGAAGGTCTATGCCGACAAGTCTCTCCCGATGGGTCCCGACGACGTGTTCGTGGCGCCGCTGGGCTGGACGGCCGGGCAGTTGTGCGACGGTTCCGCCGACGATGCTTCCGACGCATCGGCGGGTTCGAATGATTATTTCAATTAAATGAAAAAGATAGCTTTGATTTATGGAGGGGACTCCTCCGAATGGGGCATTTCGGTCCTCAGTGGCAAGTTCGTGGCCACATGCCTGGACCCTGCCAAATATGAAGTGACGGAGTTGCTGCTGCGAGGCGGCCAGTGGTCGATATGCGATCCGGCGGTGACCGACGTGGCGGTTCCCGTCCGGCCTTTCATTCCTGCGGAACTGCGTAACTACGACGTGGCGATGATCATGATCCATGGTACGCCGGGCGAGAATGGCATCCTGCAGGCGGAACTGGAGAAGCACGAAGTTCCCTATACCACCTGCTCTTCGCGGGTGGCGGCCCTGACCTTCGACAAGCATGCCTGCAAAAAGGCGATGCACGGGCTGGGCATTCCCCTGGCACCTGAAATCTTCCTGCACAAGGGGGAAGCTTTCAATGCCGAAGCGGTGGTGGAGCAGCTGGGGCTTCCGGTGTTCGTCAAGCCGAACGACGGCGGCAGTTCTTTCGGCGTGACGAAGGTCAAGCGCCAGGAGGACCTGGCGCCGGCCATTGCCAACGCTTTCTCGGAGAGCGACGACGTGATCATCGAGAGCTACATTCCGGGGCGGGAGCTCACGGAAGGGGTGTTCAACCGGGGCGGGGAAATCATTCCGCTGCCTGTCACGGAGATCATCTCGCACAACGAGTATTTCGATTACGAGGCGAAATATCTGGGCAAGAGCGACGAGGTTTGTCCGGCGGCCATCACGCCGGAGCAGGCGCAGACGGTGCGCGAGCAGACGCGGCGCATCTATCAGCATTTCGGCTGCCGCGGCCTGATCCGCTGCGACTACATCATGACGGAATCGGGCAAGGTCTATTTCCTGGAGATCAATCCGGTGCCGGGTATGACGAAGATGTCGCTGGTTCCGGCGCAGATCCGTGCGGCGGGAATGAAGGTCGAGGAAGTGCTGGACTGCCTGATCGAGGAAGCGCTTTCGTCGGTCAATCCATAGCGCTCCGCTCCCTGCCGAATGACGATTCGAGAATTCATCACCGATTGTGTGACCCGGCT
>CACZWU010000026.1 GCA_902784965.1 uncultured Bacteroidia bacterium | reverse complement strand
CATCATGCAGTTTTATGTTCCCGCCGACCAATGTGCTGCTCCTGGTGCGGGCAATGAGTATGTCCTCACGGCCACGCATGTAATCAACTACACCTTCAATGGCATTGCTCCCGGTGGTGTGGCTTCTCAGGGTAACAAGCTCAACGGTGGTGCCATGAAGGGTTACAGCGCCACGATTGGCGGCGAAACCGGCTACTACTTCTGGGGCATCCTGGAAAGCGCCGGCTCGTACAAATTCGACTGCCAGCTTGTCAAGCAGAATGCGGAGAAGAAATATGCCATTTCTTCCTATTTCGTTTCCAAGGACTTAAGGGCTCATTCCTTCTCCAGCGCCGCCATCAAGCTCACCGGCCTCACGGATAAGGGCAACTTCGTGGACCTGGGCTTCGGCGACTGCCTCTGGGCCACGGGCAACCTGGGCCGTCCCTACCCTAGCGCTCCCATTTCAACAACTAATTATCAGATTGAAAGTCCTCTTGAGGCCGGTGATTATTTCCAGTGGGGTGCCAAAGTTGTTTATAATACGTCCACATACAATGACCAGTGGACCGGAACAACCTATGAAGACAGCCTTTTGCCTAAGGCTCAAGATGTCGCTTATCAAGTGAACAATGCCTGGCGTATTCCCTCCATGGCTCAGTTGGATGCGTTATACGACAGCGAAAACACAAACGCCACCACCTATAGCCAGAGTTGGAAAGAGGGTTGGACAAGCCTCGGTCCCACCAAGGGTGGTATGCTGCTTACCAGTAAGAAGAACGGCATTTCGTTGTTCCTTGCGGCTGCGGGCTACTACGATGCTGGCTCCCTGGACGATGAGGGTGACTACGTTTACTTCTGGTCATCCACTCCTCGCGATACCAACTACGCCTATCTCCTCTACTTCGGCGATGAAGACATCAAGTCGAGCTACAGCAGCCGTCACTTCGGGTACTCTGTTCGCCCCGTCCAGAATAAAGTAACTCTTTAAAATGCCTAATATGCTTGCCCATGGCTTTTTGCCGGGGCAACCATTGACCCACCGCTTGCGGTGGCAAGTTGAAAAAAAAGGTTTAAGAGCGGCCTGCCATGGTGGGCCGCTCTCTGTTTTTAACTACATCCTGCCATCCCATGGACAATGCATCTACACGAGCACAATTGCTCGAGCACTTCCTAAGTTTCTTTCTGCCTGAGGGTTATTGGACTTTTTCAAGTTAGTGTGGGCGGAGACCCAGTCTCTCGACAGCCGGGAAAGCAAGAAGGACATCTTGTATATCGGGACAAAAAACTGACCTTGCACATCCGCCGCCGCAGATGGTTTACACCAGAGGGGAAAAGCTTCACGGCTGGTACAAGACCGTCAACCGATGCACTATACGTGAGGTCAAGTCGGCAAGGGATGCCATTAGGTCCAGGGAGGACAACGTCTTGAACTACTTCATCGCTCGCTCAACAAATGCTTCAGCAGGGTCGCTCAACTCCAAAATGAAAGCCTTCAGGGCTCAACTCAGAGGAGTGTCAGATCTGCCCTTCTTCATGTATCGGCTGAGTACTATCTTCGGATAACCGCCCACGGAAAATTGCAGGTAAGCCAAAAGCTGGTCAACGGCGTCGCTGCGAGTTGAGTGAGTTTCAACTCTTTGTAACCAGGTTTGTTGACCTTAAAAGGCCGTCGGAATGTGTTCTGGCCGGGATTTCGGCAAAATCAACGATTTCAACGTTGATTATTTTCCAAAATAAAAGCCCTAGAAGGGAATTTATAAATCTATGCTGTTTTTAGTTTCGGGAATGCCAGTATTATTACCTCTTCAATTCTCCGTTCCAACAAAAAATAGGAGAACAGAATATTACTATTTCAAAACCATAGCGAACAAAGAATAAACGCCAGAAACAAAACTTAAATAATATTATTCATGTGCACACCGTGTACACAGGACAAAAAAAATGAGGTACTCACTTTCATAAGTGCCTCATTTTCAGGTAGCGGGAGCCAGGATTGAACTGGCGACCTCATGATTATGAATCATGCGCTCTAACCAGCTGAGCTATCCCGCCTTAATGACTGGGGCGCTGCCCCAACCCCTGCCGCTCCGACCTTGCTGTCCCGCAGGCTAGCCCTGCTCGGTCTCCGCTAGCGGCTGATGCCGCTTACTAGTCTTTGCTATCAGCTGATTTGTTGAGGTAGACGGATTCGAACCGCCACTAAGAGGACCAGAATCTCTTGTGCTGCCATTACACCATACCTCAATGACTGGGGCTCCGCCCCAAACCCTGCCGCTACGACCTGCTATCGCGCTAGGCTCTCTCTCACGGTCTTCGCTAGCGGCTGATGCCGCGGGCTACCCCTGGCTGATGCCGCTTGGGGACTGCAAAGGTATGAAAAGAAATTGGGTTTGCAACAAAAAGATTAATTTTTTTTGTAGAGGTCCTGGACGACCAGGCCGGCGAGGGTCATGCCGAAAAGGGCTGTGATGGGAGCGGAGGTGCCGTTGATCTGGGCCTTGCGTCCGTCCCATTCGCTGTTGGAAGCATCGGCGGCAAGGGCTTCGCCTCGGTTGGGGAGCACCTCCTCGTCGTAGACACAGCGGAACTTGTGGCCGGGGTAGGTGTGGTTCTGCTTGAATTTCTTGCGGATGGCGGCACCGAGCGGACAACCGCGCACGTTCCAGAATTCGGCGACTTTCACACCCTGCGGATCGACCTTCAGTGCAGCGCCCATCGAAGAGAAGAAGACGGCCGGGGTACGGGTGCCCCGGAGGATGAGGTCGGATTTCTCTTTCAGCGAGTCGATGGCGTCGATGATGTAGTCGTAGGTTTCCAGCTGGAAACTGTCGGCCGTTTCGGCGTTGTAGGGCCGCTGCAGGGCCGTGATGTCGGCGTGGGGATTGATCTCGAGCAGACGGTCCCGGAGCGCCTCGACCTTGGGCTGCCCGATGGTGCGGGAAGTGGCCATCAGTTGCCGGTTGACGTTGCTTGGGCTGACGGCGTCGGAATCCACGAGCGTCAGGTGGATGATGCCGGAACGGACGAGCCCTTCGGCGCACCAGCTTCCCACCCCGCCCACGCCGAAAACGATGACACGGGCGCGGCCCAGCGCGGCGAGCACGGCGTCGCCCACCAGCAGGCGGGTGCGGCCATAGATGGGGTCTTCGACGGGGTTGTACATGGAGGCGGTGAATCTTCTGCCCGACAAAGATAGCGAATATCGGGAATTATTCGTAACTTGCAGGGAATTCAAAAATCATGGCGTTATGAAATGGCTCCATAACCTGCTGAAAGGACTCTCGTTGACCGCGTGCCTTTTTGTTTTCCAGGCCTGCTATGGCACTCCTGAACCGCCGTATGAGCCCGACATCGACATGGGGGACAATCCGGCTCCCGTCCTGGTGACCGAACCGCAGGCGGACACGCCGGAGGCCCTGCCGGAAACGGCGGCTCCGCTCACGGAAACGGAGGAATAATGCTCCGGAAAGCATTCTACCGCTTCTTCCGCGCCAACGAGACCAAGGTCCACGAACTGAACTACCTGTTCTGGGAGTGTACCACCCGCTGCAACCTGCACTGCCGCCACTGCGGCAGCGATTGCATGGCGGCCAGTGCGGACAAAGACATGCCGCTCGAAGATTTCCTGCGGGCGCTCGACACCATTCCGGTGAAGGAGCGCCCGCGTGTTTTTACCGTCGTGCTCACGGGCGGGGAGCCGCTGCTGCGCCCCGATATCGCCGAGGTGGGCCGTGCCATCCGCCAGCGCGGACTGTTCTGGAGCATGGTTTCGAACGGCTGGTTCTACGACGAGGCGATGCACCGCAAGCTGATGGCGGCGGGCATGGGGGCCCTGACCATCAGTCTCGACGGCCTGGGCGACAACCACGACTGGATGCGCGGCCGCGCCGGCGCATTCGAACGGACGGAGCGGGCCATCGCCCTTGCGGCGAAGGAGCCCCGCTTGAATTTCGACGTGGTGAGCTGCATCAACCGGCGCAGCATCACCCAGCTCGATGCACTGTACGACAAACTGGTGTCCCTGGGCGTGAAACAGTGGCGCATCTTTACCATCATTCCCATCGGAAGGGCGAAGGAGGATCCCGAAATGCACCTGACGGATGCGGAATTCGTGCGGCTGATGGATTTCATCCAGGCCAAGCGGGAGGCGGCAGCAGCCGTGAAGGAGGGGCCGCGTCCGATGAACGTCACGTTCAGCTGCGAGGGCTATCTGGGCCGTTACGAGCAAAAGGTCCGGCAGAATCCGTTCTTCTGCCGGGCGGGCGTAAACATCGCCTCGGTGCTCATCGACGGCCGGATCTGCGGTTGCCCGAACATCGACCGGGACGTGTTCTCCCAGGGGAATATCTATCAGGACAGCCTGTGGGAAGTGTGGCAGCACCGCTTCGAACCCTTCCGCCGGCACGACTGGGCCCGTCGCGGCCGCTGTGCCGACTGCCCCGTGTGGCGCGACTGCCTGGGCAACGGGATGCACAACTGGCACGGTGACTGCTCCGAAGTCATCAACTGCCATTATGCTAAAACTTTGTAAGATTTTTCGTATATTTGAAAGTTGATACGATAACTGCCATGAAAAAACAATTCCTTGCCCTGCTTGCCGCCCTGACGGTGCTCACATCGTGCGGCATCGTGAGCGGCACCGGTTTAGACGCGGCTTCGCTGGCCAATGCCGCGGGTACTGCGATGACCGCCCTGTCCATTACCGACGACCAGATCGCCGAGCTCAGCGCCCAGTCGGTCGCCTATATGGATTCCGTCAACAAGGTGGAGAAAGGCGCCTACGACGCCCGCCTGCGCAAGCTGATGGGCAGTGTGAAATCGATCAACGGCGTCCCCATCAACCTGAAAGTCTACAAGACCGACGAGGTCAACGCCTTCGCCTGCGGCGACGGCTCCATCCGCGTATATTCCGGGCTGATGGACGTGATGGACGATGCCGAGCTGATGGCCGTCATCGGCCACGAGATCGGCCATGTCGTCAACAAGGATACGAAGACGGCGATGAAGAAGACCTATATGGCCTACGCGGCCCGGATGGCACTGGGCGCCACCGGTACCTTGATCGGCAACCTGTCGACCAGCGTCCTGGGCGACATTGCCCAGTCGTATCTCAATGCGCAGTATTCGCAGAAGCAGGAGTTCGCAGCCGATGAAGCCGGCTTTGCATTCTCCATCCAGCAGGGCTACAGCCCCTACAGCATGTACAACTCGCTGGTCAAGCTCATGCAGCTCAGTTCCGGCAATTCCGGCTCGCGGAGCGCCGGTGTCCAGCAGGCCTTCTCCTCGCACCCGGCCACAGAAGAGCGTGCCGCCCGCATGAAGACGGCCGCCGAGAATTATCTGCAGCAGCAGAACCAGCCGCAGCAAAAGTAAGTTTCCGGATTATTCGATCGTCCACTCGCAACCGTCCTTGGTGTCCTTGATCTGGACGCCGAGGGCTTTGAGTTCGTCGCGGATGTGGTCGCTGGTGGCCCAGTCCCTGGCGGCCTTGGCCTGCTTGCGGACGTCGACGATCATGCCGATCAGGCCGTCGACCAGCTTGCCGGAGCCGGCTTCGGCGGCTTCGTCTTCCAATCCCAATACGTCGTGCAGGACTTCGTCGAAAAGGGTCCGAAGGGTCTGCAGGTCTGCTTCGTTGAAGGACAGGGTTTTGTCTTTCACGCTGTTGACGATGCGCACGGCGTCGAAAAGCACTGACAGGGCAATCGGCGTGTTGAGGTCGTCGCAGAGGGCTTCGTAGACCTTGTCGGGAAGGGCGGCCACTTCAGCGTTGGCCGGCGCTTTGGGGTCGGCGGTCAGGTGCTGTACGTCCTTGGCGGCCTGCATCATCCGTTTGAGGCCTTTCTCGGCGGCCTGGAGCGCTTCGTTGCTGAAGTCGAGCGGGCTGCGGTAGTGGGCCTGGAGGATGAAGAAGCGGATGGTCATCGGGCTGTAGGCCTGGTCGAGGACCTGGTTGTTGCCGGTGAACAATTCGTCGAGCGTGATGAAGTTGCCCAGCGACTTGCCCATCTTCTGGCCCTTGATGGTGATCATGTTGTTGTGCATCCAGTAGTGGACGCCGCCCTGGCCGCGGGAAGCGGTGTTCTGGGCCAACTCGCACTCGTGGTGCGGGAACATGAGGTCCATGCCGCCGCCGTGGATGTCGAATACCTCGCCGAGATACTTCTCGCTCATGGCCGAGCACTCCAGGTGCCAGCCCGGGAAGCCTTCGCTCCAGGGCGAGGGCCAGTGCATGATGTGTTCAGGCGAGGCTTTCTTCCAGAGGGCGAAGTCGAGCGGGGAATGCTTGTCGTCCTGGCCGTCGAGATTGCGGGTGCCTTCGCGGGTATCTTCGAGGTTGCGGCCCGAGAGGATGCCGTAGTGGTGCTTCTCGTCGTACTTGGCCACGTCGAAATAGATGGAGCCGTTGCTTTCGTAGGCGTAGCCGGCATCCAGGATCTTCTGGACCAGCGCGATCTGCTCGATGATATGGCCGGAGGCACGCGGCTCGATGGACGGCGGAAGCACGTTCAGCTTCCGCATGGCATCGTGGTAGCGCAGGGTGTAGGTTTGCACGACCTCCATCGGTTCGAGCTGCTCGAGCCGGGCTTTCTTGGCAATCTTGTCTTCGCCGGTGTCGGCATCGTTCTCCAGATGGCCTACGTCGGTGATGTTGCGCACATAGCGGACCTTGTAGCCCAGTTTTTTGAAGAGGCGGAAGAGCACGTCGTAGGTGATGCCCGGCCGGGCGTGGCCCAGGTGGGCGTCGCCGTAGACCGTCGGGCCGCAGACATACATGCCCACCATCCCGGGATGGACGGGTACGAACAGTTCCTTCTGGTGCGTCAGGGTATTGAAGATGAAAAAAGCTCGGGCCATTTCTGTTGCAGTCTTTGTTTGTAGCAAAGGCAAAAATACGCATTTTTTGGCATACTGCGACAAATGGCCCGGGCTTTTGGCTTCCGTCACTCCCGGGCTGCGGGAGCGCAGGGCTCCAGCCTACCGGCGACCACTTCCACCAGGCTGCGTTCCGTGCCGTCGCTGGCCGTGTACTTGGTGTTGCGCAGGCGGCCGACCAGCGAGACAAAGGAGCCCTTCCGGATATCCTTGAAATCCATGATGTTCCGGCCTGCCCAGGCCGATACGTTGTGCCAGGTGACTTCTTCGCGGAGTTCCCCGCTCCTTCCCCGGAATGCTTCGTTCGTTGCCAAAGAGAACCGCGCTACCTGCGCATCCCCCACACTGAAAACCTTGGGATCGTGTCCGACGCGTCCCCGGAGTTCCACTCTGTTTAAAAATTCGTTCTCAATCATGATGCTGTGTTTTTTGTGTTCGGATGCAAAGTAAAACCCCCGGAAGACGGCAAACAATAGGCTAAACGTTTAAAAACGTAAATAAATGTTTATAAACGGGTAAAAACGGCTCGCAGTCGGCCGGAACCAGCCTGGAAACATTGGATTTCCTGCGTTTTTCCCGAGAATCAGTAAATCTTTCATCCGAGTTTTTATTTGCAGTTCCGCGGACGTATCTTTGTGGAAAAGGAGATATCGTGATGGAAAGAACATGTATCAGATGCGGTCAGCCGTACCGCGGACGCTCCGACAAGAAATTCTGCTGTGATGACTGTCGGACCGAGTATCACAACCATCTTCGGCGGGAACGGGAGCGGGGCCTGCGGGCCGTCAACCGTATCTTGGCCAGCAACTGGAAGATTCTTTCCGCCCAGCTGCGGGCGGGACACCGCCGGCTGCCGGTGGAGGAACTGGCAGGACTGAATTTCAATTTCGAGGTCTATACCGGCTGCCGGCGGCAGTTGCCGGGCCGCCGTACGTTCTGGTGTTATAACTGCGCTTACCGGGTCAGCCGTTCCGGCATCGTCCACATTTGGGAAACCCCGGTCGAAAATAATGCGTACCTTTGATGTATGAACGAACTCCGCATCAACCCGCTGCTGACGGAATCGACGCTCCCGCTGGGAGCTCCCGTCTTCGACCGCATCGAAACCACCGACTACCTGCCCGCCTTCCGCGAGGCGATATCCCGGGCTACGGCCGACATCCAGGCCATCGCCGACAACCCGGAAGCACCCACCTTTGCCAATACCATCGAAGCCCTGGAAGACGCCGGCCGCGACCTGGACCGCATTTCCGGCATTTTCTTCAACCTCACCGAGGCCTGTACCAACGATGAGATGGATGGCATTGCCGAAGCGGTCTCGCCGCTACTGACCCAGTACCGGATGTCCATTCTGCTCAACGAGCCGCTCTTCGCCAGGGTTAAGGCCGTTTGGGAGCAACGCGAGGCACTGTATCTCGATACCGAGGCGGACAAGTTGCTGGAGGAGACATGGAAGATGTTCGTCCGCGGCGGCGCCAACCTGCCGCCGGCCGACCGTGCGCGTTTTGCCCGGTTGTCGGAGGAACTGTCCCTGGCCACGCTGAAATTCGGGCAGAACGTGCTGGCCGCCACCAATGCCTTCACCCTGTACCTGACCGACGCGGCCGACCTGGCCGGCCTTCCCGCATCAACCCGCGAAGCCGCTGCTGCAGAGGCCCAGAGCCGCGGAGAGGATGGCTGGGTGTTCACCCTCCATCAGCCGAGTTACCTCCCGTTCCTGAAATACAGTGACCGCCGTGACCTGCGGGAGACCCTCTGGCGGGCCTACAACAGCAAATGCATCGGCGGCCCGAACGACAATACGGAAGTGCTCCGCCGCATCGTGGCCCTCAGGACGGAGAAAGCGCAGCTGCTGGGCTATCCGACCTATGCCGACTATGCATTGGAAGAACGGATGGCCCGGAAACCGCAGACGGTGCTGCAGTTCCTCGACCGGCTGATGGCGCCTTCGCTTCCACCCGCCCGCCGCGAGGTAGAAACCATCGCGCGCTACGCTGCGGAGCACGGATTCGAAGGGACACTGATGCCCTGGGACTTCAGCTACTGGTCGGAAAAATACCGGAAGGAGCGCTACGACCTCGACGACGAGCTGCTGAAACCCTATTTTCCGCTGGAAGCCGTACAGGCAGCGGTCTTCGACCTGGCCGGACGGCTCTACGGGCTGCGCTTCGATCCGCGCAGCGACATCCCGGTCTACCACCCGGACGTACGGGTCTTTGCGGTATCCGACGAAAACGGGCGGACGATGGCCCTGCTGTACCTCGACTACTTCCCCCGCGCAAGCAAGCGGGGCGGCGCCTGGATGACCTCCTTCCGGGAACTCGGGCGCTTCAACGGTCAGGAAGAGCGGCCCCAGGTGTCGCTGGTGACCAATTTCACCAAGCCTACCGCCACGACCCCTTCGCTGCTGACCTTCAACGAAGTGACAACCCTGCTGCACGAGTTCGGCCACGCGCTCCACGGCATGCTGGCCGAAGGGCGCTACCGCTCCCTGACGGGCACCAACGTCGTCCGCGACTTCGTGGAGCTACCGTCGCAGCTGATGGAAAACTGGGCCTACGAGCCCGAATTCCTGGCAACCTTCGCCCGCCACTGGCAGACGGGCAAACTGATTCCGCAGGACTATATCGACCGCATTGTGGCCGCCCGCAACTTCCTGGCCGGCTACGCCCAGGTTCGCCAGCTGCATTTCGGCCAGATCGACATGGCCTGGCACACGGGGAAAGCGGCGCCGGACAGCGACGTGGTGGCCTTCGAGCAGGAGACGCTCCGTCCCACGGCCTTGCTGCCGCAGGTCGAAGGCATCGTCTTTTCACCCGCCTTCAACCATATTTTCTCGGGCGGCTATGCGGCCGGCTACTATTCTTACAAGTGGGCCGAGGTGCTGGAGGCCGATGCCTTCGCCTGGTTCAAGGAAAAGGGAATTTTCAACCGCGAAGCGGCGGAACACTTCCGCAGGACCCTGCTGTCGCGGGGCGGCAGCGTCGATGCCGACATCCTCTACCGCGATTTCCGCGGCAGGGATCCGGAACCCGATGCCTTGCTGGAGAAGCTGGGGTTGAAATAAGATTACCAGTGGAAAACCACGACCTTCTTGATGTCCGGGTGCAGGCTGTTGGCCACCGGGCAGGTCTTGGCCGCGTTCTCGATGAGCGCCTTCTCCTTGTCGGAGTAGCTGCTGCCGGCGGGGAGTTGGATGTCGAGGTGCAACTCGGCCACGCGGCGCGGATTGGCGGCCATCACCTTTTCGGTGGTGATGGTGGTCCCGTCGATCGAGAAGCCGTGCGTACGGGCTGTCATCCCGATGATGGTCAGCATACAGCATCCCAGGGAGGTGGCGAACAGGTCGGTGGGAGAGAAGAGGGAGCCGTCGCCGTTGTTGTCCTTGGGAGCCACGGTGCGGATCTTGCTGCCTGAGTCAAGGTGCTCGGCTTCGCAGCGGAGCTCGCCCAGGTAGGTGGTTTTCATTTTGGTCATATCGGTAATAATCAGAGTTTCTTGCGGAGGCGGGCGATGGGGATCTTGAGCATCTCGCGATACTTGGCCACGGTGCGGCGGGCTACCTTGTAACCCTTGGCGTCGAGGACGGCCACCAGCTCCTCATCGGTAAGCGGCTTGCGCTTGTCTTCTTCCTCGATGCTGGTGGTCAGGATGGTCTTGATCTCGCGGGTGGAGACCTCCTCGCCGTCGTTGGCCACGAGGCCCTCGGAGAAGAAATATTTCAGCGGGTAGATGCCGAAGTGCGTCTGGACGTATTTGCAGTTCACCACGCGGGAGATGGTCGAGATGTCGAGCCCGGTCTTCTCGGCGATGTTGCGCAGGACCATGGGCTTGAGCTTGGTCTCGTCGCCGTCGATGAAGAAGTCGTGCTGGTAGTCGATAATGGCGTTCATCGTGTTCTGCAGGGTGTTGTGCCGCTGCTTGATGGCTTCGATGAACCACTTGGCCGAATCGAGCTTCTGCTTGACGAAACTGGCCGCTTCCTTCTTTTCGCGGGTGGCGCTGTTGGCCGCTTCCATCAGCACGTCGGCGTAGCGCTTGTTGACCTTGAGCTCCGGGACGGAGAAGCGCGGCATCGACATCACGGGCTCGCCGTCCTTGAGCTCGACCAGGAAGTCGGGGACCACCTGCTGCACCTGTTCGGAGTAGGAGTCGTCGATCTGTCCGCCGGGGCGGGGATTGAGCCGCACGATCTCGCCGATGGCGGCTTTCAGTTCGTCTTCGGTGATGCCCAGCTTGGCCGTGATCTTGGTATAGTGTTTCTTGGTGAATTCGGTGAAATAGTCGCGCAGGATGCGGGTGGCCAGCTGCACTTCAGGGGTCTGGGTCTTGGTGGCCAGCTGCAGGAGCAGGCATTCCCGGAGGTCACGGGCGCCCACGCCGGCAGGGTCGAACTCCTGGATGAGGTGCAGCAGCTGCTCCACTTCCTCTACGTCGGTCTCGATGCCGAGGCGGAAGGAGATGTCGTCGCAGAGCGACTCGAGATCCCGCCGCAGGTAGCCGTCGTCATCGATCATGCCGATGATGAACAGGGCGATCTGGTACTGCCGTTCGTCGAGCTTGCAGTAGCCCAGCTGGGATTCCAGGCTCTGGTGGAAACTTTCCCGTACGGAGAAGGTATTGTACTGGGGCTTGAGGTCCTTCCCCTGGTTGTTGACATAAAGCTTGTAGGAAGGGGTCGGGTCGCTGCCGCTGTATTCGCTCAGCGAGACGTTCTTCTTCTCCTCTCCCTCGGGCGAATCGTCGACCACCTCTTCGAGCACAGGATTCTCCTCCAGCTCCTTCTGGATACGCTGTTCCAGTTCGGGCGCCGGCAGCTCGATCAGCTTGATGGTCTGGATCTGCAGGGGCGAGAGCTTCTGGAGCTGTTTCTGCTGCTGTGTCAGGGTCAGTTTCGACATGGCTAGAAACCCGGGTAGTTGATTTGTTCTTTGACAACGAATACATAGGGATAGGCGCCGCTGGCCGACAGCTTGCTGGCGAAACGCTGGGCGTCGGCCCGGGTGCGGAAATCTCCCACCGCGACTTTGAAATACGGGCTCACATGGCTGCGGTAGACGGGGACTTCCGGGTATTTTTCCGAAAATTCGGTAGCGATGGCGGCCGATTTGGTGCGGGCGGTGCGGTCGCTGTCGAAAAAGATGCGGACGCGATAGCCCTGCATCTTGGCACTGCTGTTGGCCACGATGTGGCGCGAAAGCGCGTTGCGGATCTCAATCGATTGGTTAACGATGGCCGTGCCGTTGTCCTTCTGGCCGATGAGCGAAAGGATGTCGACGCCCAGCAGGCTGCTGTCGACCGGGGCTTGTGCCGAGGCGGTGGCGCTGCCAAGCAGGATGGCGAGGAGGACGGGGAGGAACTTTTTCATTTTGTTTCGTAAAATTGGCCGAGCAGGAACTCGAGGTCTTTGAGCGGGACCCTTTCGCGCTGGATCCGCTTCTTGAGCGAACCCTTGCTGACCACCAGGTCGAGGTCGGCGCAGTACTGCGACAGGTCGAAGCCGTCGGAATTGCCGGCCAGCAGGGCCAGGGGCCGGAGCAGGGTCACGTGCAGCGGGAGGTCGACGGTCTGCTCGCTCCGGGGTGCGATGGATACGGGCTCCTTCATGTCGACCTGGGCGAAACGGACGGTTTCCGCTCCCTTGTAGACGATGGCGTTGAGCGATTCGATGGCATACCGGGCGCCGGAGGGGTTCTCGACGTCGAGCTTGAGCACCATGTCGGTGGTCACCCCTTCGGTACTCAGGCCGATGCCGGTGATCTGCTCGATCTGGTAGCCCTTGATCACGGGATCCTGGGCCTGGTTGTGGCAGGCCGTCAGCAGCACGGCGGCGCAAAGGAAGGCAAGGAATCGTTTCATGCGTTTTCTTCTCAGCAAATATCATACAAAGATAATAAAACTTATCTTTGCTGCGAAATTTGAGCGCGCAATGAAAGTCTTTATCGAAACCTACGGATGCCAGATGAACGTCAACGACAGCGAGGTGGCCCTCTCTATCCTGCAGAAAGCCGGCTATGAGCGTTGCGATACGCTGGAGGAGGCCGACCTGATCCTGATCAACACCTGTTCGGTGCGTGACAATGCCGAGCAGCGCGTGCTGGGCCGTCTCGACGTGTTCCGCCAGCAGAAGCGCCGCCGTCCCGGCGTGCGGGTGGGCGTGCTGGGCTGCATGGCGGAGCGCCTCAAGGAAAAGTTGCTCGAGCATCCGGCCGTCGACATTGTCGCCGGCCCCGACGCCTACCGCGACCTGCCGCGGCTGGCAGCTGCCGTCTCGGTTTCGGGCAAGCAGATCAACACGCTCCTTTCCCACGAAGAGACCTATGGTGACATCGCCCCGGTCCGGATGGACGACGAGGGCGTGACGGCTTTCATCTCGATCATGCGCGGATGCAATAACGTGTGCGCTTATTGCATCGTGCCCTACGTGCGCGGCGCCGAGCGCAGCCGTGACCCGCAGAGCATCCTCCGCGAGGCCCGCTCGCTCATCGAAGCGGGCTACCGCGAGATCAATCTCCTCGGTCAGAACGTGGATTCCTACCGCTGGAAGGGCGAAGACGGCGCTTCGCTCGATTTCGCGGGGCTGCTCGAGGCCGTGGCAGAGCTCGACCCGAAGGTCCGCATCCGTTTCGCCACCTCGCATCCGAAAGACATGAGCGATGCCGTGCTGCTGGCCATGTCGCGGCATGCGAACATCTGCCGGCACATCCACCTGCCCGTGCAGTCAGGCAGCGACGCGATGCTCGAGAAGATGAACCGCAAATATACCCGCGCGCACTACCTCGAGCGCATCGCCCGCATCCGGGAGATCCTGCCCGACTGCGCCATCACCACCGACGTCATCGCCGGTTTCTGCGGCGAGACCGAGGCCGACCACGAAGCCACGCTCTCGCTGATGCGCGCGGTGCGCTACGACAGCGCTTTCATGTTCCAGTATTCCGAGCGTCCGGGCACCAAGGCCTCCCGCCATTTCCCCGACGACGTGCCGGCCGAGGTCAAGACCCGGCGCCTGAGCGAGATCATCGCCCTCCAGAACGAGATTTCCCTCGAATGCAACCGCCCGCTGGTGGGACGCTGCTTCGAAGTGCTCATCGAGTGCATGTCGAAACGCTCCGACGCGGAGCTGATGGGCCGCACATCCCAGAACAAGAGCTGCGTGTTCCCCGCCGCAGGCCACAAGCCCGGCGAATACGTGACCGTCCGGGTGCTGTCGTGCACCTCGGCCACCTTGCGTTGCGAAATCGTTTGAATCTTTCCGGTCAGTTCTTGGCCCCGTAAGCCAGGTCTCCGGCATCGCCCAGTCCCGGGACGATGTAGGAGTGGTTGGTGAGTTCCTCGTCGATGGCACCCACCCAGAGGGTTACCCGTTTGTGCGGCAGGTTTTTCGAGAGGTTTTCCACACCGTCGCGCGAGGCCACGGGACACACGATGTGGGTGTGGGCGGGTTCGCCGTTTCCGACCAGGCTTTCATAGGTCATCAGCATCGAAGCGCCCGAGGCGAGCATCGCGTCGGCGATCACGAGCGTCTTGCCTTCCAGCGGCGGGCAGCTCTGGTATTCGATCTCCATGTCGCATTCGTTTCCCTTGCCGTATTTGCGGTAGGCGGCCACGAAGGCGTTCTGGGCGCCGTCGAAACAGTTGAGCAGGCCCTGGTGGACCGGAAGCCCGGCCCGCAGAATGGTGGCCAGCACGAGGGGCGTGTCGAGGACACGGCTCTGGGCGATGCCGAGCGGCGTCTCGGTTTCGACCGTTTTGTAGGAGAGGGTCTTGCTGATCTCGTAGCCGAAGATCTCTCCGATGCGTTCCAGGTTCCGGCGGAAACGCATGCTGTCTTTCTGCGCCGATTTGTCGCGGATCTGGGCCAGATAGGGACCCAGCAGGGAGTCGGTTGCGCCGAGCGTGATGATTTTCATAGTTCTTCCGGGTTATTATAGGTTTCTTCTTTCGGGGGCTGGGGCAGGTGGGTCTGGAGGAGATGGACGCCGCCGGCGTCGGGGATCAGCAGCACCTGGTCGAGTGAGGCGGGGATGAGCACCGTCCCGCCGGCCTTGAGCGCGCAGGCGCCCTCACCCGTCTCGATGCGGACGCCGCCCTGGAGGCAGCTCAGCACCACGCAGCTCTGGAACTCATCCATCGGCACCTTGGCCGGCGAGGTAAGCGACAGGCTCGTGACGATGAAGTGCGGATCGTCGACCAGGACGCGCACCCCGTTGCCGTTGCGCTCCGCAGCGGCGGGATCTGTATCCAGATGGCAGCAGCAGGCCGCCTCGTCGTATTTCCTGTAATCGATGCAGTCGAGCGCTTCGTCGAGATGGATCGGACGGCGGGTGGCCGGATTCAACTCCCGGCCCCAGTCGTAGAGCCGGAAGGTCAGGTCGGAAGCCTCCTGCACTTCCACGATCTTCAGCCCGCCGCCAGCGGCATGGACTGTTCCGGTCGGGATGAAGAAGAAATCGCCCGGCTTCGGGATGTAGGCATTGAGCAGCCGGTCGGCCGTTCCCTCCTTGCAGGCCCGGTAGAGCTGGCTGGCATCCGTATCTTCCTTGAAACCCATCCAGATGCGCGCATCGGGGCCCGCTTCCAGCACGTACCAGCACTCGGTCTTGCCGTAGTCGTCGAATCGCTGTTCCGCCACGGCATCATCGGGGTGTACCTGTACCGAAAGCCGGTCTTCGACATGGAGATGCTTGAGCAGCAGCGGGAAATGCAGGTTGTACCAGTCGAAGACCTCGTCGCCGACCAGGTCGCCCATGTAGGTTTCCAGGATGTCGGGCAGGTCGTTGTCGGCCAGAAAGCCCTCCGCGACGACGGAAGCGTCGTCTTCAAAGCCGCAGAGGTCCCAGGATTCGCCGCCCCAGGCCTTAGGCTTCCACAGGGGATGAAACGTTAGCGGGTAGAGTTTTTTCATGGAGCAGATAGATAGTGACGACCAGCACCACGACGCAGCCTGCATAGACCAGCCAGTAGGTGGTCGGCGGGAGGATGTCTTTCAGGCCCGCATCGATGCTGAGGTCGGGCCAGAGGCGGCTGATGACGGTGGAAATCACATTGTTCAGGCAATGGAGGAATATGGTGGCCCAGAGGCAGTGCGTCCGCCAGTAGACCCAGCCCAGGAACAGGCCGATGAGGAAGGCGGGAATCGACTGCCAGGGGTTCATGTGCATGAAGGCGAAGAGGAAGGCCGACCAGGCGATGGCTTTCCAGGGTGTCATGCGGTGGGCCAGCATGCCGCGCAGCATCATGCCCCGGCAGAGGAACTCTTCCAGCAGCGGAGCCAGGATGCAGGTCGAAAGGATCATGTCCCACAGGGGTGAATCGATGAAGGCCTTTTCAAAGACCGCCTTGATGGAATCGGGCATCGGGATGAAGGCGGTGGTGGGTTCGATGACCACCGTCAGGGCCAGCATCGCGATGGCGGCCAGGACGAAGAAGGCCGGGCCCGACAGCTTTCCGAAATGCGGCGCATTGAAAGGCAGGGGCTTTCTGCCGCTGATCTCGGCAATGGCGGCTTCCTGCCGGCCCATCCACCAGCACCAGCCGAGGGGGAAGCACATCATCAGGAAGTATGTCAGCGACTGGGGTGCATGGGGCAGGGCCAGTCCCATGACCAGAGACCCCGCAATCACCAGGGCGACCAGCAGCCACGACTGGCCGAGGGAAGGCTTGTAATATTGGAAGATTCGATTCATCGTTCAAAAATAATCATTATTTTTGTGAAAACATCCGCCCGGTATGGCCATCTTCGCCAAAATCAAAGAAAAAATCCACTTGTGGAAACAGCATCCCGTCGGGAAAGTGCTGCTGAACAAGTATTTCATCGTTGGCTTGATCTTCCTGGTCTGGATTTGCTTCTTCGACACCAACAACGTCTGGCAGATGTTCCGTTCCCGCCGTACCCTGCGGAGTCAGCAGCAGCAGATCGAGTTCTACGAGCGGGAGATCCAGAAGATGGACCGCAAGCTCGAACAGCTCCAGTCGGAGCGGGATTCCCTCGAGAAATTCGCCCGCGAAGAGTACTACTACCTCCAGGACGGCGAAGAAGTGTACGTCATAAAGTAGGCGGCGTCTCGTTGCTGTCCTCGTCGAGGCGGTTGTTCCACAGATATTTCCGCGTCTCTTTCACGATGACCCCGCTGAGCAGCAGGATCGACAGCAGGTTCGGGATGGCCATCAGGGCGTTGGCGATGTCCGACAGATTCCACACCAGCGAGAGGCTGAGGATCGAGCCGACGAACACGGCCGCGATGAACAGCAGGCGGTAGATGGCGGTGGCGACCCGGGCCCTCCTGGGGCGATGTCCGGCAAGATATTCCACGGCGCGTTCCCCGTAGTACGACCATCCGAGAATCGTGGAGAAGGCGAAGGTTACGATGCCTACCGAAAGGATGAGCGGTCCGACGACGGGCAGTTTGTCGAAGGCGGCCTTGGTGAGGGCGGCGCCCTGCGTGCAGTCGATGTCGGGGTGCGCCACGATGCTGCTTACCAGCACCAGGCCGGTAATGGCACAAACCACCACCGTATCCCAGAAAGTGCCGGTCGACGAAACGAGTGCCTGCCGCACCGGGTTGCGGGTCTGGGCGGCGGCGGCCACGATGGGCGCGGAGCCCAGGCCGGATTCGTTGGAGAAGAGGCCGCGGGCAATGCCGAAACGGCAGGCCATCAGGACGGTGGTGCCGATGAATCCGCCGCCGGCGGCGCGGGCCGTGAAGGCGGAGTTGACGATCAGTTTGAGGCTTTCCCCCAGCACCGACCAATTCATGCCCAGGATCACCAGGCAGCCCAGGATGTAAAATGCGGCCATCACGGGAACCAGTGCGGAGCAGACCCGGGAGATGCCTTTCAAGCCGAATACTACGACCAGCAGTACCAGCAGCGTGAGGATGGCTCCCACGACGTATTGCGACAGGCCATAGGTCTCGTTGAGGAGCAGTGAGATGGAATTGGCCTGCACGGTGTTGCCGATGCCGAAGGCGGCGATGGCCGTGAAGATGGCGAACAATACGGCCAGCCATTTCATGCCCAGGCCCCGCTCCAGGGCGAACATCGGTCCGCCGAGCATTCGGCCGTCGCGGGTCTTGACCCGGTATTTGACGGCCAGCAGTCCCTCTGAATATTTGGTGGCCATGCCGAAGACGCCGGTCAGCCAGCACCAGAGCACGGCCCCCGGTCCGCCAAGGGCCACGGCCGTGGCCACACCCACGATGTTGCCGGTTCCGATGGTGGCGGCCAGGGCGGTGGCCAGGGCGCCGAACTGGCTCACGTCACCCTGGGCCTGGTTGTCCCTGGTGAAGGACTGCCGGATGGCCGTACCGACTTTCAGCTGCGGGAAACGGAGCCGGACCGTCATGTAGATGTGGGTGCCCAGCAGGAGGATGATCATCGGCCAGCCCCAAACCGCAGAGGAGATTTTTTCGATCAGGGACGCAAAGGAATTCATGGGAAAAGCATTATATTTGCAAAGATATAAAAATGGATGCGAAAATGAAAGTCAGGAAACGCTCTCTTCTGGGCTTCCTGCTGGCCCTTCTTCCAATGGTGCTGGTGATGACGGCCTGCCCGCAGGTGGACCCGGAAAACAAGCGTGAGAAGGAAAAGATCGATGCCGACCCCGACTATGATGCGAAGGAATTCCTGCGCAAGCAGTATATGGACGTGTTCTATTACTGGAACGAGGAAGTGAAGGACCGCAATGCGACCTACAAGCCCTACGATTACGAGATCTACGATTACTTCGACAAGTTGCTCTATGCCAAGGATCACTGGAGCTGGATGTGCGACAAGGAGTATTACATTTCCTCCGAGACGGGCGTGAAAACCGGCACCTGGGGCATCAGCCTGGACCAGGCCATCGAGTATTACCATGATTATGGGCTCCGGGTACGCTACATCTATCCCGGATCGCCGATGGAGCGATTCGGCGTGACGCGCGGTGCCGTGCTGACCCGCGTGGCCGGATACAATGTCGAGGATGACGACGAAGGTTTCACCACGGAAAAACTGAAGCATTTCAAGGAAAACTATTACAAGTCTCCCCAGACCTTCACCTTCCGCCTGGTCGACGGACGTGACACCAGCTTTACGGCCTCGATGGCTTCGTCGCTCGCTACGCGCACCGCGCTGGTCACCCGGGTTTTCCAGCCCGGCGAGTTCCCGGGACTCAAGGAACCGGTGGGCTATTTCCTGTATCTGAGTTTCCGGAACAACTTCCTCGACGACGTCCACCAGGCCATGCAGACCTTCCACAGCGCCGGTGTGCGCAAGGTGATCATCGACCTGCGCTACAATGGCGGCGGAGACTCCAAGGCCAGCCAACTGCTGGTCGACTATCTGGCGCCCAGGTCGGCGGACGGTCAGATCTATGTGGTCCGTCACCACAACGAATATCTGAGGACCTACAAGAAGGATTCTCCCTATTCTGACGAAAACAACACGGAAACCATCATTCCTTCGAGCAAGACGGCCTACGACCAGGATGACAACGAGGGACGCGCCTACTGGGACAAGGTCTCGCCCAACCGGATCGATCCGGAAGCCATCTATGTCATCACCGGTGAAGGGACGGCCTCGGCCAGCGAAATGGTGATCAACGGCCTGAGGCCCTATATGGGCGACAAGCTGCAGATGGTGGGCGACACGACCTACGGCAAGCCCAACGGCATGTACGTGCTGATGTACCCGGGTTCCAACAGCGATTACGATGCCTATCAGGCAGGGGACTTCACCAAACTGCAGTGGGTGTTCCTGCCCATCTGCTTCTTCAACCAGAATTCGAAGGGCGAGTCGATTCCGGTCGATGGCCTTCTTCCCGATCACTACCGACCCGACGACCTGTACCACGATTTCGGCGTGGAAGAAGATCTGGTCAAGGCCTGCCTGACACGGATTGTAAGTGGGACTTATCCGCCCCTTTCCGCGAGCGGGCGCAGAGGGGTGAAGAGCAAGGCTCCCGACAAGCCCGGCTGTCGGATTGAAACCGACGAAAATCGCCCGGGATATGGCCTCTATACGGTAAAACCGCCCGTGAATTATTAAAAAATGCGGTTTTTTTTATAATTTTTTAAACAAAAATTTGGAGAGTCGGCATAAACTGACTAACTTAGTCACAAGTTTGTAAAAGAGACAATTTCATACTCAATTTTAATTTTATAAACCTTAACCATTATGAAAGAACTCGTCGACAAAATCGCAGTTGAGATGGCCGCTTTCCAGCTGAATGCCAATCTCCAGGTGAACAAGGGCAACAAAGCCGCTGGTACCCGTGCTCGCAAGAACGCGCTCGAACTCACCAAACTTCTGAAGGAATTCAGAAAAGTCTCCGTGGTGGCTTCCAAATAGTTCCCAGTTTTTTCTGAAAAAATGAGGGCCGCCGAAAGTGCGGCCCTTTTTTGCAATGGATTCCGTTCGGATCGACAAATTTCTCTGGGCCATCCGGGTCTACAAGACACGCACCGATGCCACCGATGCCTGCAAGGGCAGCAAGGTGACGGTGGGCGGCGCCGACGTCAAGCCGGCGCGCGAGGTCAAAGCGGGCGACGTGATCACCGTCCGCAAAGGCCCCATCCTTTATACTTATAAGGTATTGATGCCGCTGGAAAAACGGGTGGGCGCCAAGGATGTGCCCCGCTTTGCGGAAAATCTTACGCCGCAGAGCGAACTCGACAAACTGCATGCACCCGTCGAGACCTTCTTCATCCGGCGCGACCGGGGGACCGGCCGTCCGACGAAAAAGGAGCGGCGCGACATGGAGTCGCTCTACGATTCTTTCTTCGAAGGGGAGGAAGCCGACTGAGCCGGATCGGGCTCGGCGGCGGGCTTGGAGCGGTTGAACTGCGTCATGGCCCGGTCGATACCCTCCGTGCCATAACTTTTAATGGCCGCTGTGGCGCGCTCCAGCAATTCCGGCAGGGCGCGCTTTTCTTCGAGCAGCAGTTCTCCCAAAACGAAATCGACCTGGTGTCCCTCGGCGAAGCCACCGTTGCCCGTGCCGACGCGCAGGCGGGCGTAGTCGTCGCTGGCCAGGGCGTAGTCGATGCTCTTGAGGCCGTTGTGCCCGCCGTCAGATCCGCGCTTGCGGAGGCGCAGCGTCCCGAAGGGGATGGCGAAGTCGTCGACCACCACCAGCAGGTTCTCCTGCGGGATCTTGGTCTTCTGCAGCCAGTAGCGCACGGCCTTGCCGCTGAGATTCATGTAAGTGGAGGGTTTCAGCAGGGTGAACTTCCGTCCTTTGTACGAGACTTCGGCGATGGAGCCGTAGCGGCCCGGCGTAAAAACAGCATTGGATGCCTGTGCCCAGGCATCCAATACCATAAATCCCATATTGTGTCGGGTGGCGGCGTATTCCGCGCCGATGTTGCCCAGTCCGACCACAAGATAGTTCATAGGGGAAGGAACTATTCAGCAGGAGCTTCCGTGGCAGCGGCGGCGGAGTTGCGGGTAGCACGCACGGCGCACACCAGCGTACCCTTCGGCGAAACGATCTGGAAACCGTCGTATTTGAGGTCGCCGGCGTTGATCTGCTTGCCCAGACCCAGTTCGGTGATGTCGACCGGGAGTTCGTCGGGAAGGTTCTCGATCTTGCCGCAGACTTTGAGCTTGCGGGTGGGAACGTTCAGCTTGCCGCCCTGGCGGACACCGACGGAGTTACCGGTGATCTTGATGGGCACCTCGATGGTGACGGGCTTGGCCGGGTCGAGGGCGAGGAAGTCCACGTGCAGGGCACGGTCGGTGACCGGGTGGTACTGGATCGCCTTCAGGATGGCCTGGTGCTTGGTCCCTTCGATGTTGAGGTCCACGATGTGGGAATACGGGGTGTGGGTGAGGCTTTTGAGCTCCTTCTCGTCGACCGAGAAAGAAACGTTCTCGACGCCAGCGCCGTAGATGACGCAAGGGACGCGTTCTTCTTTGCGGACGCTCTTGACGTCTGCCTTCTTGCCGGTAGTTCTCTTCTTACCGTTGAGTTCGAAATGTTTCATGACAGATGTTTTAAAAATGTGTTACTCAAGCCGGATCGGGTCCGGCTCCCATTGCACCAAAAAGGTTTCCCTTTTTCAGCGGACCGCAAAGGTAAGAAATTATTTTGCCGATACAAACTTATTTGCATATATTTGTACCAATCAACGCAATAATCATTAAAAACAATTTAACAATACACTATCATGGCTAAAAAATGGATTTGCACCGTGTGCGGATACGTGCACGAAGGACCGGAAGCTCCCGAGAGATGTCCTCTCTGCAAGGCACCGAAAGAGAAATTCAATGAAGTCGTCGAGAGCGAAGGCGGTCTGACCTTTGTCGACGAGCACGTGATCGGCGTGGCCAAAGGTTGCGACCCCGAGGTCTGGCAGGGCCTGCAGGATCACTTCCGCGGCGAATGCTCCGAAGTGGGCATGTATCTGGCGATGAGCCGTCAGGCCGACCGTGAGGGTTATCCCGAGGTGGCCGAGGCCTTCCGCCGCTATGCCTTCGAAGAAGCCGACCATGCTGCCTCAAGAAGCGGATGGAAGCCGAGGCTGGCGCCTGCGAAGGCAAGAAAGCCATCGCCACCCGTGCCAAACAGCTGGGCTACGACGCCATCCACGACTCTGTCCACGAGATGGCCAAAGACGAAGCCCGCCACGGCAAAGGCTTCGAAGGCCTCTACAACCGTTACTTCAAGAAGTAACCAGGCGGTTGATTGATGTGCGCGCCGGCTGGAGGAAAACCTCTTGATACTCCGCCGCTCATGCGAATTAGCCCTCCCCTTGCCGGGGGAGGGCTATTTTTACCAAATCGATGATTATCAGCGATTTTTCCTCCAGCGCGTTTGGGGTGTAGGTGATGATGTTGGACGGAGATGGAGATATTTCTCCAACTGCCGACGGCTGGCACCGATACGGATACCCAAAGGGTCCATCAATACGCGTCGTTCCTCTTCGGGCAGTCGAAGCATGTCTTCGATACAGTCAATCCGATGCGATTCCAGCAAAAAAGAGGTCATTTTTCCATAAATCCGATCGGATCGACCGACAAAATCTTCCTTCATGGCGTGGTCACTCCCCGTCGTGGTATTGAAGGCCATCACCATTTCGTCGTAACTGCCGTAGCGATATGACAGATCGGCATAATCCACGCAGTTGTAGCTGCTGATAATGTAGTCCGTCAATTGCATCTGCTCTTCCGGAAGCAGAGGCCTGGTAATCCGTTTCAATTGAGCATAGTTGAGCGGTCGCTCTTCGCGGCGGGAGGCTCTGACTTCTTCGACGGCCCGGCGCATCGGAGCACGTGCCTTGTCAAGACGAATCGGTTGCGAGAAAGGACACTTGCTGACGGCGTATGCCAGAAAATTCCAATGCGCCTTCTCCGCACGATTGCATATCAGACGCTCCACGGGATTGTTGTAGAGGTAGGCAATCGCGTTGCGGATGTCTTTGTCGTTCAACTTCGAGGTGATTCCGTAAGGACCTTCGAAGAAAGGCCCATTGCTTCCATACCATTCGTTGTACTGCCTTACAAACCAACTGGTGTAGAGGCAGACAAACAGATCGAGTTCGTGCTGGTTCGGAGCCTCGACCAGAACGTGTACATGATCGACCATCAGACAGACACCGATGACCCGCACATCGTAACGGCGCGCTGCCGTAGCGAAAATCGTGAAGAAGACCAGGCAATCCCGAACCGAATAGAAAATCAGGAAACCATCGATGGTCCTTTGATAGAGGTGCTGAACCGCACCCGGCTTAAAAGAAATCCTTCCCCTCATAGCTCACAGTGTTTGTTACTACAAATATAATCATCCCAACGCCTGATCTCCAAATTAATTTT
The DNA here is from genome assembly GCA_902784965.1 of uncultured Bacteroidia bacterium. Classification (GTDB taxonomy): domain Bacteria; phylum Bacteroidota; class Bacteroidia; order Bacteroidales; family UBA932; genus Cacconaster. Next base: position 246 of record CACZWU010000026.1, on the reverse strand, counting down.
TCCGATGGAGGATAACTCTTTGAAAATCAACATCTAATACGAAATAGCCCTCCCCTTGCAGGGGGAGGGCTATTGTTCATATATCACTACTATTCAGTCCGTTAACCTCCAGCGCCTCGCGGTTACTGCACCAGGCCGGCAGCCTTGTTCCAGGCGAGGGTCCTGTAATAATTGTTGAGAACCGTATATTCAGACCTTGGTATGTAGATGCTGAGGCCCGAATAGTGTTTGATTTCCACGTCAAGG
>CACZWU010000025.1:19310-43527 GCA_902784965.1 uncultured Bacteroidia bacterium | reverse complement strand
ACTTCCTGCATATCAAAATGTTTCCCGGGCCGAACCCGTGATTGTGGTGGGCAGCGGGCCCGCCGGTATGTTCGCGGCGCTGCGGCTGCTGATGGAAGGGCGCAGGCCGTTGGTATTGGAGCGTGGCAAGGACGTGCACCGGCGCAAGACCGACATCGCCGCCGCCAATCAGCAGCAGCGCATCGACCCCGAATCGAACTACTGTTTCGGGGAGGGCGGTGCCGGCACCTTCTCTGACGGCAAGCTGTACACGCGTTCCACCAAGCGCGGCGACATCCGCGAAGTGCTGCACCAGCTGGTGGCTTTCGGCGCGAAGGAGAGCATTCTGGTCGACGCGCATCCGCACATCGGCAGTGACGCACTCCCGCGCATCGTGGAGGGCATCCGCCACTGCATCGAGGATCACGGCGGGGAATATCATTTCGACGAAAAGGTGGTCGACCTGCAGCCCGTTTCGGACGGGCGACGGCATGGCTGGAAGGTGCTGTGTGCGGGAGGTGCGGTCTACGAAGCCCCGCAGGTCATCCTGGCCACGGGCCACTCGTCGCACGACATCTACCGGCTTTTCGCCAGCAAGGGCTGGCCGCTGGAAGCCAAGGGCTTTGCCCTGGGTGTCCGGGCGGAGCACCCGCAGTCGCTCATCAACCGGATCCAATACCACGGCAAGTTCCAGCCCGGTATGCCGGCGGCGGAATACGCGCTGGTGGAGCAGGTCGAAGGCCGCGGGGTTTTCTCGTTCTGCATGTGTCCGGGCGGCATCCTGGTCCCGTCTGCCACGGAAGCGGGGGAGGTGGTGCTCAACGGCATGTCCAATTCGATGCGCAACTCGCCCTGGGCGAATGCGGGCATCGTCTGCGCGGTGGAGCCGGGCGATGTGCCGGACTTCGACCGCTACGGGGTGTTCGCGCTGCTGGAGTTCCAGCATGCGGTGGAGCGGGCCATGTACGATTTTTCGGGTTCTTTGCAGGCGCCGGCCCAGCGGCTGGTGGATTTCTGCCGCAAAAAGGAATCCCAGGGGCTGCCGCGCAGTTCCTATCAGCCGGGTGCGCTGAATGCGCCTTTATTCGAGTTGCTTCCGGCGTTCGTGTATGAGCGCCTGAGGGTGGCTTTTGCGGCTTTCGACCGCAAGATGAAAGGGTATTATACGAACGATGCCCTGGTTCTGGGCACCGAATCGCGGACTTCGTCGCCGGTGCGCATCGTGCGCGATTCGGAAACGATGTCCGTGCCCGGTCTCCCGGGTCTTTATCCTTGCGGCGAGGGCGCCGGCTATGCCGGCGGCATCGTCTCCAGCGCCCTCGACGGCATTCTAGTTGCTACAGCCGCCGCTGCACGATGAGCAGTCGTGGCTGCAGGCGCGCTCGCCGTGCAGTCCTTCGGTCAATTCCTTCTCGGTCGCATCGCGGATACCGACGACTTTGCCGGTGAAGTGCAGTTCCTTGCCGGCCAGGTCGTGGTTGAAGTCCATTTTGACGCTGTCGTCCGATACTTCGAGCACCTTGCCGGGGATCACGCCGCCGGCCTGGTTCATCATCGGGATGACGCTGCCCGGGAAGAGCAGCTGCTCCTGGATTTTGCCGTCGACTTCGAAAATGTGTTTCGGCAGTTCGACCACGGCCTGTTCGTCGTATACGCCGTAGCCTTCTTTGGGGCTGAGGTCGAATTCGAACGTGTCGCCGACCTGCTTGCCTTTGAGGTATTCTTCAAATTTGGGCAGCAGGTAGCCGAGTCCGTAAATGAATTCGAGGGGATTCTCTTCGTTGGCCTGGTCTTTCACTTCGCCGTCTACTGTCAGGGTGTAGGTCAGCGAGACCACTTTTTCGTCTTGGATTGTCATAGGGATGCTAAAGGGTTTTCTATATTCATGATTTGTTCGTACAACTTTTTGTTGTGGATCGTCGGTTCCGCGTCATAGGCCTTTTGCCATTCGGCGATCCAGTTGGCTTCCGTGGCGCTGTTGTCGATCAGCACCCAGCTGTCACAGAGCGGCATGTAGATTTCCCGCAGGTTGTTCATCCCCTGCCAGTAGCGGCGGATGATGGTATCGTGGGGGATGCCGTGTCCGCCCGAAGCCACGCGGATGGCCACGCGCCGGACGGCCAGTTCCGGACTTTTGATCCAGAAATAGTAGAGGCCGACCTTGTAGCCGAGTTCCTGGGCGCGGACGATGATACCGGCCAGACTCTTGGTGGCAAGGGTTGTCTCCACGGCGAAATCCTCTCCCAGCACGATCAGCTGTTCCACCCGCTCGAGCATCAGGCGCGAAGCGCGGATCTGTTCTTTCTCCGGCTCCTGGGGCGACAGTTCGTCGGCGATCTCGTCGGCATTGACGAAGGTGTGCAGGTTCAGCAGCCCGGGCAGCAGCGTATAGGAAGCAGTGGTTTTTCCAGCTCCGTTGCAACCCGATATGATGTACATGCGCGGCATATCTGCAAAGGTAGCAAAAAAGGTGACTGATTCCAGCCACCTTTTTCTTTTCCTTTGCAAAGAAGCGCTTATTTCTTCTTCTGACCGTATCTTGAGTAGAATTTGTCCACGCGGCCGGCGGTGTCGACGAGTTTCATCTTACCGGTGTAGAACGGGTGCGAGGTGTTCGAGATCTCGACCTTCACCAGCGGGAACTCCACGCCGTTCACTTCGATCGTCTCCTTCGTGTTGACGCAGGAGCGGGTGATGAAGACGTGCTCATTGGACATATCCTTGAATGCTACAAGACGGTAGGATTCGGGATGGATTCCTTTTTTCATGGCTGTTGTCGTTTATTCAGTTTTTCAAACGGAGCGCAAAAATAGGAATAAAAAGCGTTTCTGCAAAATTATTTTGCTTTATTTCACCAGTTTGAAGCCCGCGTACATCTGGTCGTACTGGTTGAGCAACGAGTTGAGGGTCTGAAGCGTGCCCTGGTTGTACATCGAGGTCAGCGATTTGATGAGGCGCATCAGCGTCGTCGTGTCGAACTCGAGTTCCATCTGGTCGCCCTGGACGGCCACATAGCCCTTCATGTTGATCAGGCTCTTGATCTTCATGTTGACGACCGACTTGTCGGCGTCGAGCGTCCAGGTGCCGGTGAATTTCTTGGAGCCGTAGTTCACGCTCATCGTGCCGTCCTGGTTGAAGGTGAAGCCGAAGATGCCCTGGGAGATACCCACTTTGGCCAGGTACTGGTCGAGTTTTTTCTCGATGGACGAGGTAGCGGCCGAGCTGGCCAGGTTGGAGAGCGCGTTCGAGCTCGACTTGAAGGTAATGGCGCTGCCGGTGTAGTTCCAGGTGCCATAGAGTTTGTCGGCGGTCAGGCCGGACTTGCCGGAGATCAGGTCGGTGATGCTGGTAATCAGCGAACCGCTGTCGCCCGAGGTGACGGCACCGCCGATCTTACCGAGGATGGAGCCCAGACCACTCTGGGCGGAGGCAGAGACGGTCAGGACGAGAACCGCAACTGCAGAGATGAGGATTCTTTTCATATTTTTGGTGTTTTTTATAACTTTGCAAGATAGATTTTATCTCTGCGAAGATATAAAAAATTCATCAATATGACACTCATCAAATCCATTTCCGGCATCCGGGGAACCATCGGCGGCACCATCGGCGACGCACTGACCCCCATCGACATCGTTAAATTCACGGCGGCCTACGCCCGCCAGCTCAAGATGAAGTTCCCGGGCAAGCCCCGCTACAAAGTGGTGGTCGGCCGCGACGCCCGTATCTCGGGCGAGATGGTCGACAGCATCGTCTCCGGCACCCTGCTGGCATGCGGCATCGACGTGGTGAACGCCGGCCTGGCTTCCACGCCAACCACGGAGATGGCCGTGCTGTTCGAAAAGGCCGACGGCGGCATCATCCTCACCGCTTCGCACAACCCGAAACAGTGGAATGCCCTGAAGCTGCTCAACGAAAAGGGTGAGTTCCTGACCGATGCGGAGGGCAAGGCCCTGCAGCAGGTGGCCGAGGCCGAAGATTTCGAATTCCTCGATGTCGACGCGCTCGGAACGATGATCCGGAAGGATTTCACCCAAGCGCACATCGATGCCGTGAAGAACTATCCGCTGGTCGACCTGAAAGCCATCCGTGACGCGAAGTTCAAGGTGGTGCTCGATTCCATCAATTCGGTGGGCGGCATCTGCATGCCGGCCCTGTTCAAGGAGCTGGGTGTGGAATGCATCACCATCAATGGTGAACCCAACGGCCGTTTCGCCCACAATCCCGAGCCGCTGCCGGCCAACCTGGTCGGCCTGTCGGAGGCGGTGGTCCGCGAGAAAGCCGACCTGGGCGTGTCGGTCGACCCCGACGTGGACCGGCTGGCCTTCATCTGTGAGAACGGCGTTCCTTTCGGAGAAGAATATACGCTCGTCGCCGTGGCGGACTATGTCCTTTCTGTGAAGAAGGGTCCGACGGTGTCGAACATTTCCTCGTCGCGCGCCCTGCGCGACGTGACGGAAGCGCATGGCTGCCGTTACTACAGTTGCAAGGTAGGTGAGGTGAACGCTTCTACGATGATGCAGGAAGTGGGTGCCGTGATCGGTGGCGAGGGCAACGGCGGCGTCATCGTCCCCGACCTGCACTACGGCCGCGACGCCCTGATCGGCGTGGCGCTCTTCCTGAGCAACATGGCCCACAAGAAGCTCAGTGCCACCGGCTTGCGTGCCACCTATCCCGACTATTTCGTGTCTAAAAACCGCATCGAGATGAGCGATCCCGCCCAGATCGAAGCCGCTCTCGCCAAGGTGGAAAAGCATTTTGCCGGCGCCGCCGTCAACAAGATGGATGGCCTGCGGATTGACTTCGAGGCCGAGCGCAAGTGGTTCGTGCTCCGCAAGTCGAACACCGAGCCCATCATCCGCATCTACGCTGAGGCTCCGACGGAAGCCGTCGCCGACGCCCTGGCGCAGGAAGTCATTCGTGTCATCAATGGATAATGTTTTCGTTTAGGACGACACCACTGCTGGAGCAGGAAGACCGCGTGCTGCGGAAGGGGCGCGTGGGCGTGCTGTGCAATCAGGTGGCCTGGCATCCCGATGCCGGCGAATACCTGTTCGAGAGCCTGGCCCGCCGGGGCAACCTCGTGCGGATCTTCACGCCGGAACATGCGCTCTACGGACCGATGGTCCCCGGCATCGAGACCCTTGAGGTAAGCACCGTCATCGAGGCGGCCCAGCTGGAGGGCATTGACGCCCTGGTCATCGAACTGCAGGATGTGGGCTCACGTTACAGCAACTACACCACGTTGCTCTACAACCTGTTCAAGCTCCTGAAGAACACCGGTTCCGAACTGTCCGTGTTTCTCGTCGACCGCATCAACCCCAGCGGCCGGCAGATCGAAGGCACCTTGGGCATCATCGGGCTCCCGCACCGGCACGGACTGACGCTCGGTGAGGTTGCGAACCTGTTTTACAATGACCTGAGTGCCAGATTTCCACTGCATATTATCTCAACCGGTGCTGAAGCTGTAAACCGCGAGCTGATGGCCTGGACCATCCCGCCCTTCTCCGACTTCTCCGGCCTGTTCACCTCCAACTTCTACAGCGGACAATGCCTGTGGATGGGCACCAACGTGAGCTACGGCCATGGCACCAACCGGCCCTTTGAACAGTTCGGAGCGCCATGGATGGAACCGCTGTTCGCCTATCCGAGCCAGCACGGGTTCCAGACCTGGAACGATCCGGAGAGCCCCATCGCCCATCCGGGCCTCCACATCCGCTGGACCCGTTTCGAGCCCTCCTACGGCATCTACAGCGGACAGGTCTGCTTCGGTTTCCAGCTGATGTTCATCCCCGGCGCACCGTACCATGCCCTGAACCACGCCCTGCAGCTGCTGCGCTTCGTCCACGACAACTGCCCGGAGTTCCAGACCAACAACCTGAACCGCTATCTCGAAGACGCGACGCTTCTGAGCTATGTCGAAGGCCGCATCGACTGGGACGACACCCGCGAATACATCAAGACCGAAGAGCAGAAGTGGCTCCGCAAGTCCAAGAAATACGCCCTCTACGGCGACGAGCCGTTCCGCATTAAATAGACGACTGCTGGCGCTCAACCTGTTGATAGTCATCGTATTACCATAAATCGATTGCGCATTTTTACGCAATCGATTTTTTGGATGTCGCTAATAATCAGCGGCTTTAGTGCCAGCAGACGATGCAAAGCGAGCGAAGTGGCGGGTGGTGTCTCATCCGGCGAGCATTTTTCGTGAGACGGATGAGATACCAGAGCCGCGGAGCGAACTAAGAGCAACGGAGCGAGCGACTAGCGGTCGCCCTCGATGAGTTCCAGCAGCTTGTCGATGGCTTCTTCCTGAGGAATGTAGCGGAGGACGGGGGTACGGCCCCGGTAGAGCGTGACGTGGCCGCGGCCCTCACCGACGTAGCCGTAATCGGCGTCGGCCATTTCGCCGGGTCCGTTCACCACGCAGCCCATCACCGCGATCTTGACGCCGGCCAGATGCGCCGTGCGGCGCTTCACCTCGTTGAAGGTCGATTCCAGGTCGTAGAGCGTGCGGCCGCACCCCGGGCAGGCGATGTACTCCGGCCGTGTGAAGCGTCGCCGGCAGGCCTGCAGCAGCAGGTCGCGGAAACGCGCGCCGTCGGCCTCCGACACCGGCGCGCCGCCGATGGTCGACCCCTCCAGGGAGAAATCGTCGATCTTCTTGTCGAGCAGGGAAGGACCCCAGAGACAGGACGCCTTGATGATGAAGTCGTTCCAGTCGGATGCCTCGACGACGGAGCGGCCGCCCTTCGGGGAGTAGCCCTCCGCTATGGCTGCGACGATCTGCCGTCCGGCCGGAATCTCATGGACCGGATCTTCCGTCAGCGAGACCCGGATGGTGTCGCCGATCCCTTCGCCCAGCAGCGTACCGATGCCCACCGCCGATTTAATGCGCCCTTCGTCGCCGTTGCCCGCTTCCGTCACGCCCAGGTGCAGCGGGAAAAGATAGCCGAGTTCGTCGCGCATAGCTGCATATAGCAGACGGTAGGCCTCCACCATGACGAGGGTGTTGCTGGCCTTGAGCGAGACCACCACCTGGAAGAAATCTTCTTTCACGCACATCCGCAGCCATTCCATCACCGCCTCCTTCATGGCCAGTGGCGTAGCGCCATAACGCTGGGTGATGCGCTCGCCCAGCGAGCCGTGGTTGAGGCCGATGCGGATGGCCGTCCCGTGCTGCTTGCACAGGGCCATCAGTTCCCGGAACTTGACGCAGGCCACTTCGTGCTCCTTGGCAAAATTGCCCGGGTTGATGCGCACCTTGTCGGCCACGGATGCAGCGGCCAGGGCGGCGTCGGCCAGGAAATGGATATCAGCGACCAGGGGGGTCAGGATGCCTTCGGCGCGGAGCTGCTCCTTGATCTGGCGCAGCGATTCCACCTGCCTGAGTCCCTGTGTCGTGAGCCGGATCAGGTCGGCGCCCGCCGCGGCCATTGCCCGGCATTGGGCCAGCGACGCGGCGATGTCGTCGGTCGACGTGTTACACATGGTCTGGACCAGGACGGGATGTCCGCCTCCGATGGGGAGACGGCCGGCGATGGAGAAAGAAACGGGCTGGGTTACCATAGGTGAAAATGCAGCGAGGCGCTGAACATGATGTTCTGGGGATAGGTGAATATCCAGTAGATATCACTGTACTTGTTGGTTTGATAGACACTGGCGAAGGAATACTTGTAATTGCCTTCGATGTGGAGTTCGACCGGTTTGAACACGATGGCGAATCCGACGCCGCCGATCACGCCGTAGTCGTAGCGCTGGTCGTACTTGTTGAAACCGCCTTCCTTGTCGGTCGACAGGCGGTAGCCGCCATAGGTGCCGATGTTCAACAGAATGCGGAAGCGCGAGAAATCGAGCTTGAACTGCGAGATCAGCGGGAACTCCAGGATCTCGTAGGTTTCGCCGTATCCCTCGTTGGGCGAGGTGAATCCTTCGTAGCCATGCTTGGCACCCGCAACCACGCCGAAATTGAAGAGGTGGTCCCACATCGCGTGATAATAGGTGTAGTAGATACCGGTGTTGTGGAAGGTCCAGATGCGTTCCTGTCCGATCTTCGGCGAAGAGGTGACGCCGCTCAGGTTGATGCCGTACGAAACGCCGATCATATGGATGCTCTTGAACTTCTTCGTTTCTGGAATCGTGTCGATGCCGGAGAAGTCGTTGGGCATTTCAAAGATGAAATTGTCCTGGGCGGCGGCCGTGAAGGCGCCGACCAGCAGGGTCAGGAGGAGGATCAGCCGTTTCATTGGAACATGGCTTTGAGGTCGATGGTCTGCTCGATCTCCGCCGACTCGGGGATTTCGAGGATCTTGTTGCCGGGCTGGCTTTCGTAGAAGCGGACCACTTCGGGTTGTTTACGCGCCAGCAGGTTGCCGGTGTCGGCGTAGCCGTTGCGGTTTTTGTCGCAGGTGATGCGGATCATGTAGCGGCCCGCCTGCAGATAGGGGAACAGCAGCGCGCCCGCTTGTTCGACGTGATAGGTCCGGAAGACCCGGGACCCTTTTTCGTCGGTGAGTTCCACGATGTAGCGGTCTTCCACGCTGGTCAGCTGGACTTCCAGCTGGCTCAGGTTTTCGCCTTGCGGCACCTTGAACTTGGCGCCGGCTTCCGCATTGGGCAGTTTGTCGAGGTTGACGAAGGTGCCGGCGGGAATCTTCAATTCGTAGTCATAGCCCTTGATCAGGTCGAAGTCCGGCTTGATGACGTAGCGGCGGATCTCGTTGCTGTCCTGCTCGAAACGGAAGGTCTTTTCGGATTTCTGTCCCTTCGGATTGGTTTCGAAGAGCTGGATCGTGTCGCGCTGCACGTGGATCATCGGCAACGCCGATTCGATGCTGACGCCCACCTGCTCCACGGTTTCGTCCTTGGCGGAGACCACCAGCGTGAAGGTGGTGTCGGGCTTCTGTTTCGGATCTTTGGACTGCTGCTTGCTGTCTTCCGTTTTCTTGATGGCGAGCGAGAGGTTCTCCTCGCAGGGGGAGAGCTGGCCCGTGGAGTCGGTCTTGAGGTAATTGAGCCGGATCAGCAGGCTGTCGTCGAGACGGTAACTGGTGTTGATCCAGAAATCGATGCTGTCGCGGGTGACGTTGTACTGGAGGATCACCGAGGAATCGGGGATGCCCACGAATTCCAGCTGGTCGATCTGCACGTTGGCCGCACTGAACTTGAGATAACCCTGCCGCTCGCTGGTACGGACGCTGTTCTGCAGATACTGGACAGTCTGCAGCTCTTTGAACGTAACCAGATTGATCATCGATTCCCGGGCCGAGCAGTGGAGCGTGTCCTTCATGTCGAAGGCGTGCAGTTCTGGCACGGAATCATTGACCACGTGCGTGGGCCGGTAGAGGGAGTCGAGGAATCCGACCTCATCCTCGTCGGGGTTGTATTTATAGTCAGTGTCGGTGTCGGAATAGACGAAGATCTGGTAGAGCGTATCGCTGAGGTTGCGCAGCACGAAGTAGCCCCAGTCGTCGGTCTTGACCGCCGCGTCGGGTCGCTGGTTGAAACAGACTGAGTCTGACTGGTCGATATAGGCGGCCACCAGCGCGCCCTTGACGGGCGCCAGGGTCTGGCTGTTGATCACGGTGCCGGTGAAATAGAGGGAGTCGAGGGTTTCGCCGGTAGAAAAGGCGTACACCAGGCGCGGCGCAAGGTTTCCTTCGTTGTTGTCGGCCAGTGCCTGCCCGAAATCGATGGTGTAGGTCTGGTCGGCACGCAGGGTGTCGGGCAGCGTGACCACGATGTTCTTGCCCTTGATCTTGGCCTGCGGCCTCCGTCGGGTAGGAGGAGACAGGAGGATGTCGGTCGCGGTCTTGACGACCGTATATTCGTTGTATTGCAACGTGATCTTTCCGCCGGTCGTGGGGAAATTCGTCGTGCCGCTCTCAGGCGTGAGCTTGATCAGGACGGGGGGCAGGGTATCTTTGGGCCCGCCGCTCGGCGCCGTGGTGGTATTGGCGCAGGAATGACTCCCGATACAGGCAGCCACGAAAAGGGCGAGGGCGATGGCCGTAGCAATGATTCTTCTCATTGTCAATTGATTTCAACACGTTTAACCCGATCGATGCCCTTGACTTTCGACAGGGCGCGGATCAGTTTGTCCAAGTCGTCCGTATTGTGGACGTAGAGATCGATGAATCCTTCGAAGATCTCGTCGTGCGCCTCGATGTGGAGCTGGCGCATGTTGACGCCCAGCACCAGCGAGATCACACGGGCCAGGTCGCTCAGCACGCCGACCCGGTCGATTCCCTCCAGCGAAATCCTTGCCAGATACGACATCATGAAGTGTTTGCTCCACTTGGCCGACACAATGCGGTGCCCCTCCTTCGAAGCCAGGTTGGTGGCGACGGGGCAGCTCTTCTTGTGGATGGTCACGGTGTCGTCGTCATCGATGAACGCCACCACGCTGTCGCCGGGGATCGGGGAGCAGCATTGCGCGATGTTGAAGGAGATGGTGCCCTGGTCGATGTCTTCCTGCAGCAGGAATTCGTTCTTCTTGTTGATGGAACTGTTGCGGAGCGGGTTGAGGAGCTTCACACCCCACATCTGTACGCTGCGGCGCTCCGCGTTGGTCTTGAGGGCCTTGTCGAGGTCGCTCAGGTCGATCACGCCGATGCCGATCTTGTTGTAGAGCTCGTCTTTTCCGCCGCCGATCTTGTAGTAGTCGATCAGTTTCTTGATCACGCGGCTGCGCTCGGTGATGTTCCGCTCGTCGAGTTTCCGGTCGAGGATGCTCATTCCCTCGCGGATGTTGTTCTTCTTGTCAGACTTCAGGTAGTCCATCACCTGGGTCTTGGCACGGCTGGTGGTCAGGAAGTCGAGCCATTCGCGGCGGGGCCGGGCGCTGTCGGAAGTGATGATCTCCACCTGGTCGCCGTTGGTCAGGACCTGGGACAGGGGGACCAGCCGTTGGTTGACCTTGGCGGCGATGGCATGGTTGCCCACCTGGGTATGGATGCTGTAGGCGAAGTCCAGGACGGTGGAACCTTTGGCCAGGCTCTTCGATTCGCCCTTGGGCGTGAAGACGTAGATGGTGGAGGTCACCAACTCCTGGTGGAACTCGTCGAGGAACTGCATCGCGTCGATGTTGGGGTTCTGCAGGATCTCGCGGACCTGCTGGAGCCAGTGGTCGATCTCGCTGTCGCCCCGGCCGCCGACACCGGCGTCCTTGTAGAGCCAGTGGGCGGCGATGCCGCGTTCGGCAATCGAGTTCATCCGCTGCGAGCGGATCTGCACCTCGACCCAGTTGCCGCTGTTGCTCATCGCAGTGAGATGAAGGGCTTCGTAGCCGTTGGCCTTGGGATTGTCCACCCAGTCGCGGGTGCGGTCGGGCTTGTAGGAATACAGGCCGGTAATCATCGAGAAGATGTACCAGCATTGCTCGCGTTCGGTGTACGGCCCCCGGGGCTCGAAGATGATGCGCACGGCATAGATGTCGAAGATCTGCTCGAAGGGGATGTTGCGCGTGGTCATCTTCTTCCAGATGGAGTAGGGGGTCTTGAGGCGCTTGAGGATGGTATACTGGTAGCCGGCCTTGTCGAGTTCCCTGCGGATGGGGGCGATGAAGTCGTCGATCAGGGCGCCGCGTTCGGTCATGATCTGGTCGAGCTGGTGGACGATGGAAGCGTACGCGGCAGGTTCACGGTACTTGAGCCAGATGTTCTCCATCTCCGACTTGATGCTGTACAGGCCCAGGCGGTGTGCCAGCGGGATGAAGAGGTACATGGTCTCGCTGAGGATCTTGTCGCGCTTGTATTCGGGCATGAACTGGATGGTGCGCACGTTGTGGAGCCGGTCGGCGAGCTTGATGAGCACGATGCGGACGTCGTCGTTGAGCGTGACCAGGATGCGGCGGAAATTCTCGGCCTGCAGGCTCACGCGGTTGGCCTGCATCTTGTTTTTGTTGTCGTTGTCGAGCGCCGTCTTGATCTTGGTCAGGCCGTCGACCAGCGAGGCGATCTTCTCGCCGAACAGCCGCTCGATGTCCTCCACCGTAAACTGGGTGTCTTCCACTACGTCGTGAAGCAGCGCCGCGCAGATTGACTTGCAGCCCAGCCCGATCTCGTCGACCACGATCTTGGCCACGGCGATCGGATGCAGGATATAGGGTTCGCCGGAACGGCGGCGCACCCCTTTGTGCGCCTCGTTGGCAAACTCGAAGGCCTTGAGCACCAGTCTGTACTGCTCGTCGTCGGCACAGCGCTTGAGGCTGGACTGCCGGAGTCCTTCGAATTCCCGTTCAATCAGTTTATTGTCCTCTTCCGTAAACATGTCAGTCGTTTTCAGTTTTGATGGCGTCGTACTCGGACAGTTGCGTCAGGCCGCGTTCCCGGGCCTCCCGGTAGTCGACCAGCGTATATCCGCGTGACAGTTCCGCGCCGAACAGGATGACCTGCCAGCACAGGTTCATCCAGACCATAAAGAGGGGAATGAACGCCAGTGCGCCATAGATGGCGCCCAGGCGGGTCACCAGCAACTGGGTCCCCATATACAGATATTGGATGCCGAGGAAGGGCACGCCGACGATCAGTGCGGCTTTCAGGGCCGATCCGTAGCGTACCTTCGCATTGGGAATGAACTTGTACATCACCGACAGGGCCAGCACGACGATGCCGTAGAAGGCCAGCCAGAACAGATTGGTCTGGAGGAAATTGAGCGGACCCAACCGCCCCGCCAGCTGTCCGATGAACTTTCCGTACCACACCCATCCCGAGAAAAGGAGCACCAGCACGAAGGGCGTGACGAACAGGATGGCCAGATAGACCGCCAGGCGGTGCCAGATCCTGCGGGGCTGCCGCACCTGCCAGATGCGGTTGAAGGCGATGCCGACGTTGAGCATCAGCCAGATGATGGTCCACAGGAAGCTCAGGAAGGAGATCCAGCCGAAAAGGCCGTTCTGGGTGGCGGCCACGATATTGTCGGCGTATGCGACGATGGTGTTGACCAGCGGCATGCTCGAAGGGAACGATTCGGCCAGGCTGTCGGCCAGGATGCGGTCGATGCCGAAACCGCTCGTGATGAAGAGGATGACGGCCACCATCGGGACGAAGGCCAGCATGGTGAACTGGCTGAGCGCGATGGCTTCCCGGCCCACCCGTTCACGCCCGAAGCCCCTGGCTGTCAGGATGAGGGCCTGGAGGTTCCTGACCAAACGCTTGCGCGCATCGCTCAATTCGCTGAAATCGAGCGCCCAGATATCCTTCGTCACGAACTTGACGAAGATCCGGATCAGATCGCGTATGCGGGCCAGGAACAGTTTCATAGGGCGTTACGGTTCGATCAGCTGGTAAAACTCCTTTTCCGACAGCACGGGAATGCCGAGCTTTTCGGCTTTTTTCAGTTTTTCGGGCCCGGCCTTCTCTCCGGCCAGCAGCCAGGAGGTCTTGCCGCTGACAGACCCGGCGTTCTTGCCGCCATGGGCTTCGACCAGGCCTTTCATGTCTTCGCGCGAGATGGAGAAGTTGCCCGATACCACGATGGTCTTGCCGGCGAGCCTGTCGGAAAGCCGGCTGTCCGCCGTATCAGCGACAGCCATCTGCAGGCCGGCTTCGCGGAGGCGTCCGACGGTCTGCCGGGCTGCCGGAGAAGCGCTCCAGGCAAGGATGGCATCGGCCATCGTTTCGCCGATGTCCTCAATCTGCACCAGGTCTTCGCGGCTGGCTGCCATCAGGGCATCGATCGAACCGAAGTGGCGGGCCAGCATTTTGGCCGTCTGTTCGCCCACATGCCGGATGCCCAGGGCATAGAGCACCCGTTCGAAAGGAACTTGCTTGCTGGCTTCCAGGCTGGCGAGGAAATTGTCGGCCGATTTCTCCTGCCAGCCGTCCAGGGCGACCAGCTGTTCGCGGGTCAGCGCGTAGAGGTCGGGCAGGGTATGGATGTAGCCGCAGTTCCAGAGTTGTTCGATGGTCGCCTCCCCGGCCAGGATGTCCATGGCCTTGCGGCCGGCGAAGTGGATGAAGCGTCCCTTGATCTGCACGGGGCAGGATTCCTGGTTCGGGCAGTAATGACGGGCTTCGTCCGGATCGCGGACCAGCGGGGTGCCGCAGTCGGGGCATCTGTCGGGGAAGACGGGGCGGGCGGCATCGGCAGGGCGTTTCGACAGTTCAACGCCCGTGATCTTCGGGATGATCTCACCCCCCTTTTCTACATAGACATAGTCGCCGATGTGGATGTCAAGCAGATCCATCTGGTCTTTGTTGTGGAGCGAGGCGCGCTTGACCACGGTGCCCGACAACTGGACGGGCTCCAGGTTGGCGACCGGGGTGACGGCGCCGGTGCGGCCCACCTGGTAGTCGACACTCAGCAGGGGCGTGAGCGCCTGCTCGGGCTTGAATTTCCAGGCGGTAGCCCAGCGTGGCGACTTGGCGGTGAAGCCGAGCTGGCGCTGCAGTTCGAGCTCGTTGACCTTGATGACGATGCCGTCGGTGGCGAAGGGGAGCGTCTTGCGACGGGTGTCCCACTCCGTGATATAGGCGACGGCCGCATCGATGTCGGCGGCGGTACGGCTGTATTCGGAAATCGGAAGCCCCCAGCTGCGGGCTGCTTCGAGGGCTTCGGTATGGGTCTTGAAAGGCAGGTCTTCTCCCAGCAGGTGGTAGAGCACGCAGTCCAGGCCGCGGGTACGCATTTCGGCGGGATCCTGCAGCTTCAGGCTGCCCGAAGCGGCGTTGCGGGGATTGGCGAAGGGGTCGAGTTCCGCTTCCAGGCGTTCCGCGTTGAGTCGTTCGAAGGCCGCATAGGGCATGTAGATCTCTCCCCGGATCTCGAATTCGGAAGGAATGCCGCTTCCATGGAGCTGACGCGGGATGGCGGGAATGTTCACCACGTTGCGGGTCACGTCGTCGCCTTTGGTGCCGTCGCCGCGCGTGAGAGCGCGCAGCAGGCGTCCATTGCGGTAAGTCAGGCAGATGGCCGTGCCGTCGAATTTCAATTCACAGGAGAAAGAGTAGGGGACGGTGACGGCCTTGCGGATGCGCCCGTCGAATTCGTAGAGTTCCTCCCGGTCGTAGGTGTTTCCCAGCGAAAGCATCGGCCAGCGGTGGGGCACCTGCACGAAATCGCTGCCGGCGGAACCGGCCGACAGGTCGCTGCCCACATGGCGGGTGGGACTGTCTTCCGTGGCCAGTTCGGGAAACATTTTCTCCAGGCCCTGGAGTTCACCCATCAGCAGGTCGAATTCGAAATCGGTGATGGTGGGGGCGTTCAGCACATAGTAGTTGTAGTTGTGCCGCTCCAGTTCCTTTTTGAGAAACTCGATTCGTTCCCGGGCCGCCGATAGGGTTATTTTTGCCATCCTCTTTCCTTAATAAACTACAAAAATAGCGATTATTTGGTAAAAAATAATAACTTTGCAGGGTCAATTCAGATGAGAAAACCCAAACATATTATGAAGGAATCCATTGTTATTTTGGCAGGCGGTGGCCCGGCCCCGGGCATCAACACCGTCGAAGGTACGATTGCCAAGGCTTTCATGGCTGAAGGTTACCGCGTTATTGGTCTTCACGGAGGTTATTCCGGAATCTTTTCTGCATCTCCCAGCTTCGTCGAATTCAATTTCGCGCTGGCAGATTCCATCTTCAACCGTGGCGGATCCTTCCTGCAGATGAGCCGTTACAAGCCGACCCAGGAGGATTTCGATCGCTACTTCAACCTTAAGTTCTTCCAGCAGAACAATGTCCGGCTGCTGGTGACCATCGGTGGCGATGATACCGCATCGACGGCCAACCGCATCGGCAAGTTCCTGCGCGAGAAGAAGTATCCCATCCAGAACATCCACGTGCCCAAGACCATCGACAACGACCTTCCGCTGCCGATGAACACCCCGACCTTCGGTTTCAACTCCGCCAAAGCCGAGGGTACCCGTATCGCCACGACCGTGTATGAGGACGCCCGCACGTCCGGCAACTGGTTCATCGTCTCCGCGATGGGCCGCAGCGCAGGCCACCTGGCCCTGGGTATCGGCGCTTCCTGCCACTATCCGATGATCATCATCCCGGAAATGTTCAACAAGACCGAGATCACGGTCGACAAGATCCTCCGTCTTTCGGTGAGCGCCATCGTCAAGCGCAAGCTGCGCGGCATCGAGTACGGCGGCATCATCGTCTCCGAGGGTGTGTTCCACATGCTCAGCGACGAGCAGCTGGAGGCCACGGGCATCAAGTTCACCTACGACGACCATGGCCATCCGGAGTTGGGCAAGATCTCCAAGGCCCAGCTGTTCAACGATATGCTCGAGATCAAGCTCAAGGAGCTCGGCATGAAGATCAAGACCCGTCCGGTGGAGATCGGCTACGACATCCGTTGCCAGCAGCCGATTGCCTTCGACCTGTTCTACTGCTCGCAGCTCGGCGCCGGTGTCTATGAGCTCTTCTCCAAAGGGGAGACCGGCTGCATGGTGTTCGTCGACCAGGAAGGTACCATCCGTCCGCTGTACCTGGAAGATCTTCAGGATCCCGAGACGGGCAAGATTCCGCCGCGCCTCGTGGACATCGACGGCGACCAGGCCCAGATGGTGTTCAAGCATCTGCTCAACTACATCACGCCGCGTGACTACGGCAATGCGAAGCAGTATCTGGACAACCCCGAAGATTACGACTTCTACAAGATCCTGAACTGGTAGTGATCATCTACCAACTGTTACTGAGGGCCTTCGGGAACCGCAACTGCGTTCCCGGAGGCTCTTATGCTAAGAATGGGGCCGGAAAATTCAACGATATCGACGACGAAGAGCTGCGACGGCTGAAGAAGCTCTCGGTCGGTGCCGTCTGGTACACCGGCGTCATTTCGCACGCCACCAAGACCCATTTCCGCTCCGTGCCAGACAACGATCCTTCGCTCGTCAAGGGCGAAGCCGGGTCTCCCTATGCCATCCGCAACTGGTTCGACGTCGACCCGGCCCTGGCCGTGAACGTCGACAACCGTATGGCAGAGTTCGAGGCACTGGTCCGTCGCACGCACGCGGCCGGCATGAAGGTCATCATCGATTTCGTGCCCAACCACGTGTACCGGGAGTACCGCAGCTATTTCACGGAAGAAAACTTCTATCCGCTCGGGGAGCCGCTCCATCTGCCGGCATCGCTCCACAGCAGCTATGTGGAGAATCCCGCCCTGGCCACGGGCAACGACGTGTTCCATGCCTGGCCTTCCGAAAACGACTGGTACGACACCATCAAGCTCAACTACGGCCATCGCAGCACCTGGGCCAAGATGTTGTCCGTCCTGCAGTTCTGGGTAGGGAAGGGTGTCGACGGTTTCCGCTGCGACATGGTGGAACTCGTGCCGGCCGAGTTCTTTGACTGGGCTTTCCGCCTGTTGCGTGCCGTCCGTCCCGACCTGCTTTTCATCGCAGAGGTCTACGGCAAGGACAATTACCGGAAATATGCCGATGCGGGTTTCGACCTGCTCTACGACAAATCAGGATTCTACGACACCCTGCGTGCCATCATGCGGGGTGAGCGTCCGGCTTCCGCACTGACGCAGGAGTGGCAGTTCCAGGACGAGCTGCAGCCGCGGATGCTCCATTTCCTCGAAAATCACGACGAGCAGCGGCTGGCTTCCGATTTCTTTGCGGGCAGCGGCAAGGCGGGTCTGGCCGCCCTGGCGGTGTCCCTGCTTTTCAACACTGCGCCGTTCCTGCTTTATTTCGGTCAGGAGTACGGGGAGCGGGGCATGGAATCCGAGGGTTTCAGCGGTGTAGACGGCCGCACGTCGATCTTCGACTACTGCACGGTGCCGTCGATCCGCCGGGCCCTGGAAGACCGGCTGACGGTCGAGGAGACCGTGATATACAAAGAATACTGCCGTCTGATGCGCATCGCCACGGGCGATGCCATTTTCTCCAAGGGTAAGACTTACGATCTGATGTACGTCAATCCCTCTTCCGATCATTTCGATGCGAGCCGTCAGTTCGCCTGGATGCGCGGCTACGCCGGCAGCGCCATGGCCATCGTCGCCAACTTCGCCGACCATCCGGTCGACGTCGACGTCGTCATCCCTAAGGAAGCCTTTGACTTCTTTGGCATCGACGCTCCGCTCCGCTCTGATATTCCGTCGCCCTCGCAGGAAAATGCTCGTTCGACGGAATATCACCCGCTCCGCTCCGCTTCTGATCGTATCGTCCATTTTCATGTCGGAGCGCATGACTATACACGTATCGACGTTTCCAAGTAGCGCCATCAAAGGCGCGGGTGGGATCTCGTTACGGGAGCATTTTTCTGCGAGCGGAACGAGATACCAGAGCGCCTAGGCGCCTGTTATCGTCTGCGGAATTCGGAGACGGTGATGGCGGTAGCGACGGCGACGTTGAGCGATTCGCTGGTGTGGGCGTCCCGCGGGAAGGGCGGGATGTAGAGTTTTTTCGTAACGGTGGCGGCGACTTCGGGCGATATGCCGTTGGCCTCGGAGCCCATCACGATGATGCCGCCTTTTGTCAGCTCCGATGAATAGATGTCGTCTCCTTCGAGGAACGTTCCGTAGACTTCGAGCGCCGGGCTCGTGCAGGCCTGGTGGAGAACCCACGGTTCTTTCGGGCCAGACGCCCTGGGCGGCCCGAAATGGT
Source organism: uncultured Bacteroidia bacterium (assembly GCA_902784965.1). Taxonomy (GTDB): domain Bacteria; phylum Bacteroidota; class Bacteroidia; order Bacteroidales; family UBA932; genus Cacconaster. Next base: position 24,992 of record CACZWU010000025.1, on the reverse strand, counting down.
TCTGGGTTCGCGTAAGAAAGCCCGGCGCGAGATACTCGGCGAGGTTGACATACGAGACCTTGACGCGGAAGATGGCGCCCATTGTGGCCTGGACGACCTTCGGGTTATAGACTTCGACGGTGTCTTCGGAAGCGAGCACCTGGTGGATGCCGAACCAGTCGGCGATGCGCAGGATGGTGCCCAGGTTGCCGGGGTCACGGATGCCGTCGAGGGCGAGGACGAGTTCGTCGGGATGAATCGTAACAGGGGTCGGGTCGGGCTGGCGGACGATGGCCAGGGCGGGCGAGGGGTGGTTCAGCTGGCTGATGCGGGCCATCGCTTCTTCGCCGATATCTTCGACGCGGTAGTGGGCGACGACGTCAAATCCGGAACGAAGGGCCTCTTCGACAAGTTTTTCTCCTTCGACGATGAATAATCGCCGCTCGTCGCGGAACTTCTTCTGTCCCAGCGCCTTGATGTCTTTAATATCGTTTTTTGAAAGCATAGGCAACCACTCGCTCCACTGCTCTGGTTTTTGTCCCGCTCGCAGAAAAATGCTCGCGGCTCCAAAAACCACCCGCTGTTACGCTCGTTGACGCATCAGCGATTCTTGTACATGTCGTCGTAGTACTTCTGGTAGTCGCCGCTCGTGACATTGTCCATCCAGGCCTGATTGTCGAGATACCAGCGGACCGTCTTTTCGATGCCTTCCTCGAACTGGAGCGACGGCTCCCAGCCGAGTTCCTTCTGGAGCTTCGTCGAGTCGATGGCGTAGCGCAGGTCGTGGCCGGCGCGGTCGGTGACGTAGGTGATCAGGTGGTCGCTCGTTCCTTCGGGCTTGCCGAGCAGCCGGTCGACCGTCTTGATGAGGACTTTGATCAGGTCGATGTTCTTCCATTCGTTGAAGCCGCCGATATTGTAGGTCTCGGCCACTTTCCCCTTGTGGAAGATCAGGTCGATGGCCCGGGCGTGGTCTTCGACGTACAGCCAGTCGCGCACGTTTTCGCCCTTGCCATAGACCGGCAGCGGTTTTTCGTGGCGGATGTTATTGATGAAGAGCGGGATCAGCTTCTCAGGGAACTGGTACGGGCCGTAGTTGTTCGAGCAGTTGGTCACCACCACAGGCAGGCCGTAGGTGTCGTGGTAGGCGCGCACGAAATGGTCGCTCGAGGCCTTGGCGGCGCTGTACGGGCTGTGCGGCTGGTATTTGAGGTCTTCGGTGAAGAACTTGGTGCCGTAGGCAAGATGGTGCTCGCCGCTGGAGGCCTTCGTCGAGAACGGCGGCTCCACGCCCGCCGGATCGGTAATCTCCAGGGCGCCGTACACCTCGTCGGTCGAGATGTGGTAGAAGCGTTTGCCTTCATATTTCTCCGGCAGGCTCTCCCAATAAACCTTCGCGGCCTGGAGCATCGACAGCGTACCCATCACGTTGGTCTTGGCGAAGGTGAAAGGATCTTTGATCGAGCGGTCCACATGGCTTTCGGCAGCCAGGTGGATTACGCCATCCACTTTCTCGTCCTGCATCAGCTTCAGCACGCTTTCAAAGTCGCAGATGTCCATCTTCACGAACTGGTAGTTGGGCTTGCCCTCGATGTCCTTGAGGTTCGCCAGGTTGCCCGCATACGTGAGCTTGTCGAGGTTGATGATCTTGTATTCAGGATACTTGTTCACGAAAAGACGGACGACATGGCTTCCGATGAACCCGGCTCCGCCGGTGATGACGATGGTACGCTTCATAATGTCTGGTTTTAATCTAACAAAGATAGGAATAATCGCGGAGAGTTGCAATGGTCTCGTGGCAAAAGTAATATAGCATCAGTCCGTCCTGACCAGCAGGATGGCGTCGGCTACGTCGCCGGGGGCGACGGCTTTCAGCGTGTAGCGGAAGCGGCCGGTCCGGGGTTGGTCGATGGTGTCATACAGGACCCAGCCGTGAACACCGGGGTCGATCCATTCCTCTGTCTGGGGATCTTTCAGTTCAAAGCCTTCCGGTTCTATGCAGGAACCGGGGGTGAAACGGTACAGGGCATACCGTCCCGCCGGGAGATTGCTGAGTTGGTAGGTAACGCTGGCGCCTTTCCGCAGTGCCTGCCAGGCTCCGGTGCCTAGGTAGGAGCGGGACGCGTCGGAAAAAGGTTCCCAGCCCGCCTTCATCCGCTCGGGGGTCTCGATCACATAACGACCTGGCAGCGAAAGGCCCAGATATTCCGCCACCGCCTGCATCGTCCGCTTTCCGAAGTCGCGGAGGTTGTCGTCGTCCACCCAGTTGTTCCAGTCGAAGGAATAGCAGTTGTAGGGCGTTTCGATGGTCAAAGCGACGGTCTCTTCCCCCAGGTGATCCCAGCACCAGCCTTCGGCATAGCGGGAAGCCATCTTCGAGAAATTCATCTCGACGGGCCGGATGCAGGGATTCTGGCTGCAGACCAGCCCGGTGAAAGTCCAGAGTTTGCGGAAATAGGCGGGCGAGGTGGAGGAGCCCGTGTGCATCCAGAAAGTGGCGGATTCCGTGTGTTGGGAATGGCTGTTGAGCATGAAATCGAAGGGCCGGTCTGCCGTCAGCTGTTCGAACATCCGCTTGATGGCCCGTACTTCCACGACCGTGCTGTCGTCGCTCCGGTCGAAATTGATCTCCTGGTTCACGCCCAGGGCATTGGAACGGGACAGGCCGTCCGCGACTCCGTCGGGGTTGGCGAAAGGAAGCACATAGGCGTCAATCTGCCTGCGGAGCGCCCGGCCCTCCGGGGTATCGCTGGTCAAATACTCCACGAGACCGTCGACCAGATACGAGGCCGGGGTTTCGGACGGATGGATACGGCCATGTACCCAGACGCGCGCTTTCCGGCTCTCAGGCACCGACGGATCGGTGATGTGGAGCAGCTGGAGCGGTCGTCCCTCGTGGCTGAAACCAATGGTATCGAGGGTCACGTCCGGCCGTTCGCACCAGGTTCTGATGCGTTCCTGCAGATAACTGTATGTATAGGGTTTGTAAAGAGCTAGATAGACGGTGTCGCGAGTAAAGCGTTTGTCCAGAAAGTGACGCTGTGACTCGGCCACCGGAAAATGCTCCCAGGAATGGCTATCGTATGAAAAAGAGGAGCCTGCCACGCCCTGATCGGGTGTCGTCAGGTAGATCTGTTTTCCCGCTACGCCCGTCATCCGGAAATAATACCAGTTCGCACTGGGAGCCAGCGCCGTATCGATTGGATTGGCAGGATCGAAGTGTCCGTCCAGCAGATAAGACAGATGGAGGACCGTATCGCCGGGCGACACCACGACCCACGCAGAATCGAGCAAAGTCACTTTTCCGAGCGAACCCGACTCGAAATCGGCATCGAAACGGACCTGGGCGCCCGCAGGACAAAGGGTCAACAGAGCCGCCGCGAAGAAAAAGAAGAAACGCTTCATGGGAAGATGTGTTAGGACGCCCGTTAGAGATTCGCGTCGAACTGGATGGTCTGGGTCGGGAGGATGTAGTCCGACTCGATGGTCAGGTCGTTGCCTTTCGAGACCTTGTCGATGTACACCAGCAGCGTGTCGCCGGGAAGGAGTCCTTTCAGGGAAGTGCTGCTGCGGACGCCGCTGACGGCCAGGAAGGCGTCGCGGTAGATGGGGGCGATGCCGGTGTTGGTGACATAGGCGGCGGTTTTTGCGTCGTTGGCGTAGAGTCCGGTCAGCGCGAAATGATAGCCGCAGGCCCGGCTGGCCTCCTTGAAGCGTTCGGCCGTGCCATACTGGCCGGAAGGAGCGTCGTTTGCGATCATGAAAGTGATGTGGTACTTGGCCGAGGCCTGCTCCCAGGTAACGCCATACATGCCCGCCGGATTCAGGAAGTTCTTCTGGTCAGCGGAGGTATAGTAGCTGATCTCGCCGCCGCAGGCACCCGTTTTCCAACGAACGCCTTTCCCAATGGCGTTCCAGCAGTCTTCGTTGTAATCGCCCTCGTGATCCTTGTGCATGAAGCTGTCGTCGAACAGGCCGAAGGTGAGTGCCATCAGGGAAGCGTCGCCCACGACCGGCGAACTGTCGGCCGCATCAATCGAGATCAGCCAGGGTATTTCCAGCACTTCGTCCAGATAGCTCAGGAATTCTTTCTGATAGGCCGCCGAAGGGAAATTGACCCCGGACTTGAGCGGAGTGCCATAGATGTGGTACTCACTCCAGTGGCCGAACCCCACTTCGACGAAGGCAATGCGGGGATCATTTTTGTACACGGCGTTGAAATCGGCATAGAACTGCTTGGTGAACCATTGCAGCTCTGCGTTCGTCCAGTCGGCATACCAGGTCGGTCCGTCTTCGTTTTCGTAAAAGGTTTCCTTGTAATCGGGCAGCGCCTTGATGTAGGCCGGTACAGCCGTGGTGCCGGGGTTTCCGTCCACGCTCCGTTCGCCCGGATACTCATAGCGGAAACGGACCACGGCCTGGTGCTTGCGCGAGGCCACATCCTTGAGCCAGCGGTTGAAGGAGCTCCAGTCATACACGACATTGCCATTCTCTTTGCCGGTAACCACCTGGCAGGGAAGGCAATATGCGTATTCCAGCGCAATGGACTTGCCGTAGGCGGCGTTTCGCTCACGGGCATTTTCGCTCCAGAGCACCAGTCCTGTGCCGGGTTGCACGGCGTCGGCCTGCGACTGGATGGCGACGGGCGCATAAGAATCGTCCAGTTCCGCCGGCAGCGGCCCGACGGCCGGCTCACAGGCCACCGCCACCACCACAAAAACAAAGAAATAGAAGAAGCGCTTCATGGTAAGATATGTTTCTACAAAGTTAGCGTTTTCATTTCTGTTTTGTTATCTTTGTAGAACCAATCTGAAAACCCATGAAAAAACTGCTGGCCACCCTGGCGATCATTCTCCTTGTTTCGGGCGTTCGCGCCCAGGACATCCATGTCTATCTGACGGAACATGAACTTCCCAACCTGGTCAATTGCCTGCCGCCGCCTCCCGACACGGTCGGAGAGGCTTTCACGCACGACATCATGCGTTATATGTGGGGAAAGGCGCAACGACTTGACCCTGATCGGCTTGCCGTAGCGATGCGAGATGCTGTCTGGGACCTTGATACACTATGTGCCATCTACAGCGTGCCTTTTGGCCTGACGATCGACAAGGAAAAGACCCCCGAAATCTACCGTCTGTTCATGAACGGCATCTCGACCATCGAACAGATCCGCCTCCGGCCCAAGGCACATTATTTCCGGATGCGGCCCTACGCCCGTTTCCACGAAAGTTCCATCTTCCCGCAGGACGACGCGTGGCTTGCGACGGACGGATCGTACCCCTCCGGTCACACCATCCGCGCCTGGAGTGCAGCCCTCCTGCTCGCGGAAGTGAACCCGGCCGCAGCAGAGGCACTCTTCCACCGGGCCGTTGAAAGCGGAGAGAGCCGGGTCATTGCCGGCTGCCACTGGCAGAGCGACATTGATGCCAGCGCCTCCGCCGCCTGCATCGGCTACTCCGCGCTCCAGTCCAACCCGGAATACAGGGCCCAGGCAGAGCGCGCACGCGAAGAGTTCAGAAGAGTATCGGGCCTCCCGGATCTCAAACCGGAATTCGTCTGTGACTTCGCCGACTGGACGCCTGAAAGCGAAGAGGTTACGGGCTCGACGCAGGGCTTCGCCCTATACGACAAATATGCCTTTGTGCTGCATGACAAGGGGCGCCTCTGCATCTTCGACATGAACAAGAAGAAGATGGTGGCCAA
>CACZWU010000025.1:0-19284 GCA_902784965.1 uncultured Bacteroidia bacterium | reverse complement strand
TGCTTCGGCGTGGAAAAGGCCTCCCGCAAGTCTCAGTTCCCGCTGCTCTACGTTGCCTCCTGCGGCGGCGAGAACTGCTGCTATGTGACCGATGTCACGCTGAAGGGCAGCCAGGTCGTCCAGAAGATCTTCTATACCGGCACTGACTATGCCGGGACCATTGACTGGTGTCTCGACGCCGAGAACGGCTTTATCTACACCTATGGCGGCCGCAACGGCGACTACAAACTGCTCAAGAAGTTCCGCCTGCCGAAACTCTCCGACAGCGACGGGAACGGCGAAGTGCATCTGACCGATGCCGACGTGCTCGACGTGACGCGCCTCGACAAGGGCATTAACATCTGGCAGGGCAGCATCGTCCGCGGCCCCTTTGCCTACTTGCCGGACGGCTATGCCCCGCACGAGCTGTTCGTCCATGTGGTGGACCTCGACCGGAAAAAGATCGTCCTGAGCAAGAACATCACCGACCTGGTCGACGAGCCGGAAGGCATCTGCCTGAAAGACGGCTATGCCTGGGTTGTCTTCAATACGACCGACGGCCCCCGTCACTCCCGGCTCTGGCGTTTCAGCCTGTAGCGGTCACCTCCGGCACGCGGCGGCATTACGCCCATTTGCTGAACCATTCCATTAGATGAAGGTTACAACAAAACGGATCATTCTCTTTTCAGTGCTGGCAACGCTGCTGTTGCTGGCGCTGGCTGTTTTCTTCACGGTCAGGATGTTGCAGAAGCCCTCACGCGAGGAACCCCACGTCCAGACCGGCGCCGTCTTCCGCGAAAAAGGCTGGGATGCCGACCACTACCGCAGCCTCGTCTTCCCCGGACACAGCCACACCGAAACCGACTGGTCCGCCCGCCTCGACCAGCCGCTCCGATTCCTCTGCAGGAGCGGCGGTGCAAAAAGACTATCCAAGATTTTTTATAACTTTGCACTAGACCCTTACTCCCGAAACCATGAAACGATTACTAATGATTCTTGCCGTCCTCCTGTCTCTGGCCGGCTGCAAGAACACCGACAATCAAAGTATAAATGATATGAGCACAAATGTACCCCTCAAGGAAGTCGCCGGCCGCAAGAACTTCGGCCCCGACCATGCTCTCGTGACTACGCCGCAGCCCTGCGTGATGATCGCTACCTGGGACAAGGACCACACCCCCGACGTCATGATGGCCGCCTGGGCCGGGCAGTATGACTTCAAGCAAATTATCATCAGCCTGTCCAAGCACAAGACCACGGACAACCTGGAGCTGACCGGCGCCTTCACCGTGAGCTTCGCAGACATCCACACCGTCGCCGAATCCGACTATTTCGGCCTGGTCAGTGGATTCAAGGTGCCGGACAAGGTAGCCAGGGTCGGATTTACTGTTACGCCCAGCCCGAACGTAGATGCCCCGATCATCAACGAATACCCCCTGACGCTTGAGTGCAAGGTGGTGAGTTGGGGTGACGGTGTACTCGTGGGCGAGGTAGTGAACATGAGCGCCGACGAACGCATCCTCACGGACGGCAAGGTGGACCTCTCGAAGCTCCAGCCCATCGTCTTCGACGCAGCCTCGATGTCCTACCGGGCCATCGGAGACATCGTCGGAAAGGCCTGGGGCGACGGAAAACGATTTGCCGAGTAGCCAGCTTGTGCCATGGAAACCAGGAAACATCTCGCAGCGGAGAAGAATCAACGAACCGGCAGAACAAACATAACGTTAGATGGAGCGGAGTGCCCGCTGCGGGTGGCCCTTTAACGAGTGATCTGTTTCAGCCGGGTATCGCCGGGTTTGTAGAGCAGACCCGTGCAAGTGGCGGCGTCGGCCTTGTATTCCCGGAGTTCGATGGCGTTCCAGTCGATCTGGTCGGTGCGCTGGGCCAGGGGCGCGTGGGGAATCAGCGAGCCGTCACGGACCAGGATGACGGCAGGGATGGGACCGGCCTCGATGGTCTGGTAGCCTCCTTCATAAACCTTTCCGTTTTGGTAGTCAATCCATTTCCCCCGCGGGAGATAGACGGCGCGGCTGTCGCCCGATTCAAGCAACGGCGCCACCAGTATCTGAGAACCGAACATATATTCATCTTCCACAAGCCAGGCGCCCATATCTTCTGGAAATTCCACGAGCAGGGCCCGCACCATCGGCAGGCCACGTTCGGAGCAGTCCTTCGCCTGCGCATAGACATAAGGCATCAGCCGGTATTTCATCTCGGCACACGCGCGGAAAGCATCGGTGAACGATTCGGAGATGAGCCAGGGTTCAGTGGGCGGTGCCCCGTGAGCGCGCGTGTGGCTCGACAGGAAGCCGAACGGCAGCCAGCGGCGGTAGATATCCTCGGGAGAGGCGGTTACGAAGCCGCCCATGTCGTGACTCCAGAAAGAAAAGCCGCTGAGCCCGAAACTCAGGCCGCCGCGCAGATCGCCGAGCATCCCGATGTTGTTGGTGGCCGCATCGCCGCCCCAATGCAGGGCGTACCGCTGCGATCCCGCCCAGGCAGAGCGGGCCCAGATGATGCCTTCGCCCGGATGACTGCGCTCTACGGCCTCCCAAAGCGCCTTGTTGTAGCGCAACGGGTAGAGATTGTGTTCGTAGAGTCCGCCCTTCCCGCTGTGATAGAAGCCGTTGTAGGGGGCCGCCTCGCCAAAGTCGCACTTGATGGTGCTGACGCCTTGTTTCATCAGGCCTGCGATCTTCTCCTGATACCATTGCACCGTCGCCGGATTCGAGAAGTCGAGGATGGCATCCTCCACCGGCATTCCGCCCGCTGCGTTGACCACGTGAAGCCCCTTGGCGACGATCTCCGGGAACAGCGGGTTTTTCGGCGTAAAATACGGGAGCTGCCACAGGCAGGTGTGGAATCCGTCTTCCTTCAGCTGACGGAGCATCCGGACGGGGTCCTGGAAGCGGTCTTTCGCGAACTGGTAGTCGCATTGCCAGTCGACGCCGAACCAGCCCGTATCGAAATGGATCACGTCGCTGGGTATCCTGTGTGCCCGCAGCTGGCGGGCGATCTCCAGGCCTTCCTCCTGCGAGAAATAAGTGATGCGGCTCATCCAGGTGCCGAAGCTCCAGAGCGGCAGCATCGGACTCTTGCCGGTAATTTCCGTGTATTCATAGAGGATGTCTTTCGGATTGCCGAAGAAGACGAAGAAATCCATTTGTTCATCGGCCATGAACAGGCGGTCCGCGCCGATATAGCTCGCTCCGAAATCGCAGGTCACGGGCGCTGACGTATGCAGGAAGATGCCGTATCCCCGGTTCGAAAAGAAGAACGGGACAGGCTTGTACTGACCGTCTGTCTCCGGACCCTGGGGGTCGGTGACGCTCAGATGAACTTTCTGCCCGACCTTGTTGAGCGAAGTGAAGGATTCACCGCAGCCATAGATGCGCTCTCCGGGAGCCAGCGAAAAGACGGGCTGGATGCTGCGCGAGTTGTCGCTGCCGCGTTTGATGAACGCGAAAGGCAGCAGCTTCACCTGGGTGGAGTCGTTGTCAATGATGTGGCGCGTCTGTGTCAGGATGCGTCCGCCTGCATCCCGGATGACAATGCGCCAGGGGTAGCGCTGAATATCGATGAGGCCATACTCGCTTTGGTAGGTAATCGTGCTGCCGTCGTCCGAGACTTTCCACGGCCGGCCTTTCCCCTTTGCCTTGAACTCGTCACAGAACATGATGTCGTCCTGATCCGTGTCGGTCGGTTCGACAGGTGTCGTGAGCATGCGGATACGGGCCGTCCGAGGCGAGATGAATTCGATGGAAAGCTTCAGCGCGGGGTCATTGTCGTAAGCCGCATCGGGAAAATCGAGCATCTGCATTCGGACCGGCCAGTAGCCGTTCAGGTTGAAAGCCTGCCGGGGAGACATCCTGTAGCGTTTCCACTGCACCAGCCCTTCGCCGCCGGCAGCGTCGAAAGAGACCAGTGAGTCGGCCAGGAAATACGTATTGGCCAGGTCGTAGAAGTCCGTGGAGACGTCTTTCTGCATGGCTTGCAGATATTCGATTCCGGCGTTGGTCTGGATCTGGGCCGATGTCAGCGCGGTGAAAGCGCAGAGGACGGCGGTAGTCAGTGTAATTCTTTTGATCATCTGGTTCGAAATTGTTTTCAAGTTTAAAGATACGTATTATTTTTCTGAATGATTGTAGTATCTTTTTAAGACAAAACCAATCTGGCACATGAAACGAACCCTCATCATTACCGGCGGAGCGGGTTTTATCGGCTCACATGTCGTCCGTCTTTTCGTGAACAAATATCCCGAATACAAGATCATCAACCTCGACAAACTCACGTATGCGGGTAACCTGGCGAACCTCAAGGATATCGAGGACACTACCAGAAGTACTACGACGACATGTATCTGAACCGTTGATGCGTCAACGAGCGTAACAGCGGGTGGTTTTTGGAACCGCGAGCATTTTTTCCGCGGGCGGAACGAAATACCAGAGCGCCCCGCTGATGAATCAGAGCGTAGCGAAGCATCGATGCCGAAAAGTTTTCGTATATTTGTAGATTATGAGCAAAAAGGCCTTGTCGATCGGATGCCTGTGGCTGCTGGCGCTTGTCGCCGGCGTGCTGCAGGGCTGCTCCACGACCAAGGTACTCTCGCCCGACGAGGCGCGGCTGGTCGAGAACAAGATCGTCATCACAAACGACCCGTCGTACAACTCCTCAGGACTGGCCCCGTATATCAAACAGAAATCCAACCATTACGTCTTCGGCAAGTGGCACCCGGGGCTGTATATCTATAACTGGCAGAACGGAAAGGGGAAAGGTTGGGACCGCTTCTGCCAGAAAATCGGACAGGAACCCGTGGTATTCGACGAGAGCCTGATTGAAGACTCCGTTGAGAGCATCCTCGACCACCTGCGCTACCAGGGGTATTACTACTCGACCGTCGAGCCCAGGATCCGGGATACCAATCAGCTCGCCAGGGTGAAGTACGACGTCACCCTGGGCAAACAGTTTCCCATCCGCAGCATCGACTACCAGGTACGCGACACCATCCTGGCCGGACTGATGGCTTCCGACTCCGCCAACTTCACCGTCGTCCCCGGCGACTACCTCTCCGAGGAGAACCTGGAGCTGGAGAGCGAACGCCTTTCCTCCCATTTCCGCAACAACGGCTACTGGGGCTTTTCGAAGAACTATTTCTTCTTCTACGCTGATACGACCACCCATCCCGACCAGGCCGACCTGATCGTGAAGTTGGAAAACTACACGCGTAACGAAAGCGAAGATGCGGCCCGGGAACACCGTCGTTATACCATCGGCAACGTGGCGCTGATGCCACAGCCCGGCATGCGCGTGCGCGAGAAATTCCTGCAGAATCTCAACCAGCTGAAGCCCGGGGAACTCTATAGCGAAGAAAAGATCAATCAGGTCTATGCCCGCTATTCCAGCATTCCGCTTTTCAGCAGCGTCAACATGATGCTCCGCGAGTCAGACTATGACTCCACGGCCGTGGACTGCCGCATCCTCCTGCAACAGGCCCGCCTGCAATCCATCAAGCTCAACCTGGAAGGATCGTTCAATTCCACCGGCCTGTTCGGCGTGACCCCTTCGCTGTCGTACAGCCACAAGAACCTCTTCGGCGGTGGGGAAGTGTTCTCACTCGGTTTCCGCGGCAATTTCCAGTTCATGTTCAAGAATCCGACCCGGGCCACTGAACTGGCTGTCACCACGGGCCTGAAAATCCCCTGGTATCCCGACTTCATGAACAAGATGCCCTTCATCAACCTGCCGCAGATGGACATCAATTTTGCTTACAACTACCAGAACCGACCCGAATACACCCGCAACATCGTGACCGGCAAATTCGGATTCAACTGGAACATTGCCAAGAAGTTCTATTACCAGCTCTATCCCGTACAGCTGAGCGCCGTCAATGCGACCCGTCTCGATTCGACCTTCATCGCCAACCTCCGCGACCCTTACCTGAAAAACTCCTTCCGCAGCCATCTGGACCTGGGCGGTGGCGGTACGTTCTATTTCTCCACCAATACGAGCGTCAATCCCAAGGTTACCTATGTCTACACCCGCCTGCAGTATGATGTTTCCGGCAACCTGGCCACCCTGCTGGGAAAGACTGGCATCTTCAAGAAAGGCGAACACGGAGAAAACCTGATTGCGGGCATTCCCTATGCCCAGTACGTGCGCGCAGAGGTCCAGGCGGTGGGAACGTTCCGAATGGGAAATATGGACCAGTATGCCTTGGCTGTCAGGGCCCTGGCCGGCGCGGGCTATGCCTACGGGAACTCTGTGGCCCTGCCGTTCGAAAAACTGTTCTATGCCGGGGGTGCGAGCAGCATGCGCGGCTGGCGGGCCCGGGCGGTGGGTCCGGGCATGGCGCCGCGCGACACCAGTTTCGCCATCGCCAACCAGTCTGGCGACATGCACCTGGAGGCGAATGTCGAGATGCGTTTCCCGCTGTTCTGGAAACTGGAGGGAGCTGTGTTCGCCGATATCGGCAACGTGTGGAATATCCGTGCGGATGACCTGGACGGCGCTTCACGCGATCCGCGCAGTATTTTCTCGTTCAAGAACCTGTTCCGCAGCACGGCCGCCGACGTGGGCCTGGGCGCACGTGTCGACCTGGGGATGGTGCTCATCCGCTTTGATCTGGGCATGAAAGTCTACGACCCGAGCGTTCAGGAGTGGATGGGCCTCAACGAGTGGTTCCACGGCAATTATGCCTTCCACTTCGGAATCGGATACCCGTTCTAACGGAATCTATGACAATAATTGGCGCTAAAGGGCGCCATCAGGCGCTAGCGGAGACCGAGCGGGCAGGCCTTGTGTAATTGCCGGTCGTAGCGGCGGGGTTTGGGGCAGAGCCCCAGTTAGTTGAGCAGGTATGCGAAACTGGTGACGGCGGCGACGTCTTTCTGGAAGTCGCCGGGATCGACGTTGTAGCGGTAGATCGAGGTCTTGAGCGGCCACGACGGATTGGGATAGATGCCCTGCTCGAACTGGTAGTCGCCCAGCGGTGCCATATAAGGCTGGATGATTTCGATCAGCTGCCTGGCGAAGTCGGGTTTCTCTTCAATCACGAAGGTTTTGGTGGGAACGGTTTCGCTGCCGGTCGTCAGCTCGATGTCGAACAGGATGAGCTCTTCAAAGGAGCGCAGTTCGTCGTTGACGGCTGCAAGCCCGTTCTGGCCGGTGGAATCGGGCGCCGGGGCATAGAATAGAGTTCGGATGGTGTTTTTATGCTGGATCTTGAGCTGCTTGAGCGCTTCCATGGCTTCCAGGACGGCGGAGCAGGCCTGGGGATCGTCGAGCGAAGCGGAAATCATCGTAAGGTCGCCTTTCTTGTCGCTGCCCGGGAATTCGGCCAGCATCGAAGACTGCCCGTCGGCCTCGACCACCCAGATGGTGGCGGCGTCCAGTTCTCCGTCGAGGATCAGGTTCAGGTAGTCCAGTTGCTTTTTGCCTTGATATTGCTGCAGTTTGGGTGTATGGACGTCTTCTTTTCCCTGGAAGAATCGGTTGATCTCAGCGATTCTCGTTTCCGGGGTGATTTTTTTGCAGGAGGCGGCCGCCAGGACGACGAGCGCGATGAGCAGGATGCGTTTCATAAAATTAATTCCGTTTACCAAAAATAGACGTTCCGATTCTTACAAGAGTCGTGCCTTCTTCGACCGCGATGGGCCAGTCGTGCGACATTCCCATGGAAATCTGGTCGCAGCCCGGGATGTCGGACAGTCGCTCCGAGAGGGCTTTCAGCGTGCGGAACTCGTGCCGCACCTGCTCGCGGTCGTCGGTGAAGGTGGCCATTCCCATCACGCCGCGCAGGCGGACGCCGGGATAGTCGCCGATGTGCCGGGCGAGGGCTTCGGCTTCTTCGGGCAGGAAGCCCTGCTTGGTGGTTTCCTGGGCGATATGGATTTCGAGCAGGCAGTCAATCTGCCGGCCCAGGAGTTGAGCGCCCTTGTCGATGGCGGCGAGCAGGCGTTCCGAGTCGACCGAGTGGATCATCGTGACGTAGGGGAGGACCAGCTTGAGTTTGTTGGTCTGCAGGTGACCGATGAAATGCCAGCGGATGTCGTCAGGCAGCAGCGGCGCCTTGGCGGCCATTTCCTGCGGACGGTTTTCCCCGAAATCGCGCTGTCCGGCCGCGTAGGCCTCCAGGATATCCTCCCGGGGCTTGAATTTGGAAACTGCCACCAACTGGACGGTTGATGGCAGTTCGTTTTTCAGTTGTAGGATGGCAGATGCAATCGACATGTCCTATCTGTTTTTGTTCTGCTGTTTCAGCTGTTCCTGCTGGGCCTTGTAGGCGGCGTCCAGGCGCTGCTGGAACTTCGATTTCTTGGGCGGTTCCTTGGAATTGGCTTTCTTCTTCAGGTTCTCGTAGATCTTGTCTTCGTCCACGAACCATTTGCGGATCGCCCAGTTCTGACCGATGGTGATGAGGTTGGAGAGCAGGTAGTAGTAGCTCAGACCGGCCGACAGGTTGTTGCAGATGAACACCATCATGATCGGCATGAGCCATACCTGCATGAACTCCATGCCGGGCATGGTCTGGGTACTGGCCTGCTGCGACATCGTCATCTTCGAGTAGCCCCACATCGAAACGCCCATCAGCAGGGCGAAGAGCGAGACGTGGTCGCCGTAGAGCGGAATCTTGAAGCCCAGGTCGAGGATCGAGTCGTAGGCGCTCAGGTCGTGGCACCAGAGGAAGCCCTGCTGGCGCAGCTCGATGGAAGCCGGGAAGAAGCGGAACATGGCCCACAGGATCGGGAACTGGAGCAGGATGGGGAGGCATCCGCCCCACATGCTCACGCCAGCCCTTCGGTAGAGATCCATCGTGGCCTGCTGCTTCTTCATGGCGTCTTCCTGACGGGGATACTTCTCGTTGATCTTGTCGATCTCGGGCTTGAGCACCCGCATCTTGGCCGACGACATGTAGGACTTCCAGGTAAGCGGCGAGATCACGAGCTTGATCATGATGGTCAGGATCAGGATGATCAGGCCGTAGCTGCTGATGAACTTGCTCAGCCAGTTGAAGGTAGGGATGATCACATAGCGGCTGATGGTGCCGATGACCTTACCGCCCAGCGGGATGATTTTCTCGAAGTCTTCGCCGTAACTCTTCAGCGTATAGAAGTGGTTGGGCCCGAAATAGAACAGGAAGGGGATCGTGAAGTCTTCGCTGCGGGTATCCAGCGCTACGGTCATCTCGGCGCCCGACTGCATCAGATTTCTTTCCGCGTCGTTTTCAGGGTAGAAACGGTTTACCAGCGTGCCGGCGGGGAAACCGTTCTCGGCCACGAGGATGGTGGAGAAGAACTGCTGCTGGAAACCGAACCAGCGTATGGTGGAGTTGAAATGCTCCTCGGCGTGGTCGCGGCGTTTGCCAAGGGTCTTTACTTCGTTGTTGGCCAGGTATTTATAGGCCACACCGGAATAGTTGCGCTCGTTCTGGTAGCCCTTCTCGAGCCGGGGCACGTCGAGCACCCATTTGAGGGTCATCTGCCCGGTACGCCGGTCGAGCACCTTGTCCATGCCCACGAAGTGGAGATGGTAGCCCAGCGTATGGCTGTCGCTGGCCAGCGAATAGATGGCATCCACCCAGGCGTCTTCCTCGAACTGGAGGCGGAGGGTGAGGGTGCTGTCGGTGTTCTCGACGGCGCGGAAATGCAGGTCACTGGTGTTCAGCCACTGGTTGGTGTTGAGTTCCAGATCGAACAGGCTCTTGTCGGGTCGCACCAGGAAGAGGTCCAGGCTGTCGTAGGTGTAGTAGTTCTTGATGCGCACCTCGTAGGGCTGGGCACCCTTGGAACTGATCTTGACGGCGAGCTTGTCGTTCTCGAGCGTGTACCATTCGGTTTCGGCCAGGCTGGCTTCCCGGAGGAACTGGTCCTGATAGTCGTTCTCTTCCGGGATGTTCCGGGCTGCGTCGGCGGCATCGGCCGCCGGTTCCTCCGTTTCGGACGTGCTGCCCTCCAGGGCGGCCACGGTGGCGAGCGAATCGCGCACCATGTTTTCCTGCTGGAGTCTCTTTTCGGCTTGTTTGGAATTGTACCAGGTAAACAGCAACAAGATGATGCCGATCAGGGCAAAGCCGACAATGCTACTTCTCTTATCGTTCATCGTCTCAGATTATTCCTGCTCGTGCTGGCGGTCGAATTCTTTGATTTCCTCTTCAAGCTGGGCAAGTTCCTGCTTGGCGATGTCGATCTTCTTGTGGAGTTCCTCCAGCAGGGCGTCGGCATTCTTGGACGCGGCGAAGAAGCCCATGTTGTTCTCCCAGGTGGCGATCTCCTGTTCCTTCTTCATGAATTTCTGGACAAGGCGGTCGCGTTCGCTGCGGACGGCCCGTTCGGCCTTGGCGGCGAAGCGGCTGCCGCCGTCGCGGAATTCACCGAATTTTTCGTTCATCGCCTTGCGGAAGGCATCCTGGACGCGGGCCTTCTCCTTGAAGGGCACGAAACCGATGGCGTTCCAACGCTCCTGGAAATCACGCATCGCTTCGCGGGCATCGTCCTTGTCTCCGGCTTCATAGGCACGGACTTCATCGATGATGGCGCGTTTCTTCTCGAGGTTCTCAGACTGCTCGGAATTGACGCTGCCGAAGTGCTTGTCGCGGTTCTCGAAGAAGGCGTCGCAGGCGGCACGGAAACGTTTCCACACCTGTTCGGATTTCTTGCGCGACACCGGGCCGATCTCTTTCCACTGTTTCTGCAGTTCGATATAATCGTCGGAGGTCTTCTTCCAGTCGGTGCTGTCCTTCAGGGCCTCTGCTTTCTCGCAGAGCTCGACCTTCCGGGCCAGGTTGTCCTGCATCTGGTTCTTGAAGCCGGCGTAGAATTCACGCTTCTTTGCGAAGAAATCGTCGCAGGCGGCACGGAAGCGGTCGTATACTTTCTGGTTCTCCTTCTTGGAGGCGAAGCCGATCTTCTTCCATTCTTTCTGGATGTTCTCGATCTCCTTGGTCAGGGCGTTCCAGTCAGTGGAATCCTTGATCTCGGTCCGGGCGATGCTCTCCACTTTTTCGCACAGGGCACTCTTGGCCTCGAAATTCTCTTTCTGGTTGCCTTTCTGGCTCTCGAAGAAGGCCTGGTGCTTCTTGTTGATCACAGCCGTGGCAGCGCGGAAGCGATCCCAGATCGATTCCCGGAATTCCTTGCTCACGGGGCCGAGTTCCTTCCACTGCTCGTGCAGTTTCTGGAGGGTGCGGAAAGCATCCACCACATCTTCCTCCTGGTCGAGCTTTTCGGCTTTCTCGCAAAGGGTCTCCTTCGCCTCGAGGTTTTTCTTGAAGTCGAGGTCGCGGAATTCCTTGTTGATCTTCACGTAGTCGTAGAATTTCTCGACGTAATGCTGATAGGTGTCGTAGAGGTCCTTGACCTTGGCCTGCGGCACGGGGCCGATGGCACGCCAGTGGTTCTGGATCTCGCGGAAGCGGGGGAAGGTCTGGTTGAGGTCTTCGCTGGCTTCGACCAGGGCCTTGAGGTCTTCAATGACGGCGAGCTTCTCCTGGTAGTTCTCTTCCTTGTTCTTCTCCATCTCCTGGGTGAAGGCCGCGCGTTTCACTTTATACTGGCTGTAAAGATCCTTGAACCCGCGTTCGATTTCTGCGAAGGGGTTGACGGAGACAGGCTCGTCGGCCGGGGCTTCTTCCGCTGCGCCTTCCACGGCTTCCACCGTTTCAGCGGGGGCGGCGGCCGTTTCGGCAGGCTGCTCGATGCCCGAGGCGATCTTCTCCTTGCGCAGGTTCTTGTAGAAAGCCGCTTTCAGTGCTTCGGCATTCTTGTAGAGCTGCTGCATGTTCTCGCCGTCGATCAACTCCTTGAAGGTGTCTACAATCTCCTTGAGACCCTTGTTCGAAAAATCCGTCCTGGTGTTCTCCGGCTCAGTGGTGGCCGGTTCTTGTGCTACAGGTTGTTCCTCCAGGGGAGCAACCGGGTTAAGATCTTCACTCATAGTTTTACTATATTAAATTGTAACTTGCAAATATAGTCTTTTTTTAGAAATATTCATTAATTTTGCAACCTGCGTATGAGAATCGATATTCTGACCGTCGTTCCGGAGCTGCTCGAGAGTCCGCTCGGCTATTCTATCGTGAAACGGGCCCGTGACAAGGGGCTCGTGGAAATCTTTGTCCACAACATCCGCGAATATGGCAAAGGACGCTGGCGTCAGGTCGACGACTACAGTTTCGGCGGCGACGCCGGCATGGTGATGATGATCGAACCCGTCTTCAAGCTGATGGAAAAACTCAAGTCGGAGCGTGACTACGACGAGATCATCTTCACTTCGCCCGACGGAGAGCCCTTTACGCAGACCATGGCCAACGAGCTGTCCATCAAGCAGAACCTGATGATCCTGTGCGGCCACTACAAAGGAGTGGACCATCGGATCCGCGAGCATCTGGTCACACGCGAGATCACGGTAGGCGATTATGTGCTGAGCGGGGGAGAGATCCCAGCTGCCATCATCACCGACGCTGTGGTCCGGCTCCTGCCCGGCGCCCTCGGCGACGAGACTTCCGCGCTTTCCGATTCTTTTCAGGACGGCCTGCTCGCGCCGCCCGTCTACACCCGTCCCGCCGAATTCAACGGCTGGAAGGTGCCAGACGTCCTCCTTTCCGGCGACCCGAAGAAGATTGCCGCCTGGCAGGACGAACAAGCGCTAGCCCGTACGCGCGCCTTGCGTCCGGAACTCCTGAAGTAGCTGATAGTTCGCGTTTTATTTGATGGTGATGCGGTTCTGGGACTGGCCGTACCGGGAGGCAGGGATGACACCGTGGAGCTTGTTGATGTAAACTTCGAGCATATCCAGATCGGAAGGGCCGGTATCCCTGCCCTTGCCTTTCAACATCTCGTAGCCGTCGCCGGCGTCGCGGAGAAGGTACGAAGTGCCCCCTACCGAATAGGTGTGTGCCGGATCGATAGGTTCAAATCTGCCGGTCTGCGAGTTCAGCACCTTGACGTCGGATACGCGGCGCGGACCGCCGTCGAACTTGACGAAAACCTTGTGTATATCATAGACGACAGGACTTTCAATCGAAGGATCGAAGGTAAAGGTCAGTCCCGAGACGTGCGGAAAACCGCCGAAATCCGTGGGGTAGGCCGCCACTCCGAATTCCAGCATGTCGAGAATATCCTGTCCCGTAAGTTCTGCGATGCAAGCCTTGTTGTCGAACGGGAAAACATTGAAAAGTTCGTCGTAGCAGATGTCGCCTGCCGGCAGGTCCTTGCGGATGGAACCGCCGCCCACGATGGCGATGTCAGTACACAGGGCCATACGGAAAGCATCGGCGCAGAAGTCGCCGAGAGAGGTTTCATGGCTGCGCACCAGCCAGTCGCCGTACGAATTCTTGGCCGGCAGCAGCACTTCGTTCCTGCCGACCTTGCGGGTGCCCAGTGCGGCGTAAACCGCCTTCAGACTGTCGACGACGGCCCGTACACGGGGATCCTCCTTGCCATAATCCTTCGTCGGGATGAGTTTCAGGGAGATTGAACCGTCCGGATGGATGGTCATTGCGCCCAGATTCTCGAAATGAGCGGCCGTCTGAGAATACTTCACCGGCTTGCCCACCTTGTTGGTCAGGATGCGCTCCGGCACCAGATTGTGCGAGTGGCCGTCCAGGATCACGTCGATGCCGTAGGTCTGGCGGGCCAACTCCTGTGAGTTGATGGGGTCGAATTCCACGTCGTCACCCAGATGCGTGATCGCCACCACATAGTCGGCGCCCTGATTGCGCGCGTCGTTCACATAGTTCTGGAACATATCGAAATAGGTGTCGGCGCAGAGTGAATAGACGAATACACCGTTTTTGTCCTGGAAGTAGGAAGGCGTGGATGCGTTGAAGCTGTAAGGCGTGGCGGCGCCGATGAAGGCCACCTTCGTGCCACCGTAGTCCACGATCTCGTAGGCCTTGAACATACGTTTGCCGGCATTCAGGTCGATGAGGTTGCAGCAGAGCACGGTCGCCGTCAGGGAGTCGGCGAGTTCCTTCAGACGGGGAATCGCATAGTCGAACTCATGGTTGCCCAGGGTGACGTAGTCGTAACCTACGGCATTCATGATCGTGATGATCCAGCCTCCCTTCGATGCGGCGCCCATACTGCCGCCCTGCACGTAGTCACCGGCGGATACCAGTGTCACATAAGGAGTCAGGGCCTGCATTTCGGCCTTGAGGGCGGCCATCACAGGATAGCCGTTCACGGAGCAGTGTACATCGTTGTCGTACAGGATGACAATGTCGGAATTCCGCTGGCTGTCGCTTGGCGTTGCCTTCGGGCTGCAGGCGGTGGCTGCGGCAAGGACCAGGAGAAGGAGGTAGATTCGTTTCATGAACGCAAATTTACGAAAATGATTGTTCTTTTTGTTCGGAAATAACGAAAAAAACTGCGCCCAGGATTCATCCTGAGCGCAGCGAAGGATTTGTGCCGGATCGATTACTTGTTGGCGGTGTAGGCCAGCATATCGAGCAGTTTGTTGGAATAACCCCACTCGTTGTCGTACCAGGAGATCACCTTCACGAAGGTGTCGGTGAGGTACACGCCGGCGTTGGCGTCGAAGATGGAAGTGCGGGCGTCGCCGAGGAAATCGCTCGAGACGACAGCGTCTTCCGTGTAACCCAGGATGCCCTTGAGTTCACCTTCCGAAGCCTCTTTCATGGCTTTGCAGATGTCCTCTTTCGTAGCGGGTTTGGCGAGGTTGACAGTCAGGTCGACCACCGAAACGTCGAGGGTAGGAACGCGCATCGAGATGCCGGTGAGCTTGCCGTTGAGTTCCGGAATCACTTTGCCCACAGCCTTGGCGGCACCGGTGGACGAAGGGATGATGTTGCCGGAAGCGGCGCGGCCGCCACGCCAGTCTTTTGCGGACGGACCGTCGACGGTCTTCTGGGTAGCGGTGGTGGAGTGGACCGTCGTCATCAGGCCGTTGACCACACCGAACTTGTCGTGGAGCACCTTGGTGAGCGGTGCGAGGCAGTTGGTGGTGCAGGAGGCGTTGGAAATGATGGCCTGGCCTGCGTAGGTCTTGTGGTTCACACCATAGACGAACATCGGCGTGTCGTCTTTCGAAGGAGCGCTCATGATGACCTTCTTGGCACCGGCCTTGATGTGGGCCTCGGCTTTCTCCTTGGTGAGGAACAGACCGGTCGATTCGACGACGTACTCGGCGCCGACTTCGTTCCAGCGGAGGTTAGCAGGATCCTTTTCAGCGGTCACGCGGATGCAGTTGCCATTGACCACGAGGTTGCCGTCTTTCACTTCGACGCTGCCTTCGAATTTGCCGTGCATGGTGTCATACTTGAGCATGTAAGCCATGTAATCCACGTCGATGAGGTCATTGATGCCGACGACCACGATGTCGTCTCTCTGCTGTGCAGCTCTGAAAACCAAACGGCCGATACGTCCGAAACCGTTGATACCTACTTTAATTTTTTTCATTGTGATGATTGTATTTGAGTTGATTCTATCCTTGGGATTTTCAAGCGTGCAAATGTAGTAATAATTTTTGTTATTATTCTTATCTTTGTAGTTCGAATAAAAAATTAAACACAGCGTGAAAGATTCGAAACAAATGAAGGAGCTGCTGGTCGTCAACGACGACGGTTTCCGGTCGAAAGGCATCCAGGTCCTGGCGCAGATGCTGCGCGAGTTCGGGAACGTGACGGTCGTGGCGCCCACCACCGCGCAATCGGGGAAATCGGCCTCCATTACGCTCGACCTGCCCCTGATGATCGAAAAGATTCTGACCGAACCTGCCACGGAAACGCTGGGTTCGCTGCGCGTCTACACGCTGTCCGGCACGCCGGTGGACTGTGCGAAGATGGGCATCAACGGCTTCATCAACGAGGGACACATGCCCGACATCCTGGTCTCGGGCATCAACCACGGCTCGAATGCCTCTGCCGCCTCGATCTACAGCGGTACCCTTGGCGCCGCCATCGAAGGCACGATCTACGAAGTCCCCTCGGTGGGACTGTCGATCTGCACCCACGATGAAAATCCCGACTTCAGCGCCGTGCTGCACTATTCCCGCCTGATTGTCCGGCGGGTACTCGAAGACGGCCTGCGGCGCACGATCTACCTGAACGTCAACTTCCCCGCCATCCCGCTCGACCAGATCCGCGGCATCCGCATGGCCCGTCAGGGCCAGGGTCGCTGGGTCAAGGAGTTCGACCACCGCGTGACCCAGCGCGGCAAGCATTATTTCTGGATGGTGGGCGAGTTCGAAGACCAGGAGGCCGTCGGAGCGCCCGATGCCGACCACCATCTCGTGGATGCGGGCTATATTTCCATCGTGCCGCACAGCATCGATACCACCGCTTACGATGAGGTGGACCGCCTGCGCGAACTGTGGGATTTGGACAACAACATGGAAGCATCCCGGTGAGGACATGAAATACTACATCATAGCCGGTGAGGCCTCGGGCAACCTGCACGCAGCCAGTCTGATGCGCGCGCTCTTCGCGTGCGACCGCGCGTGCGAGGTCCGTTTCTGGGGCGGCGAAGCAATGGCTGCCGCAGGCGGGACGCAGGTGCGCGACTACCGGTCTACGGATGTGATGGGAATGATGGAAGTGCTGGCCAAGGCGCCGCGCATTCTCCGGCATCTGGCTTTTTGCAAACGGGACTTGCGTGCCTGGAAGCCCGATGTGGTGATTCTGGTCGATTATCCCGGTTTCAACATGAAGGTGGCCCGTTTCGCCCGCCGGAAGGGTTTTCACGTGGTGTGGTATATCGCCCCGAAACTGTGGGCACACCAGCCGCAGCGGGTGGATGCCCTCAAGCGGGACGTCGAGGTGCTCTACTGCATCTTCCCCTTCGAACTCGACTGGTTCCGTCAGCATGGCGTGGAACCGCGCTACTTTGGCAATCCCCTGGTGGGACAGGTCCAGCAGACGCGTTTCCGTCGGATGGGTGAGGGGCCGATCATCGCCCTGCTGGCCGGGAGCCGCGAGATGGAGATCAAATACCTCCTGCCGCGTTTTGCCCGGCTCGAGCAGCTGCTCGATGCCGATCCGCGGCTGGCGGGCTACCGGCTCGTGCTGGCGGCAGCCCCTTCGCTGACGCCCGAACAATACCGAAAATACATGCCCCGTACCTCGCGCATCGAGCTGGTATGGGATCATACCTACGATATCCTGCACCAGGCGGAAGCGGCCCTTGTCTGCTCGGGCACGGCTTCGCTCGAGGCCGCCCTGCTGGGCACGCCACAGGTCGTGTGCTATGCCCTCCATCCGCTGACCTATGCGGTGGCCCGGCGTTCTGTCCACGTGCCCTTCATCAGCCTGGTCAACCTGACGCTCGGCCGTGTCGCGGTACCCGAGCTGATCCAGGAGGAGGCTACGCCGGAACGGATGTTTTTGGAACTGGAACACCTTTTGCGGGATGAATCCGGCCGTGCGCAGATGGCGGCCGATTACCGGGAACTGAAAGAGATGCTCGGCGATGGGAAAGCATCGGCGCGCACGGCAAAAGACCTGTATGAGACCTTTGCACGTATATAAATACCAGGGTGCCGGCAACGATTTCGTGATTGTCGACAACCGACGCGGTGAGGCGGATTTTCTGACTCCTCACCTCATCAACCGTTTGTGCGACAGGCGCTTCGGCGTTGGCGCCGACGGGTTGATGACCTTGTGTCACAGCGACGAGGCCGATTTTGAGATGCACTACTACAACGCCGACGGGCCCGAAGGGACGATGTGCGGCAATGGCGGCCGCTGCCTGGTGGCCTTCGCCGCGCTGATGGGACTCCGGCGCTATGAGTTTATGGCCTGTGACGGCCCGCACCGCGCCGACGTGCTGGAATTCACGCCTGACCGCTGCATCGTGCGGCTGAAGATGATCGACGTGGACCAGGTGCTGAAACTGGAAGACGGCTGGCTGCTGGAGACGGGCTCCACGCATTTCGTGCAATGGGTGAAAGACCTGAAAGATTACGACGTGGCCACGGAAGGAAAGCGGCTGCGCTGGGACAGTCGTTTTGCCAACGGGGCCAACGTGAATTTCGTCGAGCCGGAGCCGGAAGGCCTCTTCGTGCGTACCTATGAGCGGGGCGTGGAAGCGGAGACCTGGGCCTGCGGAACAGGTTCCACGGCGGCGGCCATCGCCTCGTGGCTGCGCGATGTTCCGGGCTGCACCGTTGCCGACGAGAACGGGAAACGCCGGGTCCGCTATGACATCCGGACCCTCGGCGGCCAGTTGTCCGTGGATTTCCTGGCAGAGGAAGACGGCTCCTGCCACGATGTATACCTGACCGGCCCGGCCACCCGGGTGTTCGAGACCGATATCGATCCGGACCGTCTGTAAAAGATTGTTTGCGCTATGAAATGGAACCAGATTCTCAAGTTCAAGAAACCGGGCATCAAACGGAAGGTGATGTACGGCTGCATCGTGATGGCCGTCATCCTTTTCTTTTCGAGCATCATCTCGGTCTATGAGTTTACGCGGATGAACCGCTATGTGTCGCGTCTGATCGCCGACAACATCAGCAGCATCAACGCGGCGCGGGAGCTGCTGTCCGTCTCGGAGCAGTACAACGTGAGCCTGCTCGACGGCCTGGTGCTCTCCAACGCCGGCAGTCCGCAGGACGTGTCACTGGTCCGGGAGGAAGACCTGGCAGCTTCGTTCGAGAACCTGAGCGGCAGTTTCGCCACGCCGCAGGGACAGGCGGCGGCCGACTCCGTGCGTTATGCCTATGCCGCCTATATGCAGGTGGTGGCCGAAGCCGACCAGATGTGGAATCAGGGCTATGAGGAGCGGCAGCACTGGTATTTCAATCGCCTGCAGCCTGTCTACCTGAAGTTCCGCGGTTATATGATGCAGCTCACCACCATTTGCCAGGACGCCCTGATCGACAATTCGCAGGACATCCGCGAAGGGACCTACCGCAGTCTGATGCCGGGCCTGGTGTCGGTGCTGGTGGGACTGATCATGGTGCTGCTGTTCAACTACTTCTTGAATTATTACCTCATCGATCCCCTGCTGAAGGTGACCAATGGCATCAAGGGATACCGCTACCACGGCCGCAACTATGCCGTGAAACTCGACAACGATGACGAACTCGAAGAGCTTAACGAAGCGGTCGGCGACATCATCGAACAGAATCAATCGTTTAAACGGGAGCTGGATCGATGAACTGGGGCGTGATATCGAGAAATGTGGGCATCGCACTCATCAGCTGTGCGGTGTTCATGTTCCTGTCGGCGCTCGTGGCGATGCTCGACGGCTTTGATTCCTCATTCTCGCCGCTGTTTCTCAGCGCCATCCTGACGATGATGACCGGCATTTTCCCGCTCATCTTCGTCCGTCGCCACAAAGACATCAACATGCG
>CACZWU010000024.1 GCA_902784965.1 uncultured Bacteroidia bacterium | reverse complement strand
CGATGATGAAGATTGTGACCGTGACCTGCTCGATTGTATGGAAAACCGGATGGTCTTTCACGAACATCAACGGAATGATGCTCGCGGTGATAGCCGTCAGCATCCCGATGTCATAGAGCAGACTCAGCACATTGCCGTCTGTCGACCGCTCTATGAGTTGAAATATTTTCTTCCGCATAATTTTACGTCAGGATTTGAATTGACAAAGATACGCAAAAAAAACGTCAATCTCAGGAGGCCTTGATCCGATTGTCTTCGACCGTGAAGTGGATGTCTCGGCCAGCGTAGGAAAGGCCGTAGATGCGGTTGGGATCGGCATGTGTGGAATGATAGGCCGGGCGCGGGTCCTGTGCCAGGATTTCGCGGAGGGCGGCGCACTGGTTTTCGCTCAGGGATGCGGCCAGTTCCGGTGCGATTTCGACTTCAAGCAAGACCTGCCGGTTAGCGCCGACGAAGCCGTCGGTCGCTTCGGGATGGGCGTCCACGCCCGGCAGATAGGGCTTGATATCGTAGATGGGCGTCCCGTCCATCAGGTCGGCGCCGGAGACAATGAGAACCCGGCCGTTGGGGCCGTCGTCCTCGATGGCTTCAAGCCGGACGCACGACAGGCCGATGGGATTCGGCCGGAATGGCGAACGCGTGGCAAACACCCCCATCCGCACATTCCCGCCCAATCGCGGCGGCCGCACCGTTGGAGACCAGTGTTTGCTGGGTTCCGGCTCTTCTGAGGCGAAATCAGAACCCTCGTGGCGATCGAGGGCGCCTGCCACGAGGAACGCTGATTTCTCCACCAGGCCAACATGCGCCGGAACCGACTCGGAGAATTGCCAGATCAGCCAGATGTGGGAGAAGCCGTCGAGGCCGCGGAGTGCCTCGGCCACACGGTAAGCCGGCTCGAAAACGATCTTCGAGCGCAACGACGGCGCCAGCCCGCTCTGGCGCGGCAGCCCGAACTTTGCCGGAAAATCGTTGTGTATCCGTGCGATGACTTCCATAAATGCAAAGATAGTGATTTCTCCGTCATGACCGGCCCCGACCGAGTGGAGCTTTTAGTGGTCGTATTCAACTGTTTTATCAAGAAACAAAATAAAACGCCTAAGCAGGAAATAGAGAAAGCAAAACGACTGATAAAAGATTATTATGAAAACAAGTGATCTCTACGATGTAACGGCCGATCTTGAAAAGGAGTTCGGTCCTGTCGGATCGGAAGGTTGGAATAAGGCCGTCGAGAAGGCATGGGAGGAATATAATGCAGACATCCTACTGGAGGCCAGAAAGAAAGCAGGAATGACCCAGTCGGAGGTGGCTGAAAAAATCGGCGCCACGAAGAGTTATGTATCTCGAGTAGAACGGGGAAAGGTAGTCCCTACCGTCGCCTCTTTTTATCGGATCGTCGCGGCTCTTGGCATGCAAGTCGAGATTACGCCGATCCCGGCATCATAATGCTTATTCTCCCTACTTTACTGTCACATGGGGGATCTCGCTCCAGCGGGTGGTGCGGTGGGGAGATTGCTGCTCATGGGCGCTGCGGGTACGGCCATCACCCTGGACGCCGAAGAGGACGGATCCGCGGCCGTAGGTTGCATTGATGGTGTCAATGGCTTGGGAAAGGCGTTCGCTGCGTGCGTCGGCATCGGCGTCGCGGAAGAGTGAGCGCGGATGCCCGTCGCGCGGCTCGATGCGCGTGAAGACCACGCCTGCTTTCTTGTAGCCGTAGCGCGGATTAAAGAACGTACGCACCGCATCGGCCGCCGCCACGACGATCGTCGTATGGTCGTCGGTCCCGTCGGGAAATACGACCAGCTGGCTGGAGAAGGCCTGCGGATCGTCTTCGTGGAAACGGTTGGTCACGGCGAAGGCCGCCATCTCGAGCACCAGGGATCCTTGCCTCCGCAACTTGGTGACAGCCGACTCCGCAAAGGTTGCCACCTGGCTGCAGAGTTCCCCTCCGTCGCGGATTTCTTTGGCGAAACTGCGTGATACACAGATGGTCTGTTTCGGCTCGATGTAATCCTCGAATTCGACGCAGGGCACGCCCTGCAATTCTTTCCAGGTGCGCCAGCCCGGCATCGCGAACTGCTTGCGTACGTCATATTCTTTCAGCTGCACATAGTCCCAGGCTGTATGCACGCCCAGCAGCGCGAGTTTCTTCACGGAGCGGCGCCCGATGCCCCAGACATCCTCCACGGGAAAACGGCGCAGCACTTTATCGATGTCTTGGGGACGGTGCATGTAGCAGCCGCCCTGTAGTCTGGTGTATTGCTTGCAGAGTTTTGAGGCTATTTTAGCCAGGGTTTTGGTCGGGGCGATGCCGACGGATACGGGGATGCCCGTCATCCGCTTACAGCTGCGCGAAATCTCCCGCGCATAGGCTGCATAGTCGTCGACCAGCGTGCCCCGCAGGTCCAGAAAGGATTCGTCAATGGAATACTGCTCCACGGCCGGGGCAAATTCGCGCAGCACTTCCTGCACCCGGCGCGACATGTCGCCATAAAGCGGGGAATTGGAAGAAAATACGGCTACGTGGTGCTTCTCGACGATGTCGCGGATCTTGAAGAGCGGTGCGCCCATCTGAATGCCGAGCGCCTTGGCCTCGTTGCTCCGCGCTACGGCACAGCCGTCGTTGTTGCTCAGCACGATCACCGGTTTTCCTTCCAGGTCGGGACGGAAAACCCGTTCGCACGAAGCGAAGAAATTGTTGCAGTCGGCCAGGGCGAACATGCGGCAGCTACGCTTTCTTGATGATGTACGTGACGACGCCCCAGATGATGAAATCGTTGTCGGGGCCCACGGGGATGGGTTTGAACTTCGTGTTGTGCTCGTTGCAAGGAAGCAGTACGGCACCCTGGGCACTGATGGCCACGCGCTTGACCGTGAACTCCCCGTCGATGAAGCAGACGGCCTTGCAGTCGTTGTACGGTTCTACGGAGCGGTCGACGATCAGGATATCCCCTTCGTCCATGTCGGCGTCGACCATCGACACGCCGTCCACCTGGAAGAAGAAAGTGGAGGCGGAATGGCGCACCAGCAGCTTGACCAGGTCGAGCTTCTCGCGTACCTCCTCGGCCGGTGAAGGAAATCCCGCCTTGATGGCACCAACGAGGATGCTCTCGAACGAATCGGAATCAGAAATCGGATGGGGTTGCATGCCACAAAGATACGCAAAAATATTCGTACCTTTGCCGCAAATACAAGCCCAATTCCCATGATCCGGAACATCATCTTCGACTTCGGCCAGGTCCTTGTGGACTGGAACCCGCACTACCTCTTCGACCCCTATTTCGGCGATCCCGACAAGGCCACCTGGTTCCTCGACCACATCTGCACGAACGAATGGAACCGGCAGTTCGACGCCGGCAAGCCGTTTGCGGAAGGTCTAGCCGAACTGAAGGCCCAGTTTCCCGAATGGACCCGCGAGATCGATGTCTACTGGACGGAGTGGACGAAGATGATGGGCGGTCCGATTCCGGGCATGTACGAGCTGGTGGCCGATCTGAAGGCCGCCGGTTACGGGGTATACGGCCTGACCAACTGGTCGTCAGAGACCTTCTACCAGATTGAGAAGAATTATCCGGTGTTCGCCCTGCTCGACGGCAAGGTCGTCTCGGGCGACGTGCGGCTCCTGAAACCCGACGCCGCCATTTTCCGCTGCCTGCTCGACCGCTATGGCCTGAGGGCCCGGGAATCCGTGTTCATCGACGATACGCTCCCCAACGTCGAAGGTGCCCGCGCCGCCGGCCTGGCCGGTCTGCATTTCCAAGACGCCCCGACACTGCGGGAAGACCTGAAGAAGATCCTTCCCCAGCGTTTCTGATAGTATAATTCGAACATCATGGCGTCCTATCTCCAGATCGAAAACATCTCCAAGTCGTACGGGCCGAAAGTCCTCTTCGACCACATCGGCTTCAATGTGAACGAGGGCGACAAGATTGCCCTGATTGCGCCCAACGGCACGGGCAAGACCTCACTGATGCGCATCCTGGCCGGCAAGGACAAATCGGATTCGGGCGGACAGATCAAGTTCCTGAAGGAGATCCGCATCGCGTTCCTGGAGCAGGACTACGACTACGATCCGGAAGCCACATTACTCGAGCAGGTGCTCGCCGGCAGCACGCCGTTCCTGGAGCATCTCGATGCCGAAGGCCGTTTCGAATACGAGCACCGCATCGTACGCATCCTCACCGAATTCGGACTGCGCCCTACGCAGCAGATGAAGGAACTTTCCGGCGGCGAGGTCAAACGCGTGGCCATCACCCAGGTCCTCGCCACTGAAGCCGATTTCCTGATCCTCGACGAGCCTACCAACCACCTCGACGTCGACGCCATCGAATACCTCGAGAATTACCTGCGCCGCTCGCGCTGCACCCTCTTCATGGTGACCCACGACCGCTATTTCCTCGACCGCGTATGCAACATCGTGATGGAGCTCGACCACGGGCAGGTGTACGTCTATAAAGGTGACTACGAGCACTTCCTGGAAAAACGCGCCGAACGCATCGCCAACCACAACGCCGAGACCGACCGCGTCCGCAACCTGCTGCGCCGCGAACTCGAGTGGATGCATGCCACCCCCTGCGCCCGCACTGGCAAGGCCAAATACCGGAAGCAGGCCTTCTGGGAACTGAAAGACCGCGCCGAACAGGCCTACACCACCCGCCAGGTGACGATGGAGGCCCTCGAAGGCGCCACCCGCCTCGGCACCAAAATCATCGACTGCTACGATGTGTCGTTCAGCTATGAAGCGGAGCGGAGGGAGGATGTGCGTCGGCCTGGTGGAGATTTTGCGTCTTTCGCTTCGCGGCCTGCCGCGAACGAAAGACCAAAATCGCCTCAGGAAAAATCCTCCCGTAGCGAAGCGCTGATCAAAGACTTCACCTACAAGTTCCAACGCTACGACCGCATCGGCATCGTCGGACGCAACGGCATCGGCAAGAGTACCTTCATCGACCTGCTCACCGGTGCCCTCGAACCCACCGCCGGCCGCATCGAACGCGGCGAATCGCTCAAAATCGGCTACTACCACCAGAACGGCATGCAGTTCGACGAAGGCCAGACCGTCCTCGAAACCGTCGGTAACCTCGGCCTCCTCAACCAGTTCCTGTTTCCCCACGATATGCTCAATAACCCCGTGGCGAAACTCTCCGGCGGCGAACGGCGGCGACTCTACCTGCTCACCATCCTGATGCAGCAGCCCAACCTCCTCATCCTCGACGAACCCACCAACGACCTCGATATCGTTACCCTCAACATCCTGGAAGAATACCTCCTCGACTTCAAGGGCAGCTTGATCGTCGTTTCCCACGACCGCCACTTCCTCGACCGCGTCGTCGACCACCTCCTCGTCTTCTGCGGCGACGGCCGCATCAAAGACTTCGTCGGCGGCTATACCGAATACCGCTCCTTCATCAAGGATTACGAAGCCGAACAAAAACGACAGGCGAAAAAAGAGATGCCGGGTCAAGCCCGGCATGACGAAAAGCGTGCGGCCGAGCGTCGGCAGGCGAAGCAAAGGGTGGGCGTGCGTGGGCCTGCAGAAGATTTTGCGTCTTTCGCTTCGCGGCCTGTCGCGAACGAAAGACCAAAATCGCCTCAGGAAAAGCCCACCCGTAAAAAACTGTCCTACAAGGAACAACGCGAATTCGACGCCCTCGAGGCCGAACTCGAGCAACTCAACGCCGAGAAAACCCAGATCGAAACCCTCCTCGCCGCCGGCACCGCCAGCTACGAAGAAATCCGCAACGCCTCCCAACGCTACGAAACCCTCAAAACCGAACTCGACGCCAAAGAAACCCGCTGGCTCGAACTGAGCCTGTAAAAAACTTACGATGATGAAGCACCCCCGCCGACAGACGATCCTCTTTTTAGTGCTTGCCCTCCTGCTGATCCTCGCACTGACCATCTTCTTCATCGTGAAAAAGATGCAGCAGCCCTCGCGCGAGGAACCGCAGGTCGAGACCGGCACCATCGAGTTCTTCCTCGACTTCCCTTCCCAATGGATCGAACCGCGTGCCGTATCCGTCTGGCTGCCGGACGGCTACGAGCCCGGCGAGCCCTGCAGCGTCATCTATATGCACGACGGCAAGATGCTCTTCGATAAGGCCACGGCCTGGAACCACAAGGAATGGAATGTCGACGGAGTGGCCGGAAAGCTGATGGAAGAAGGCGTCCTCCCCCGCTGCATCGTCGTGGGCATCAACAGCACCGAAGACCGGCTCAACGAGTATTTCCCCGACAAGACCGGGCGGTATGTCACGGGACCCGCAGCCGCTTCCGTTGACAAGAAACATTTCAAGGGCGACGCCTACCTGCACTTCCTCGTCGAGGAGCTGAAACCCTTTATCGACGAGCGCTACCGGCCGCTGACGGACCGCGAACATACGTTCATTCTCGGCTCCAGCATGGGCGGCCTCATTTCCCTCTATGCCCTCTGCGAGTATCCCGAGGTGTTCGGCGGCGCAGGATGCCTGTCCTCGCACCTGTCCTTCATCATCCCCTCCCTCGCACGCCACTGCGACGCATGGGCACAGGCTTTCGCGGACTATCTCCGGGACCGGCTGCCGGAAGCCAACTCCTGCCGCGTCTACATGGACCACGGCACCAAGAGCCTTGACAAAACCTACGGGCGCTACCAGCCCGCCGTCGATGCGATCTTCCGCGAGCGCCGACCACTACCGCAGCCTGGTCTTCCCCGGCCACAGCCATACCGAGACCGACTGGTCCGCCCGCCTCGACCAGCCGCTCGTTTTTCTTTGCAGGCCGTGATTTTGTACTATCTTTGTGCTTTCAGATATCCCGCTTCGACTCGCCCTATGGAAGAAATAAACAGGCAACTCTACGCGCCACCCTTTTCCGAGGCCTTTCCCATGCCCGTGGAAGGGCTCCTGATCAATTCTGTGACAGACTACTCATTCGGGAATCTCAATGAATAAACTTCTTTACCCGCTTCTCGTCCGTGTGCTGCTGGCCGTCGTGCTGGCAGCGGCCTGGGCGCCGGCTCTGGCGACGCCCTATATCCGGGACGTGAGGCTGGTCGGCGGAAGCAAGCAAGACATACTAACCGGGGAGACCACGCTGATTCCACAAGGTTGGAAAATGAGCGGCCAAGACCTGAACGACGGAGCCGGGGGCGATTACATCCATCTGTTCTACAAGTTGGAAAGCATCAACGACGGCTTTAACTACGGCGCTGTCACAGATTTCATCCTTGCCAAAAAATATTATGACAAGATAGAATACGAAGGCCGTACCTACTTCCCCGTTTCCTACGAGGGCGGAGCCAGTTTTGTAGACAGCAAGGGCAACGTCAACAACGGCACGGGCGGCACGACCATTTATCTTTATTATACCCGCGACTACTTTCCGGACAATCGTGTCGTTACCGGCATCTCCTTCAGCCCCTTACCGAGTGGCGCCGTACAGGCGGTCAATTCATTATTGAGTAACCTGAACAGTGGCAACAAAGGCGATTTCATCTATATGCACCTCGCCACCTCAACGGCCCTGGAACCCGTGCTGATCGGCAACGGCACGTCCGGTACCTCCGACATTCCTTTCTATTTGAGCAATGATGCTTATCCCTATTCCCTGTCGCAACAGATCTATACAGCCGAAGAGATCGGAACAGCCGGCAGCATCAAAGCCATTTCCTTCTTCCATCGGAAGGACGACAAGTCATTGAGCATGAATGGAATCCAAATCTATATGAAGCATACGGACAAGGATTCCTTCTCCGGATCGGATCTGGATCCGAAGGATGGCTTCTCCAAGGTATTTGAAGGGAATATCGCTGCCTCCGGTGCGCAATGGATGACAATCCATCTGGATACGCCTTTCGACTATGACGGCAACAGCAACCTGATGATCTGCTGCTATGACCCAGTAGCCACGCCCCAGCCGCACGGCAACACGTTCTCGTACCACTATGCCGACAACAGGATGCGCCGAACGGCTACCGGCACGCCCATTGATTGGGACAACCAGCATTTGACGGGAGGCAACGCAACGATGCGCAACGACATCCGGATCAACATCGTTCCCAACCCCTATCGCAATCCCATCGGTCTGGCTGTGACGGAGCTGTCGGAGAATACGGCAACCCTCAGCTGGCGGGAGCCTGCGGGTTCGCATCCCGCCATTCAACGCTATGAATGGCAGTACAGGAAATCCGGGGATGCGGACTGGTCAAGCCAGGCCACCACGACCGGCACGAGCGTATCCCTCAACGGGTTGTCGGCTTTTACCGAATACCAGTTCCGG
This sequence comes from uncultured Bacteroidia bacterium, assembly GCA_902784965.1. GTDB lineage: Bacteria > Bacteroidota > Bacteroidia > Bacteroidales > UBA932 > Cacconaster. The sequence goes on along the minus strand of CACZWU010000024.1, from coordinate 30,551 downwards.
GTCAGGATCAGTTATAACGGCGGCAAAAGCAGCTATTCCATCTTGCATTTCGTCACGGCCGTGTCACTGCCCCACGCCTGCGGTTTTGAAAACGGAATGCCCGGCTGGAGCCAGGTGGACTACAACCACATCCTGAACATTGACTATACCGGCATCAACGAGGAAGCCAGACACGAGGGAACTTATGGCTACAAGTTCCAGCACTACAGCGATGAAACGCCCCAATATCTGATCAGTCCCAGACTGCCGGGAAACACCCCTGTCAGGGTGTCGTTCTATTATAGAAACACCTCCATCTCGGCTTCGCAGATCGGAAAATTCAAAGTGGGCTACTCCACTACGACCAGCGATATCAGCGATTTCCACTGGGGAGACGAACAGACCGCCGGGCAGGCACAATGGATGCTGTACGACAATGACTTTCCTTCCGGCACCCGGTTCGTGGCCGTTCAATCCTATGCCCAGAATACAGACCTGTATCTGGATGACTTCCTCTTTGAGGCATCCTCCTCCCTGGCCAGGCCTACGGGCCTTTCCGTGAGCGAGCTGGGCGATCAGCGCGTTACGCTGAAGTGGAATGCGGCCGAAGGTGCCACGGATTATATCTATCAATACCGCCAGGAAAATGTCAGCAACTGGTCATCCGAAACATCGGTAAAAGGCACAAACGCAACCCTCGACAACCTGACGGCCAACACGACCTATGTTTTCCGCGTCAAAGCACGCTACGCCAATGGATCCAGCAATTATGTGACCTTCCCATTCCTGACCGAAGGCCCGATGGAGACCATCCCGCATGAACAGGATTTCGAGAACGGGATGGGAGGCTGGCGCCTGGAAAACGGCTACGGCCGGTCGGGCATCACCACACGCGAGAAACACGAAGGTTCGCATAGTTTTGAATTCGACGAAGGAAGCCCGGAAGCCCAATGCCTGCGCTCCCCCCGGCTGGGAGGGAACGACGCGGAGAAGGTGGTCTCGTTCTATTTCAAGAACTATGCGGAGCAGGAAGGCTCGTCGATCATTTCGTATGTCTCCTCTTTCCAGGTAGGCTGGTCTACGAAGTCCAATCAACTCTCCGACTTTGTCGGGACCCCTGAGATGGCAGCCGAGAACGGGCAGTGGGTGCATTTCTCCCTTCAGATACCGGCAGACGCCAAGTACGTCATGATCCGGGTCAAAGACCATCAGGCATGGCTCTACGTCGATGACATCCGCATCACCACGGTTCCCCAGCCTGTGGCCACGGCCGCCGGTGTGATGGGCGGCATCCAGTATGCAGCCTCGTTCTATGACGGGTCCCGGAGCTGGCAGCTGCCGAAAGGCGGACTGGCCTACACGGTCCGGAAGGAAGGCGATGACTGTGTGTTTTACTGTATCGGCGACGTGATTCCGGCCGGAACGCCGGTGATCATCCTGCTGGACAGACAGGCAGGAGACACGGGATCCACGAAGGTCATCCCGCTGAGCGTGACAGAGAGTTCCACCGTGCCCATCCTGTACAACATCCTGATAGGAACGGATTCGCCGGTGGCTGTCAGCAACGGCAAGATAGCGGGGAAAACGGCCTATGTACTGGGTATCAGGGACGGGAAACTGGGATTCTACCCCTTCTCCGGAAACACGATCCCGGCAGGGAAAGCATATTATTGTGAATGATGAAAAGATGCTTGCTAATAGGAATCGCACTGGTGTTTGTATGGACCGGGTGCATCAAGGATGAGACCGAACTCATCCCGGATCAGCAGGAAGCGCAGCGCCCGCAGCTGAAAGATTCAGTGTGGGCGGTCAGCATCCGAGCAGAGAAAGAGACCGAGAATGGCGGGATGACGAAAGGGCTGGCCATCGGAACGGGAGATTCGGAGGCAAACACCACGGTCCTGCAGTCCATCTGGAAGGCCAACGAGCCGGTGGAAGTCTATCTGGACGGTACGCATATCGGTACCCTGACGGCGACGCCCGATGCCACGGATGCCCACCAGGCCACCCTCTCCGGGACCGTCACCACGACCGGCATCACACCCGGGACGACAAAACTCACCCTGCTCACTCCCCGTCAGGATTGGGATTACACCGGGCAGGTGGGCCGGCTTCTGCTGCAAGACGATCCCAACCATCCGCGTGAGTCCAACCGGTCCATCGAAAAGAAATACCATTACACCCTGGCCGAAAATGTCCTGGTAACGGCTGCTTCCAATGGAACCCTCACCACGGACAAGGCATCCTTTGCCAACCAGCAGAGCATCTATCGCCTCAGCTTCCGTTTCCAGCACAACGGAGCGGGCGATAAGTTTCTCATCACCGCCAGGCGGATCTGGATCGCAGCCGCCGGCGGCGGACTGGTGCAGACCCAGGCATGGGACGGTTCTTCCGTCACCGGAACCATCGAGGTTCTTTTGGACAACGCCAGCGAGAAACCTTTCTTCGTCGCCCTTCGCAACGACAATACGACAACGGCCGAAGATCTCAGATTCAAGGTGATGGACAGTGAAGGCATCACCTATTTCGGCACCAAGAACATCCCCGCGGAGTACAAGCCCAACGGTACTTTCGTCAGTATGAAAAACGCCACGCTCACCGGCCGCCTGGAACTTGCCCTTCAGAAGGAAACGGTAACGGAGGTTTTGTAGTTCCGCGAAAGAGGGGCAATACCGCAAGCCTAATTTTTGCACAGAAAAAGAAGTTTTTATTCCTTTTCTGTGAAAATATTGCTATATTTGCCGTACATTATCTTTGTGTGATGTACCAGAAGAATCCATTACTTCAGTTTGCCGGGATACCCGTTACAGGGGCAGACATAAAGTCGTGCTTCCCAGACCTTGCATCTCCAGAGAAGAAGATCCAATTGCTTGAAAAGAATGGAGCGCTTATCCGACTTAAGCGAAATCTCTATATCGTCAATCAGGAGCTGACCGGAAAGGAAACTGATGCGAGACTCTGTGCCAACCATATCTACGGGCCATCCTATGTGTCCTTCCAATGGGCGCTAAGTTATTATGGGATGATTCCGGAACGAGTATTCCTGATGACATCAGCAACGACAAAGCGTACTCGCTATTTCGAAACTCCGATAGGAAACTTCAGATACATTCAGGTACCCGCATCATACTTCCCTATCGGTGTGGAATGCAAAGAGGAACAAGGGGTCAGTTTCTTAATGGCTACAAGAGAAAAGGCTTTGTGTGACACAATACTTCTGGACAACTTCGTTCCCGGCCAGTCCATCAAGTCACTGGGCGTTTATCTCGAAGAGGATATGAGATTGGATATGGACATCCTGCCCGAACTGGATTCCGAAATAATCGAGCAATGCGCCCAAGCCGGACGAAAGACACAAATATTCAAGAATCTGATTAAACTTATCAAGCAATGACGACCTACCAATCCATGTTGTCCGCTTATGACAATAATAGCGGCAGTACAGCTACAAAGAACGCCGAACAGGAGGTTTGTCAGAAGATAGCATTGGCCGGCCTGCACCGCGGAGGTTTTTTCGATCACGCGGCCTTTTATGGAGGCACTTGTCTCCGGTTATTCCATGGACTGCCAAGATTTTCGGAGGATATGGATTTCTCTCTTACAGAAAAGAGAGGTGACATTCATCTTGAGAATTATTTCGATGCCATTCGCGATGAATTCCATATTGCAGGTTTCGATGTTATTATCACCAAGAAAGAGAAGAAGTTCTTCGGAAAAGTCGAGTCTGCATTCTTGAAGGAGAATACAGAGGCATACGATATCAAGTTCCAGACAAAGAAAACGGTTAAAGTGAAAATCGAACTTGACACTGATCCTCCCCTTTTATTCAACACTGAACAAAAGCTTCTCTCACAGCCATACTCTTTTATGGTTCGTTGTTTTACCCTACCGGATCTCTATGCAGGAAAGATGCATGCGCTGGTTTATCGAACTTGGCAACGCCGCATAAAAGGCCGCGACTGGTTTGATTTCGAATGGTATGTAAGAAATGGAGTTCCTCTGGATTTCAAGCATCTACAGGAGAGAATCAGGGAGTTTAGCGGAAAAGTTGTCAGCCTCGAGGAGTTTATGACGCTGCTTCGCAATAGAATCGCTGAGACGAATATTGACAATGTCAAGCAGGATGTAATTCCCTATATCGATCCAAGCCAATTGAGGACGCTGGATATATGGTCCAACGACTACTTCCTGCAGTTGGCGGACATGATGAAGTTTCTATAACGGCTTCGACATCCAATGGTTGAGCCCCCTCAGGACTATTGAAAAAGCGCTCGGACAAAGAGCCAGTTCACGAACCGGGGTGATAGTGTCCAAAGAGTCTTTCAGAACCACTTGACTCGAGTGGTTTTATTATTTCCTTTCTTGGGTCTTCAACAATAACTATGCTTGTTTAGCTTCTGCATAGATACTCAAAATTTGGCGTTTTTGATTATATTTGTAGGAGAAAGCCAGAAACATGAATACCAACAATTCCGTCTTGACACAGACGCCAGTCATTGCTACCTTTAAGTTCAACGATTTAGGCCTTGAGCAGGTGCGACAGCACAAAAAAGGGAAAGACTGGCCGGTCGTCTACTTGATTCACAATCAATCGGAATTGTACGTGGGAGAAACGACCAGCGCATGTAATAGATTTCGCCAACATCTGGACAACACCGTTAGAAAAAATCTCAGCTTGATTGAGATCATCTTTGATGATGCTTTCAACAAATCCGCAGTCCTTGATATTGAGCAGACTTTGATCAAAATGTTTGCTGCCGACAACTCACTACAACTTCAGAACAGGAATGGCGGGCAGTCGAACTCTCATAATTACTATCAGCGATCTGCCTATCAAAACAAGGTCGACTTGATATGGGCAGAATTACAAAAAAGGAAGCTAGCAAAGCAAGGCGCAGCCGATATCAGAAACTCCAGCCTGTTCAAATTCTCTCCTTATACCATGCTCACACCGGAGCAGGAAGCAGTTTCAGTTGACATTCTCAATCATATGATCGACTGCCTCGAACGTGGTGAAAAGGGTAACGCCGTAATTACCGGAACTGCCGGAACAGGGAAATCCGTGGTTATTATCAATATGATAAGTTGTCTTTCTCTATCCATGTTATCTTCTTACGATACGCAAGACTTAACCCCGGATGAAATAGTGGATTTAGCGCCAAGAATTGCATTGTCAAACCGGATTCAACATTATGTGAAGCGGCACGGAAAGCTTCGCTTCGCCTTTGTTGTCCCCATGAGATCCATCCGCGAAACTTTCAAATTCGTTTTTTCAAAATCCAGAAGCGCGGGCTTAAAAGGAACGATGGTAATAGGTCCGCAAGAAGTGCTGAGACAAGAGTATGATATTGTATTTGTCGACGAAGCACATCGTCTGGCAAGAAGAAAATCGATCACTAGTTACGATTCCTTCGATAAAGCTTGTGTGAAACTTGGACTAGATAAAGATTCAGCGACACAACTGGATATGATACAACATAGTTCCAAATACAGTGTGCTCGTCTATGATAAAAACCAGACCATCAAATCATCCGATCTGACAGAAGAGCAATTCAAAAGAAGTCTAGTCGGAAGAAAACTGATTTATAAGCAGTTGAGCAGCCAGATGAGATGCATCGGCGGAGATCTGTATACGGATTATGTCGATTCGATTCTCTCAGGCAGTGCACCTTCTAAAAAGACCCTGCTTGACTATGACTTTCAGCTATGGGATGATCCGAATGAAATGATCCGGACGATCAAAGATAAAAATGAAAAATTATCCCTATGCCGGGTTGTAGCCGGCTACGGATGGAAATGGAACACCAAAAATGTTTCCAGCGTTGATGAGGCCAAGAAGAAAGGGTTGTATGATATTGAGTTGGATGGCGAAAAGTATGTATGGAACATGTCCAATTCCGAGTGGATTCTGCGTCCGAATTCAATCGATGAAATAGGATGTATCCATACTACCCAAGGATACGATTTGAACTATGTAGCCGTTATCTTTGGACCGGAGATTATCTATAAAAATAATCATATCGATATTGAACCTACAAAGTTTTATGATACCAAGGTTAAGAGTGGTGTTACTCTTGAGGAGTTGAAGACATACATCATCAATTCATATGCAGTATTGATGAAACGCGGCATTAAAGGATGTTACGTGTATGCCGTTAATCCGGAATTGCAGAAGTATTTATCAGGCTATATCGACAAACATAAATAGTATCCACATGCTTATCGGAGCAAGTACTCGCTTTTACTCGCGACAGAGACTGGGATCAATTCCACAATCCGAAGGATTTAGCCATCGCGCTGTCTATTGAAGCATCCGAATTACTGGAAGCCTTCCTCTGGAAAAAACCAGAAGAAGCCAAGAAGGAAAAGATCAAGGAAGAACTTGCCGATATCATTAATTATGCTTTACTTCTAGCAGATAAATGTAATCTCAACATCTACGATATCGTTGTCGAGAAACTGGAAGTGAATGGAAAAAAATATCCCGTAGAAAAATCAAAGGGTTCTGCTAAGAAGTACAGCGAGCTATAACGAATCTCGCGGAATCTTGAACTTATATAACGGATAACAAACATAACCGTTGGTAACAACCCGTCCGACAGGTTGAGCCAGTTGGTTTTCTTCCAGCCATTCTGCTATCTGCGGATAATTGTTCACGTCCAGAAACTGTTCTCCAAAGGGCAGAGTCCCGGTCGGCTCCAGATTCACTGTAATGTAGCCAAAATCCTCTTCGAACTCGTCCCCGCACTTTAATAGAACAGCCAATGAATGATTGCTGGAATAGATTTCATATTCCAGACGAACATCAATAATTTGTCCAAACAAAGGGAAAGAATAGGTCTCCTTATCGCACATCATCTCCTACACGCCTATAGATTATTGAATAACGGACCTCCCCTTACGGAAATCTTTCCACAAAACTACACGATTGTTTTCAGAAAAGCAAATGAGTTAAATCTCCTCGATTCCCAATTGCTTAAAATATTCGAACGTTGGGTCATAGAATTCGGGCAATCGCGTAGCATCGGCCGGATTGCCCTCGGGTATACATATGACCATCCCCTGGCGGGCACGAGTAAGCAGAACCCTATAAGCATTCAACTGATAAGCCCGACCTTCTGCAATGTTGATGTTCTGCCAGCGATCACTGCGAAAATTGAAATGCTGCCAGCAATGATGAACAGGGTCATATCGGAAGTCACCATCCCATACCAGGCAGGTCCAGTCTAATTCCAGTCCCTGGATATCAAACTCTGTCGCAACATCTTCCAGAAACAGGGAAGATCGAATGTCAGTGATGGGATTCAAAAACCAAGGAACAATGTCTGCTTGTGTGCGGATATCAATAGCAAGTGGTTTCAGGCGAAAAGCCTTGGAAGACACCAGCATACCATAACGTTCAGAACCACGGGCATGGGCACGAAGCCAATTTTTCGCTTGACTCAAATCTCTGGTGAGAACAATGGGATATCGCTCCCGGATATCGTTATATGTCGCCTTTGCCTCATCTATTTCCAAATCCAGCAGTTGATGGACCCACAGCGAAAGTGTTTCAGCCCTATAAGACCGCTGGGATACAGCAAGATGGAGATTCTGCTCTATGTGAACATGGGCGTTTTCTGACAGCAAAGACGCCACATTTCCTTCCGCATATTCTTTGTCTGTGAGACGGCCTGAAATGTATATCTGCCAATCCGGGAAGGTTTCGTTCAGGGCTTTAATCCATAAGCCAATGCCACCTTCACCAGCATTAATCTCCTGACCACCACCGACCAAGCAGACGATAGTCGCCCAATCTTTGTGCTGGTCCAGCGACCAAATCAGAAACTCACCCTCAGACATCGGAAAATTAGCAAGACCCTTCTTACGAGAAAGCCAGGCACTTAGATGACGCATATCCCACATTCGTTGAGCCTCATCGAAAATGGCGACATTCTCGACTTCAGCGGCATTGGCATGAGCTGCTTTGGATACTTTCGCAGGATCAATCTCAATGCCGGTTTCTTGGATAGGTACTTTCAACTTGGCCAGCATATTATCCCGGTAACGGTGAATAATCTGAATAAAACGACTCACTTGACGTTCCGCCTCCGTCTTGGTACACTTTCGGTTCGAAGCTTTTTCTTTTTTAACTTTATCGCGTGCCAGCGCCTCTGTGAGCACTTTCACCAATGGACCGTTGCCAGAAAGATAAACCGCCAAATCCCCCTGTTCCTGCTGGATTGCCACATTGAGACCAACCAGCGTCTTCCCTGCCCCTGGCACCCCTGTTACGAAACATATGCTTTTCTGATGGTTTTCTTTGGATTTCTTGATAATATCCAAAATAATATCCGTACATGTATCAATACCTGCCTTGTCAGCCTCATGCTTAGTAATCTCTTCTACACTGTGGTTCATGTAGAGAGAAGAAGCTGCCTGGATAATGGTCGGAGTAGGATTGTATCGACTAAAAAGCCATTCATGCGAATCAAGGTAAGGCTGAACAGCCTCTGATTTTATGACTTGCTGAATGACGAAAAGTAATCTTCTTGCGTTTGAGAACAACGGATCATACACCTGATCATCGTAAACGCTAAAATGACCATGCGTAGTCGAACACTCGTAATCGGGCGCATCGGTAGCGACCAAGATTGGTACAATGACACGGTTGCGGCTTTCTTCGTGGAAGTTCTTTAAGTCCAGCGCATAGTCCCATACTTGTTCTTTATCGTTAACAAGGAATTCGCTTGCCCCGACTTTGAATTCAATTGTAAAAATTATGCCCCCTATCAGCAAAACCACATCCACTCGCTTTCCTAATCGAGGGATGGTGTATTCAAAGACTATCTGACCTTCGCTTCCCAAATCCTTCACTACCTGCATCATAATGACAATCTCCTGCCACCATGCGTCACGCTGTTCCAGTGTCAACTCAAATTCGTTCACAGAGCCCATTTTCCCAAGAATGTATTCAACATCCTGATTAAGGAAACGAGAACACGTTTCGCTATAATAGAATCTTTGCATATGAAGAATTCTGGGACGAATACAAAGATAATAAAATGACGCTAAAGAGCAAAAGAGATGCCTTTTCAACCTAGCATGCTCCCTTCCTTCTTGGCATAACGAGCCATCTCCGAACCCACTAAAGCCGCACCTGCATCAAGCGCGGGTGGGAGCAAGTACCAGAGCGCTGCAGGGGCGGCGTGAGGAGATGCCCGATCATTTGATTTGAATAAATTGCTAATTTGCGGTTGCATTTTGGGGGAATGTGATTATATTTGTGCAGTTAATGTAGATCAAGGGGGGAAAAACCTTGATCAACTGGTGAGGTGAAAGAGCACCGGAACCGAAGAGGTGAAGGTGCTCTTCTTTTGATTAAGTCGGGCGGGTACTGAGGAGGATCCTTTCTTTCGTTTTCACCCTCACCAATCCACATTAACTTATGAGCGTTAAGATAACGATCCTGCTCTGCGTACTAGGTACGTATGGCACGCCTGTGTACGTCCGCGCTTATTGGCGCTGGCGTCGCGGCCGCAAGGAGTTCGTGCGGGCGCATTGGCGCTATCGCCGATGATTCTGCACGACTGATGTGATATACTGCACAATGCCCGGCTGGGAGCCGTCTTTGCAAAAAGGCGGCTCTTTTTTGAAATGCCCAAAAAGCAGTAGGTCAATATCATTGCTCCATCCCGAACTGCGCCTTCAGCCACTGGAGGGCCTGTTCGGTCTGCCAGGGGTAGAGCCAGTGGCCGGTGTCGCGGGCGACCTTCAAGGTTTTGGGCGCCGTGATCACGTTGTAGGCGGAGAACGTCGACGAAGGGCAGCAGACGATGTCGTTGAAGCCCCAGGCATAGAAGCCGGGTTGGGTCAGGAAGCGGGCGAAGTTCACCACGTCGTAGTATTTCGACACCGCGACTTTCTGCTCGATGAGCGGATCGCTCTTGTCGAGGAAGAGGTGCGGCCAGCCGCCGCTGCGTCCGTAGTAGTATCCGGTCACGTCGCAGAAGGCGGGATAGTAGGCGAACAGCGCGCTGATGCGCTGGTCGAGCGCTGCCGTCACGATAGACAGCATGCCGCCCTGGCTGCCGCCGTAGCAGGCGATGCGCGATGCATCCACATCGGCGCGGCTGCACAGGTAGTCGACAGCCCGTACGCAACCCAGATAGCTGCGCTTGTAGTAGTAGGTATCCCGGTTCTCGATGCCCTTGAGCACATAGCCCGACATCGCGCCGTTCTCCAGCTGGCGGTACATCTCCGCATCCTGGTCGACCGGGATGCCGTGGACACCGATATCCAGCACCACGAAGCCCTCGTACGCCAGGGGATTGATGCCGCTGAACTTACGTACGGCTGCGCCCGGCAGGCGCAGAATGGCCGGCTTGGGGCCTTCCGTCTTGGGTACGGAGAGCACGCCGTACACATAGTTGCCCTTCTTGTACGACTGGATGCGTACGTAATAGACATCCACGCGGTCGTCGCTCTCCTCGGGCGCATAGCGCTCGCGCACCAGCATCGGCACCTGCGCGGCCTTGGCCTTGGCATCCTCCCAGAACGCCGTGAAATCGTCCGGCAGCGAAGTGGTCGGCTCGATCTTTTCAGGGTCGTAGCCAATGTTGGTCATGCCCGAATATTTCTTGCCGTCCCAGGTGACGCTGACGCTGACTGTTGTGAAGCCAGGCACCTTGCGGCCGGGCACCTTGATGCGGGCGTAGCCGTCCTTGCCGGTGGTCACCCGGCCGGTCTTCTCGGCCTTGAGCTTCTCAGGACCGTAGCTGTATTCGATATCGGTGAGCGGCATGCGGACGTTCTCCTTCACGGCATAGAGGGTCATCGTAGCGGACTCGCCGCAGGCATAGACCCAGTCGGAATGGTCAGGTTCGGCATAGACCGTGATGTACTGTTTGGAAGGCTGGGCTGACAGGGACAGGGACAGGGACAGCAGCAGAAGAGAGGCGATAAATAGGAAACGATTCATGGTTCAGAAAATAGTGATCTTTTACAAAGGAATCTTTCACAAACCGTCGAAAGCCTCGGCATAGCGGCGGTTGTGCAGGTCGGTACCGAGGAACGAGTAATAGCCCTTCTCCTTCAGATACCTGGCGCGCAGTTGCGCCGGGGCGCCATAGAAGCCCTCCAGGGAACCCAGGTTGCGCTGGAAGAGCGCCCCGGCGTCGCGCCAGCGGTCGTAGTCTTCCGGCGTCGCCCAAAGGTACCGCTCGGGATGCGCCAATACAGGCTGGTATCCCGCTTCGACAAGCCCGCGGATCTCCTCCTCGGGGACTAGCGGCAGCATCTTCTCCGGCGTCCGCAGAGACAACTCTACGAGGACATGGTTGCCCTTCCAGGGCAGCAGCCGCTCCCGCGGCCATGTCTGGGGAACGAGGCGGTATTCCAGTGAAGGGATGAGCCGCAAAGGAATATCCCTTGCATCTAGCTCACGCTGCAACTCAGCCACAGCCTTCGCCACCCCCTCTTCGGTATTGCGGTAGAGGAACGTGCTGTGGGAAGTGCATACCGCCTCAAGATAGCCCTTGCCCACGAGCCAGCGGCACAGGAACAGCGACTCCTCCAGGTCGGCGGCACCGTCGTCGAGGCCGGGGAGGATGTGGCAGTGGCAATCGTATGCGGGAAGAAGCTCCATGAACAGACTATTGAGTTAAACGTCTTATGCAAATGTACGAAAAACATCGCAATGATTTTTTCGTATCTTTGCAGGATATGAAGAAAAAACCTACCGTAGCGCTGATCTACGACTTCGACGGGACGCTCTCGCCGGGGAACATGCAGGAATTCGGCTTCATCCAGGCCATCGGGCAGACGCCGGAAGAGTTCTGGAGCAAGAGCAACGCCGTGCCCGAAGGACAGGAAGTCAGCAGCATCCTCTCGTACATGAAGCTGATGATCGACGAGGCCAGGAAGAAAGGCATCTCGCTGACGCGCGACTCGTTCGTTTCGTTCGGCAAGCATATCGAACTCTACGAGGGCGTAGCCCAATGGTTCGCCCTGATCAACGAATACGGACGCCGCCACGGCGTGATCATCGAACACTATATCAATTCCTCGGGTCAGACCGAACTCATTGAAGGGACCCCCATCGCCAAGGAATTCAAGAAAATCTTCGCCTGCTCCTTCTGGTACGACGAGAACGGCGTGGCCGTATGGCCCGCCGTGGCCGTGGACTACACGGGCAAGACCCAGTTCCTGTTCAAGATTGCCAAGGGCATCATGGACATCAGCGACAACACCAAGGTCAACGAAAGCCAGAAGGAAGACGACAAGCCGATTCCTTTCAGCCACATGATCTATTTCGGCGACGGAACCACCGACATCCCCTGCATGAAGATCGTCAAGATGTTCGGCGGCAACTCCATCGCCGTGTATGACCCCCATAACCGGCACCAGGTGGAGACCGCCCGCAAACTCCTCCGGCAGGACCGCGTGAACTTCATCTGCGAGGCCGACTACCGCATCGGCGGCCCGATGTACCAGGTCGTGACCACCATCATCGACAAGATCAAGGCCGAGAACGACTTCCAGACCCTGCAACGCCAACACAAAAGAAGATAGCCCATGAAACCCCTCGCCCGCATCGCCTGGATCGTCGTGTTCCTGCTCTATGTAGCCGCCGTCGCCTGGCTCTGCTTCGGCAATATCGAACCCGGGGAGAACATCCCCCGCGCCATCCTGGGCATCCCCATCGACCAGTGCGTCCATTTCACGATGTTCCTCCCCTTCCCGATCCTGTGCACCCTCGCCTTCCGCGACCGTTCGTGGTGGCGGGCCCTCTGCTGGGCCACGCTCACGGCCAACATCATCGCCATCGTCTTCGAGAGCCAGCAGCACGTCATCAACCCTTATCGCTATACCCAGGCCTCCGACCTGGTCGCCAACCTGATGGGCATCACCGTCGGCCTGCTGATCATGGCCGTCATCGGCATCGCCACCCACAAGAAATAGTTTCCCCTCCGATATGAAACACAACCCGTTGTTCCCTGTCCTCCTCCTGCTGGCCCTCCTGCTGCCGTCCGCAGCACAGGCCGCCCGCGACAAGGACCTCGTGCCCATGGCCGACTCCCTCACCCACTACCTCACCGAAAAGACCTCCGTCCGGAGTATCGTCTCCGTGGAGAAGGCCACCATCCTGAACGACGGGACCCTGCGCCTGACCCTCAGCCGCGGCCTGGTGGATTTCCCGCTGCGCGAACAGGAGATCAAGGACCTCTATTCCATCGCCCGGGAAACCCTGCCGAAGAAGTTTGCCAAATATAAGAACAAACTCTCGCTCTACGCTGACAAGAAGCCCATTGAATACTACAAGAGCCGCTACTATGGCGGCAAGCCCGACCGCACGGTGGTCAAGGAACACCAGCAGTACGCCGGAAACTTCCACGACCAGCTGGGCGCACCGCTGCTGATCCGCAGCTCCTCGCCCAACCGCCCCACGAAAGGCCTGCAGAACCGCCACATCGCCCTGTGGCAGAGCCACGGCTGGTACTACGAACAGTCGCTGGCCCGCTGGGAATGGCAGCGCGCACGTATTTTTGAAACCGTGGAAGACCTCTATACCCAGAGCTACGTGGTGCCTTTCCTCGTGCCGATGCTCGAGAACGCCGGCGCCGTGGTGATGCTGCCGCGCGAACGCGACTGGAACACCCGGGAAGTGGTTGTCGACAACGACGGCGGCAGCGGCTACAGCGAACGCGGCAGCTGGCAGGCGGCGCCCGACAGCGGCTTCGCCAACCCCAAGGCCAGCTACCTGCATGGCGAGAATCCCTTCAGGATGGGAACGGCCCGCCAGGCGAAGACCGACAGCGACGGCGACAACACCGCCAGCTGGATCCCCAACATCCCGGCCGACGGCGAATATGGTGTATACGTGTCGTACCAGACCGTGGCGAACAGCACCAGCGCCGCCCAGTATGAAGTGCGGCACAACGGCGGCGTGACCCGCTTCAGCGTGAACCAGCAGATGGGCGGCGGCACCTGGATATACCTGGGCCGCTTCGGCTTCTCCAAAGGCCGCCACGAAGCCCAGGGCGTGTTCCTCAGCAGCCGGGGTGAAAACGGCAGCGTGGTGACCGCCGACGCTGTGCGCTTCGGCGGCGGCATGGGCAACATGGCCCGCGAACCGCTGGAAACCAAGGAGGGCGAATACGATTTCGCACCCGAGGTGTCGGGCTATCCCCGCTTCACCGAGGGCTCACGCTACTGGCTGCAGTGGGCCGGCTTCAACGACACCATCTACTCGCGCAACCGCGGCACCACCGACTACAACGACGACTACATGTCGCGCGGCATGTGGGTCAACACCCTCTCCGACGGTTCCTACCTGAAACCCGAAAAGAAGGGCTACAACATCCCGCTCGACCTGTCATTCGCCTTCCATACCGACGCCGGCACCACCCTCAACGACTCGATCGTGGGCACGCTGGCCATCTACACCCGCCTGTCGAACGACGACGAGAAATACCCCAACGGCGAAGACCGTTCCATCGGCCGCGACTACACCGACATCGTCCAGACCCAGATCGTCAACGATGTCCGCGCGCTCTACGAGCCCATCTGGAGCCGCCGCCAGTTGTGGGACCGCTCCTATGCCGAAAGCCGCATGCCCGAAGTGCCCGGCATGCTGCTGGAACTGCTCTCCCACCAGAACCTGGCCGACATGCGCTACGGCCTCGATCCGAATTTCCGCTTCACCGTCTCGCGGGCCATCTACAAAGGCATGCTCAAGTTCCTGGCCTGGATCAACGACTTCGAATACACGGTGCAACCCCTGCCCGTTGACGGTTTTGAGGTCCACCTGAACCCGGAAGGCAACGCCAGTCTCAGCTGGACACCCGTCAAAGACCCGCTGGAGCCCACGGCCGATGCCACCGGCTACATCCTCTATACCCGCATCGACGACGGCGGTTTCGACAACGGAAAGGCCGTTGCCGAAGCCCACACGGAGGTCGACATCCAGAAAGGGCACATCTACAGCTTCCGCGTGACGGCGACAAACGCCGGCGGCGAGAGTTTCCCGAGCGAGATCCTGTCGGTGGGACTGGTGGCGGAAGATGCGCCGACCGTCCTGATCGTCAACAACTTCGACCGTGTCAGCGCACCGGTCAGTTTTGCCAGCCGCGACTCATCCTACGCCGGTTTCATGAACCGGCTCGACGGCGGCGTCCCCTATCTCTACGACATTTCGTATATCGGCAACCAGCACGAATTCCGCCGCCACATCCCGTGGATGGACGATGACAGTGCGGGCTTCGGTGCATCCGACAGCGACTATGAGACCCAGGCGCTGGCCGGCAACAGTTTCGACTATCCCTTCGTCCACGGCATCGCCTGGATGAAAGCCGGCTGCAACTTCGTGTCGGCCAGCCGCAGCGCCGTCGATCGCCACCGAATCGCCATGAACCGCTATGTCCTGGCCGACCTCATCTGCGGCAAGCAGGTGACCACGCAGATCGGACGCAATGGTTCCAATCCGCTCCGCTATCAGGTCTATCCTCAGGGTCTGCGCGAACAGATCGACGACTTCACCCGTGCCGGCGGCAACCTGCTCGTCTCAGGGGCCTACGTGGGCAGCGACCTCTGGGAACCGGTGTTCGACTTCCCCGTCGACTCGACCCTGAAAGCCGATTATTTCGACCCGGCCCGGCAGTTCGCCACCGAAGTGCTCCATTACAAATGGATGACCAACAGCGCCGCCGTCACCGGACAGGTGCGCGGCGAGCAGAACCCCTACGGCATCACCCGCAACAGTCGCTATTACTTCAACCAACAGTTGGGACCGCGTGTCTACTGCGTGGAATCGCCCGACGGCCTGACGCCGGTGGGCGACGGCGCCTGCACGGTGTTCCGCTATGCCGAGAACAACATTTCAGCAGGCGTAGCCTACCAGGGCGACTACAGGACGGTGATCCTGGGCTTCCCCATCGAGACGATGGAGACCCAGGAGCAGATCGACTGCCTGGTCGGCGAGATCGCCCGTTTCTTCCGGAAATAGCCTAGAAAGCGCTCAGATCGATTTGCGATACGTCGGCGACGCTCTCCATCGAAAAGGAGGTGGCGCCGGTGCATTCGATGACTACGCGGTGCTGACCGACGGACGGATAGGTCCCGGTCAGGCCATAGCGATAGTCCTGCGTGCTGCCGTCGCCGAAATCCACACGCCCCGACACGCCGCTGCCCGACAGCGACGGAACCGTGAAGGACGACCGTGCATGGACGATGGTCAGCCGCTGGTTGAAAGAGACCGGTTTCGGATCCGGAGTCGGCGTGGGCGTCGGGTCGGGATCCACTTCCCCACAGGCGGAAAAGAGCAACAGGATGGCGGAGGCAGAAATGAGCAG
The DNA here is from genome assembly GCA_902784965.1 of uncultured Bacteroidia bacterium. GTDB lineage: Bacteria > Bacteroidota > Bacteroidia > Bacteroidales > UBA932 > Cacconaster. The sequence continues at coordinate 14,241 of CACZWU010000024.1, read as the reverse complement.
TCTTTTCATGGTCGCTTAGAAGATGAGGGTAAGTGAATACTGGTCCTTTCCCCGTTGGAGGCTGAGCTTGTAGCTACCCTTCAGGGAAGCGGTGTCGATGGTCAGTTGCCCGCCGCTGTAGCGGATGCCCGTGGTCACGGCGGTGCCCGACGATGAGGTCAGGCTCCACTCCACCCGGTCCTTGGTCTGGATGACCATTTCGTGGCGGGACTTGTCGTATCGGATGCTGGTGACGCCGGAAAGGGTCGAAGCGTCACTGACGAGGATTTCCGCAGTGATGTCGGGAGAATACACAGGAAACTCCCACACGTCCGCGGGCCAATCCGAACTCCGGTACAGGAGCCGGATCCGTTCGCCTTCCATCGGATAGGATTGCATCGTACAGTCGATACTGGTATAGCCCCGGCCATTGCCCGGTATAATGGGGTCGATATCCTTGACGTCGCAGATCTGTTCCTTCACCACGCCATTTTCGTCGGTCAGGGCAAGGAAATACTGTCCCTCAAACGGGTAGATACCGCCATTGTACAGGAATCCGGCCCGCATGGTGAAAGGTTTCCCGGGACGGATGTCTTCCGAGGGGGTCAGTCCCTTGTATTCGGTGCCGCTGCTGGACGTTCCGGCCTGGAAATACAGATACCCCCGGGAGGCTTTCCCGCTTCCCTGCCTGGGCACGAGTCCGAAGACAGCGCCGTGACGGTAGAGATATTGCCGGTTGTCCCGCGGCGTAAAGGCCGACAGGGCGTAGAAACCATTGTTATTTCCGCCCCATCCCCAGTTGACGCTGACTAGGCCCTGCTCGTCGTAGCCGTCGACCAGGAAGGAGTGACCGCCGCCGTCACGGCGGGCGGAGTACAGCACGGGGTGATCCTGCAGATCGCCCTTCAGCAACTCCAGCCAGGCCTCATCGCCGACAAAGTCACGCTTGTAATAGTAGGCGGCCGGATCGAAACCGAAATACTCGGCGGCACGACCGGCCATCAGCGGCGTGCTGGCGCTGGTCGTTTCGGCGAATTTCGCCTGGACGGCGACGCCGCAGTCGTACACCAGCCGCGCCACGGCCGCCCCCTCCTCTTCGGTATACTCTCCGGTATAATCGTATCGGATATGCTCCCAATCGTACGGATAGCCCAGGTCGTATCCATCGATGGAATACGTCTCGTTATCAAGGTCATAGCTGTATGAGGCCAGCGTGCCCTCGCCTTTGGCCGGATAGGTAAAGAAGCGCATCAGCATGCCCATGGCCAGCGGCACACAGCCGGTGACGCAGTGCTTGTCGCCCTGGATGGGCGTCAGGCTGTTGAACGGGGCGCCCTGGCTCCAGACGGGCGTTTTCCACTGAATGGCCGGCTTGTAGCCGTTCTCCGCCTTGGTCGCTACCAGGGCGGAAGCCCATACCCGGTCGGCGTCGGCCGGACGGACACCTTCGGCGCGCACCAGCGACACCTGCTCCTCGAAATCGGACAGCCAGTCGCTCAGGCCCTCGGGCATCGTGTCGTCCGTGACAAACGGATGATCATAGGAATAAGCCAGCACGGGCTTGCAGGCGTCGTCGCCCGCCACGATGACGAATCCGCCGCCCTCCCGGTTGAAGATATAGTAGGCCGGATGATCCGCACCTGCCTTGGTCAGCGGCGCGGCGGCCTGCTCCACGCGCTGCAACGGTGCGAAACGCAGCGCCACGTTGCGGTCGTTCTGGAAGAAGGACCGCGCCACGGATGCCGCACGGGCGGCATCGACGGGACCGGCAGCAGCCGGCAGAAACATTCCAAACAGGAGTATGAGAAGACAGGAAATCCTTTTCATGATTCAGTGGGATCAAGCCGGTGTATCTTGAAATTCAGGAAGGCGAAGACGATGGCGATCAGCGGGGTGATGAAACAGAAGATGGCGAAGGGGAAATAGGCCATCGTGGCCACGCCCAGCACGCTCGACTGCACCACGGCACATGTATTCCAGGGAACGAGCACGGAACTCACCGTCGCGGAGTCTTCGAGCGTACGGCTCAGCACCTCCGGCGCCAGCCGGAAACGCCTGTACGCATCCTTGAACATGTTGCCCGGCAGCAGGATGGACATGAACTGGTCGGACAGGGTGATATTGCAGAAAATGCAGCTGATGACCGTCGCCGTTACCAGGCCGCCGGTGCTGTGGACCGAGCGCACGATGTGTTCCGTGATGGTCTCGACCATGCCGCAGGCCGACAGGCAGCCGCCGAATAGCATCACCGCGAGGATGATCCATACGGTGTTGACCATCGACTTCATGCCGCCGGTCGAGGCCAGGCGCGTGACCAGCGGATCGGGGGTCTCGATCGAGACGTCGGCCGACATCATCTGGAAGAGCGAGCCGAAGAAACGCTGGAAGCCCGTCGCTTCGGGTCCCACGATACGGTCGATGATCTGGGGCTGGGCGAAGTAGGCCAGCAGGCCACCTGCCAGGGCCGACAGGAAGAGGGTCACCATGGCCGGCACCTTCTTGAAAATCATGAAGATCGTCAGGACGGGCACCAACAGGAACCAGGGTGAGATATGGAAGGTCTCCTGCAGCACGGCCATCTGCGCATCCATCTGCATGCCGCTGCGCACGGGCACCATAAAGCCGATGATCCCATAAGCCACCAGACAGATGATCAGGGCGGGGATCGTCGTGATGAAGGTGTAGCGCACGTGGGTGTAGAGGTTCACGCCGGCAATCGACGCCGACAGGTTGGTGGTATCGCTCAGGGGCGACACCTTGTCGCCCAGGTACGCACCCGAGATGATGGCGCCGGCCATCCAGCCCACCGGCAGGCCGATGAACGTGCCGGCCCCGAACATCGCCAGGCCCACGGTCGCCACCGTGGTCCAGGAACTGCCCGCCAGCATCGATATCAGCGCGCAGAGCAGGAATGCCATCACGATGAAGATGCGGGGATGGATGAGTTTCAGGCCGTAGACGATCATCGTCGGCACGATGCCCGAGAGCATCCAGGTCGCGGTCAGCGCACCGATCGACAGCAGGATGATGATGGCCGGAGCGGTCGACTTGTAGTTCTCCCCCGCCTTCTCTTCGAAAACATGCCAGGGAATCTTCAGGTAGTACAGGCCGATGAGTGCCGTCACCACGGCCGCCCCAAAGAGCGCCAGCTGCGACGGACCGCCCGTCAGCTCGTCGCCGAAGATCACCACCCCGATGACCAGCAGGATGATGAGCGTGATCACAGGCACCAGCGACAGCAGAAGGCCGGGCTTTTTCATACGCTACAGCATTTTTTTCTTGCGGAAGATCAGGAAGACGGCCAGCACGATCAGGAGCATGGCCCCCAGGATGATGACCAGGTCCCAGATCCCGCCCACGAGGGGCAGGTCGATGTTCATGCCGTAACAGCTGGCAATCAGCGTCGGCGGCATCAGCAGGACCGACACCAGGGTGAAGATCTTCATGATCTTGTTCTGGTCGAGCTCGATCAGACCGAGCACCGTGTTCTGCAGGTATTCCAGACGTTCGAAACTGAAGTCCGTATGGTTGATGAGCGACGTGATGTCTTTCAGCAGGATGCCCAGCTTGCCGTTGATCACGTCGGGCGTCTTGTCGGAACGCAGGATGCTCGAAATCATGCGCTGCTTGTCGACGATGTTCTCGCGCACGAGCATCGTGTTTTCCTGCAGCTGGTTGATGTCGAGGAGGAATTCCTCGTTCACATCCTCACCCAAACTTACCCGCTTGCTGTACTGGCCGATCTCCTTCGACATCAGCTCGATCATGTCGGCGTCGAGGTCGATGCGGTTCTCCAGGATACCCACCAGCACGTGGAAACCCGTGGGATAGAGTTTCGAGTTGAAGAGGATGCGCCGCTGGATATCGGTGAAACTGCGCAGGGGCACCTGCCGGATGGAGGTGATAGTATGGCCGGTCAGCACGAAGGAGACCGACTCCATGGTGTAGTTCTCCGAACTCGGAATCAGGAAGTTTGTGTTGGCGAAGATGGCGTCGATAGTCTCGGAGTAGCGCGATGAACTCTCGATCTCCTCGGCCTGCGCACGGCTCTGCAGCGTGGTGTTGAGAAACAGTTCCACGGCGCGCTTCTCCTCGCCCGTCGGATTGAACAGGTCGAGCCAGAGCGCGTTTTCGCGGGAAATCTCTTTCAGGATGGTCAGCGACTCGGAAACTTCCGCCTGACCGTTGTGATTATAAAAGATTTTGATCATTTTCCTCAAGTTTTAGTATGTCGACATTCCGTGGACTGGCCGTCGGGCCGCAGGTTACGACACACATTCTCGAGGGGTCAGCTTCTCCAGGGCCACGCGACGGAATTCCGACAGTCCGGCGCGTTTCTCGCTGTCGAGGGCGAAAGAGATGTTGTCCCGCAGATACTTGCAGGCATACTCCCTGGGAAACTGATGATTATACTTTTCTACGGCCTCGGGGATATGGTCGATGCCATAGCCCAGGGCCTGGTTGAACTTTTCTACAAATGAGGGTTCCAGCGGACCGGCAGCCGTCCAGCAGGCGAACACGAACGGAAGGCCCTTGAGAGCGATCCATTCCGAAGCCAGGTCGTAGACGTAGCGGAAATCGCCGGCATGCAGCAGGGCCTTGTCGCCGATGAGCAGGTAGCAGCGCTGCGGATCGAGGGGGTCACGCAGGAAGTCGAAAGGCCGCAGGCGCGGGGTGATGTGCCACTTGGCCTGGCAGAGGTATTCGGTCAGCAGCACCGACGTGCGGCTGTCGACGTCAAGCAGGATCTCGTCGACTTCTGCGATCGGACGGCCGGATACCACCAGCACGCTGGCCACGGGCCCGGTGGCGCCGATGCAGAAATCTGACACGATGGACGGGTTCTTCAGGTCGCCCAAAGCACCTACGGGCATAATGCCGATGTCGGCTTTTCCTTCCCGCAGCAGCATGGCGGAAACCGACGGTGTGCAGAACTGCATGACGATCTCACCGGGGGCCATGCAAGCCTCCAGCCCGTACAGGAACGGAATCGTGTTCAAGTAGTTGATCGCTGCAATTCTCACCATAACATGCAAAGGTAGGAATTATTTACGAAAAAGAGCTCCGCTTCGCTCTGGTATTTGTATCCGCTCGCAGAAAAATGCTCGCGTCCCCAAATACCACCCGCTACGCTACGCTTTTTCACGGAATAGCCACATGCCGAAGAAGGTCAGCAGACCGTTGACGATCAGCAGACTAAAGCCCAGGTCGAAACCCCACCAGCGTTTGCTCACCAGATTGAACACCAGGCAGAGCACCGGGGCGGCGACGGCGATCCACGGCGTGGCGCCGTCGCGCACCTTCACCTTGGTCAGGATGCCGAAGAAGAACATGCCCAGCAGCGGTCCGTAGGTATACGAGGCCAGCTTGTAGACGAGGTTGACCACCGCATCGCTGCTGGCAACGTAGAGCACCACGATGATGATCAGGAAAAGCACGGCCACACCGGCGTGTACCGTCTTGCGGATACTTTCCTTCCGGGCATCGGTCAGGTCCTGGCGTCCGTTGAAGTTCAGGTAGTCGACACAGAAACTGGTGGTCAGTGAAGTCATGGCGGCACCGGCGCTCGGATACGAGGCGGAGATCAGGCCGATGAGGAAGAAGATGCCGGCCGCCACGCCGAAATACTGGCTGGCGATGGTCGGGAAGAGTTCGTCGGTCTTGGTGATGCCCAGGGCTTCGAAACCGCCCAGATGCTGGGCGTAGACGCACAGGAGGGCGCCCATCAGCAGGAAGAAGAAGTTGGCCACCACGATGATGACAGAGGTGGTGTACATGTTCTTCTGGGCAGCCTTGATATCCTTGCAGGCCAGGTTTTTCTGCATCATGGCCTGGTCGAGGCCCGTCATGGCGATGGTCACGAAGATACCGGCGATGAACTGCTTGATGGCATTGGTGCCGTGGCTCCAGTTCCAGTCGAACCAGCTGGTAAAGGTATGACCGTAGCCCACGGTACCGGCATTCTCATTGACGGTGTTGCCCACCACCGAGAACATCTGGCCGAAACTCCAGCCCATGTTGCGGCAGATATAGAAGATGGTCATGCCCACGGCCAGCAGCATGAAGGTCGTCTGCAGCACGTCGGTCCAGATGATGGTCTTGACACCGCCCTTGAAGGTATAGAGATAGAGCAGCAGCAGGAACACAACCGTAATGAGGGTGAACAGCAGCACCGGCGACATGTTCTGCGACAGGCTGTGCGGCATGAACGCAAAGAAGACCACGATGACCACGAACACGCGCACGGCAGCGCCCAGAATGCGCGACACCATGAAGACGGTGGTGCCGGTCTTGTGCGTCTTCGGCCCGAACCGCTCCCCCAGATAGGTGTAGATGGAAGTCAGGTTCATCTTGTAGTAGAGCGGAAGCAGCACTTTGGCGATGATGATATAGCCGCCCACAAAGCCCAGGACCAGGGGCATATAGAAGAAATTCTGCACCCACACGTTGCCCGGCACGGAGATGAAGGTCACGCCCGAGATGGAAGCGCCGATCATGCCGTAGGCCACCACGGGCCAGGGTGCTTTCTTATCGCCGGAGAAAAAGGAATTGGAGCCGGCCTTGCGTCCTGTCAGCCACGAGATGAGGAACAGGAGCACGGTGTAGGCGGCAAATGCCACGAGAAACCAGACAAAGGGGAATTCGTGTCGCATAGGTCAAGGTTTAAAAGGTTGTCGGTTGGTAATCGACCGGCCGAGGGTCAGTTCGTCGGTATATTCGAGATCGTCACCGAAGCCCACGCCGCGCGCAATGGCGGTCACGGACACGGGATAACGGGCGATCTGCTTGTAGAGATAATAGGCAGTGGTCTCCCCTTCCATGCTGGTGCTCAGGGCCAGCACCACTTCGCGGATCTGTCCCTGGGCGAGGCGGTCGCCGAGTTCATGGATGCGGAGGTCGCCGGGCCCCACCCCGTCGATGGGCGAAATGATGCCGCCCAGGATGTGGTAGAGTCCGCTGTACTGGCCGGTGTTCTCGATGCTGAGCACGTCGCGCAGGCTCTCCACCACGCAGACCACCGTGGGGTCGCGGTGCGGGTCGCCGCACACGGGGCAGGTACCGTCGTCGGAAATCATGCCGCACACGGGACAGTGGTGGATATCCTGCCGCAGGCGCAGCAGTGCGTCGGAAAACTGTTCCACGTTCTCGCGCGGCTGGCCCAGCAGGTGCAGGGCAAGCCGCAAGGCGGTCCGGCGACCGACGCCGGGCAGCGTGGCGAGCTGGTCAACAGCCTCTTCCAGCAAGGCGGAGGAATAGTTCCGACGGAACATCGGCCGTTGCGCTTATTTGCGCTTGTCGGGGTTTTGGGCAAAGTAGGTATCGACGGCGTTGCGGACGGAGCCGTAGTGCAGCAGCATGGCCTTGGCCTCGCCGTAGTCTTCGATGCCGGTCTCATCCATGATCATCTTGGTGCCGCGGTCCACCAGTTTCTTGTTGGTGAGCTGCATGTCCACCATCTTGTTGCCTTTCACGTGGCCCAGGCGGATCATCGTGGAGGTGGAGATCATGTTGAGGATGAGTTTCTGTGCGGTGCCCGATTTCATGCGGGTGCTGCCGGTCACGAATTCGGGACCTACGACGGCGACGATGGGGATCTCGGCGGCCGCTGCCACGGGGGCGTCGGGGTTGCAGGTGATGCAGCCGGTGAGCAGGCCCCGTTTGCGGGCTTCCTCGATGGCGCCGATCACATAGGGCGTGGTGCCGGAGGCGGCGATGCCGATCACGATGTCGTCTTTCGTCGGGCGATACGGTTCAATGTCTTTCCAGCCCTGTTCCTTGTTGTCCTCGGCACCTTCGGCAGCGCGCCGGATGGCGCTGTCACCGCCGGCCATCAGGCCGATGAACAGGTCGTAGGGGGCGCCGTAGGTCGGCGGAATTTCCGAGGCGTCGAGGATGCCGAGGCGGCCGCTGGTACCGGCGCCCATGTAGAAGACGCGGCCGTTGCGGCGCATGCGCTCGACGATGCCGTCGACGAGTTTCTCGATCTGCGGAATGCATTCGGCGACCACTTCCGGGACATGCCGGTCTTCGCGGTTCATGTTCTCGAGCAGCTCCCGCGTGCTCATCTTGTCGAGGTTCGAATAGTTCGAACTCTGTTCGGTGACCTTCATTATTTCACGTTTTTATGATATTCAACCAAACCATCGATGGGGCCCTTGAGAATGATGCCCATGCGCATGCCGGCGGCGTTGACGGCTTTCTCCAGGATGTCCTTGTAGTAGAAGGCGATGGAGCCGACGAAGTTCACCGGATACTTCTTGTAGTCGTAGTGGACGATGTTGCGGTGCAGGAATTCCTCGAAGCTGCTCTTGAGCAGGTTGGCCATGTGCGGATGGTTCTTGAACTCGCTGATGAAGGGCGAGAAAGAAGCCAGGAAACGGCTCGGCATGGGTTCACGGTAGACCTTCTGGACGATGGCCATGTAGTCGAGACCGTAGCGCTTGTTGAATTCGTTCTCGATGGCCGGCGGAAGCAGGCCCTTGATGAAGTCGGAAACCAGGCGTTTGCCCAGGTAGGCGCCGCTGGCCTCGTCGCCGAGGATGAAACCGCCGGCGCGGACGTTCTGCGCGATCCCCTCACCGTCGTAGAAGCAACTGTTTGAACCGGTGCCCAGGATGCAGGCGATGCCGGGCTTGTGGCCGCAGAGGGCGCGGGCCGCCGCCAGCACGTCGGAAGCCGCTTCGCAGGTCGAACCCGGGAACACCTTGCCGAAGCAGCGTTCCAGCTTGGCGGAAATCTCGCCACCCACCATGCCAGCGCCATAGAAGAAGATCCGGTCGACCTTCTTCCCGATCTCGGGAACGAGTTTGTCGTTCAATATCTTTTCGATCTCGGCATCCTCCATGAAAACCGGATTGATGCCCACGGTCTCGATCGCCTTGACCGAACCGTCATCGCAAATGGCCCGCCAGGAAACCTTGGTGGAACCGCTGTCAGCTATCAGTTGCATATCTTTCTTGTAAAATTAGATTCAATCTACAAATATAGTTATTTTTCCGTCGCCGATGTCCCAAAAACGGGGACACCAGGAGCAAATACCCACTAAAATGCGCCCGATGTCCCAAAAAGTGGGACATCGGGCGCAATAAGGGTCGGTTTTGCTCCGGCAATGCTTCTATTTCAGCCGGACGACGCGCAGACCGTTGTGACCTTTGATGCCGTTGGTGTACTCCACCAGCGGCGTTTTGTTGATGACGACTTTCTTCTCGGAGTAGGACGCGTGGATGAAGGTCAGGGTGTTGCCTTCCCAATAGGCGTAGGCCACATGGGCGATGTCGAGGCCGGGCGTGGCGGAGTTGAAGCCGATGATGTCGCCGGTCTTGATGTTTTGGATGCACTTCGGCAGTTCGGCCTTGGGAATGTACCAGTAGTCCCAGCTTTCGAGGTTCTGCTCCACGGCCTTGATCTTTTCGACCGTTTTCGGACTGTCTTTCAGCTGCTTGTAGGAGGCCGGATGGGTCGACATGAAGTTGAACTTCTGGTCGAGAGGGCTGCCGCCGCACTGGCGGCTCACTTCGTCGAAGAGGCCCCGCACCGTACCCTGGATGATCCACTCGGAGGTGTAATGGATGCGCGAGGCGTAGCCGTCGACCTTGCCGTTGCGGTAGCGCAGCTGGCGCAGGTTGTCGACATATTTCTCGAAGGTCGGATGTTCTTCCTTGGCGGTGAGCGACATGGCCAGGCACATTTCCACGAAGAGGATGCAGTCGGTCTCACGTGTGTTGACCGTCAGGCGCTCCGGTTCGAGTTCCAGGGTGTTCGACACATAGGGCGTGCCGAGGAAATGTTTTGCCACCTTGATCACCAGCTCGCTCATCGGCTTGTCGCGGTCCGGGGCCAGGAGGGTCATCACTTCGTTGAAGTTGTCGATGTCTTTCTGCGTGAAGCGCGCGTCGCCCTTTTCGTAGGCCGCAGCGCTGAAGACGAGCCCGAAGAGGGCGGTCAAGAGTATGATGGTGCGTTTCATAGTCAAAAAAAGGCAAGCCGATAAGCCGGATTCTGTACCCTGACGGGCTTCTGTCATTTATCTGATGCAGCCTACCCCTCGGCTCAGGCGAGCAGCCCTCAGACGCCGATATATTTGGCCTTGCAGCCCTCCGGTGCGTACCCCGCGGACGTCGCCGCCAGCGGTCGTGGGCTCTTGCCCCACGTTTTCACCCTTGCCGGCTCCGGAACGAGTCCGGGCTAAACCGGCGGTTGTTTTCTGTTACGCGCTCCATAAACTTTCACCTATCTGTGCTTTCCACAGGGAGGCGCTCTGTGCTGTCCGGACTTTCCTCACCGCTCGCGCGGCGCGACAGAATGACTTGCCGGATGCAAAGGTACAAGAAAAATGATTTGTACCGATATTTTTCCTATCTTTGTAACCCGTAAAAGTCTTTACGGGATTATGAAAATCGGCTTCGACAACGACAAGTATCTGAAGATTCAATCAGAGCACATCAAGGAACGCATTTCGCAATTCGGGGATAAACTGTACATGGAATTCGGCGGCAAACTGTTCGACGATTACCATGCCAGCCGCGTGCTGCCCGGCTTTCAGCCCGACAGCAAGCTCAAGATGCTGATGCAACTCCGCGACGAGATGGAAATCATCATCGTGGTGTCGGCCGAAGACATCGAGAAAAACAAGATCCGCAGCGACCTGGGCATCACCTACGACATCGACGTACTCCGTCTGCGTGAAGAATTCCAGAGCCGCGACCTGCTGGTCAATTCCGTGGTCATCACCCACTTCAACGGCCAGTCGAGCGCCGTCGCTTTCCGGAACCGCCTCGAAAAGATGGGCGTCAAGGCCTATTACCATTATATCATCGAAGGTTATCCGACCAACGTCGACCTGATCGCATCCGACGAGGGCTTCGGCAAGAACGACTTCGTGGAGACCACCCGCCCGCTGGTGGTGGTCACGGCACCCGGCCCCGGCAGCGGCAAGATGGCCGTGTGCCTGAGCCAGCTCTACAACGAGCGCAAACGCGGCGTCAAGGCCGGTTATGCGAAATTCGAGACCTTCCCGATCTGGAACCTGCCCCTGAAACATCCCGTCAACATCGCCTACGAGGCAGCCACCGCCGACCTCGACGATGTGAACATGATCGACCCGTTCCACTTGGAGGCCTATGGAAAGATCGCCGTCAACTACAACCGCGACGTCGAGATCTTCCCGGTGCTCGACGCCCTGTTTACCCAGATCTACGGCAAGAGCATCTACAAGTCGCCCACCGACATGGGCGTCAACATGATCGGCTTCTGCATCAGCGACGACGACGTGTGCCGGGAGGCAGCCAACAACGAGATCATCCGCCGCTACTACACCGGCCTGTGCAACCTGGCCGAAGGAGAAGAAAATGAACAGGAGGTCAACAAGCTGACCCTCCTGCTCAAGCAGGCGAACCTGGCGACCGAATACCGCCGCGTAACTGTGGCGGCCAAGCAGAAAGAGGCCAGCAGCGGGGAATATGCCGCCGCCATGGAACTTCCCGACGGCACGGTGATCACGGCCAAGCAGAGCCCCCTCCTGGGCCCGAGCGCGGCACTGATTTTGAACGCACTCAAGCACCTGGCCGGCATCCCGCATCCGGTCAAGCTGATTCCCGCCGAGATGATCGAACCCATCCAGAAAACGAAAGTTTCGTACCTGCACGGCCACAATCCGCGCCTCCATACCGACGAGGTGCTGGTGGCCATTTCGATGTTGAGCCTCTCCGACGAGAACTGCCGAAAGGCCATCGACTGCCTGCCGCTGCTCCGGGGCTGCCAGGTCCACAGCACGGTGATGCTCACCGAAGTCGATCGCAAGACCTTCAAGAAACTGGGTGTCGGCCTGACCAGCGAACCCGTGAAGAAGCAGAGCAGCAGCTACCGCAAATATTCCCAGCAATAAAGCCCTTCCCCATGAATAAACCCTTCTGCATGATGGTCTTCCTGTGCTGCCTGCTGGCCCTTCCGGCCTGCAAGGCCGACGGTCAGAACGTCAAGACTTATGGCTACAAGGTGGAAGAGGTGCTGCCGCACGATGCGGGTTCGTATACCCAGGGTCTCTTTTTCGAGGATGGCGTACTCTACGAATCCGCCGGCCAGTACGGCCAGTCGAGCTTCCGGCAGGTCGATCTCAAGACGGGGAAGGTGGAGCGGCGCCTCAATTTCGAGCGACGTTACTTCGCCGAAGGATCCTGCGTACTGAACGGACGCCTGTACATCCTCACCTGGCAGGAGAAGGAGTGTTTCGTGTATGACTTCAAGACCTGGCAGAAACTGGGTTCGCACCACTACAACGGGGAGGGCTGGGGCCTGACCGCCGACGGCAAGCAGCTGATCATGAGCAACGGCACTTCCGAGATTACGTTCCGCGACCCCGAGACCTTCCAGGTACAGCGGACCGTCAACGTCACGCTTCGCGGGCAGAAAGTAATGTACCTCAATGAGTTGGAATACATCAAGGGGGAGATCTGGGCCAATGTCTACGGCACCGACCAGATCGTCCGCATCGACCCCGCCACCGGCCAGGTGCGGAGTGTCATCAACCTGCGCGGCATCCTGCCCGCCCAGTTGCGTACCTCCGGCACCGACGTGCTCAACGGCATCGCCGTAGATGCGAAGGGCAACGTCTATGTCACGGGCAAATACTGGCCGAAACTGTATCGTATATCCTTAGTCGAAAAGAAATAATCATGAGCAAAGAGAGTCTGATCGCCAGTCTGCGGACGGTCCCCGATTATCCCAAGCCGGGCATCAAGTTCTGGGATGTCACCACGCTGTTCAAGAATGCGGCCGCCTTCAAGGAGGTCGAAGATATCCTGTATGAGGAATACAAGGACAAAGGCATCACAAAGGTGGCTGGCATCGAGAGCCGCGGCTTCGTCATGGGCGCCGCCCTGGCTTCCCGCCTGGGTGCCGGTTTCGTGCTGATCCGCAAGCCGGGCAAACTGCCGTCCGAAACCATTGCCCTCGAATATGAACTGGAATATGGCCGCGACAAGATCGAGATCCATACCGACGCCATCGAACCGGACGACGTCGTCCTGGTGCACGACGACCTGCTGGCGACCGGCGGTACGGCCAACGCCGCCGTGAAGCTGGTCCGGTTCTTCCATCCCAAGCAGGTGTATGCCAGTTTCATCATCTATCTGCAGGATTTCGGCAGCATCGCCAAATTCCCCAAGGATGTGCCGGTGACCACCGTACTGAACCTGCGCGGCTTTTAGTCCATGGACGGCATCGGCGCCTATTTCGTCGGGCTGGACCTCTGGGACTGGCTGGAGATCTTTGCGATGGTGGCGGGCATCTACTATGTCTACCTGGAGATCGGAAAGTCCCAGTTGCTCTGGTATGTCTGCATCATTACCTCCATCCTGAACATCTTTGTCTACTGGCACAACAATTTCGTGTCGATGACGGTCATCCAGTTCTATTACATCGTGATGGCCTTCTACGGCATTCATGCATTCCGGGAGCTCAGGGATGACGCCCAAGCTGAGGCCAAGGAGAAGGCTGCGTCTTCAGACAAGGAAGTGCTGATCCGCCGCTTCGACTGGAAGACGGGCGCCTGGACGCTGGGCATCGCCATCCCGGCTTATTTCTTACTGGCCAACCTCCTCAAGGCCTACGCCGACACGCATGGCACTTCACTCTTTCCGAGCCAGCCCTACTGGGATGCTTTCATCGGCGTGGGCAGCATGGTGGGCACCTTCTTCCTCAGCCGTTCGTACATGTGCCAGTGGTACATCTGGATCGTCCTCGACACCATCACTGTCGGCGTGTTCATCTACAGCCACATGTACTGGATGGCCCTGATGTATGTCTGCTACATCATCATGGCCTTCTTCGGCATCCGCAACTGGCGGAAGAACGGGGTGTACGTCGACTGAATGAGATTCCGGGACGGCCCTGGCCCATAGGGGGCTGTGCGGCGGCCGTAATCGTGAGAACGAGGGCGGCCGAAAGAATCATCAATTGTTTCATGGCAATATTTGTGAAAAAAATTTTCGCAATCTCCATCTTTTGACTATTTTTGCAGTCCCAAGTTTAATGGGGGAAATAAGAATCCAGCCACTTTAGCTCAGTCGGTAGAGCAGCGCATTCGTAACGCGCAGGTCGGCAGTCCGAGTCTGCCAAGTGGCTCGAGAACAAAGAGAGGCTCGCGATTTGCGAGCCTCTCTTTGTTCATACTTACCTACTTTATTATTTCTTGAAGTAGTCGGCCACCTCGTCGACGGGGACGAGTTCTTCCTGGAATGCGTAGGCACCGGTACGGTCGGATTT
>CACZWU010000023.1 GCA_902784965.1 uncultured Bacteroidia bacterium | reverse complement strand
TATCGGAACAGGGTGGGGGCGAGGACCTGCAGGTCGGCACGCCAGGTGGTCCAGCTGTGGCCAGCCTGGGCATTTTCCAGGTAGTTGTACTTGACGCCAGCTTCTTTCAGATAGCCGAGGGCTTCCTGGCAGTTCTTGTACGCGATGTCGGCGGGACCGCCCTGGGTGAAATACAGGGCCTTGAAGTTCTTGTTCAGTGCGGGCGCAATCTTTTTCAGCTGGATGCGCTCGACATACTCTTTCTGCCTGCCGGGCGAGAAACTGGAACTCAGCACCCACACGTGACTGAAGAGTTCCGGATGCAGGAAGGCCGTCTCCATGGTCTCCATGCCGCCCATCGACAGGCCGGCCATGGCACGGTGGTCACGGTCGGCGACGACGCGGTAGTTGGCTTCGACGAAGGGGATGATGCTCTCGACCATGTCCTGTCCGAAGAGGGGCACTTCGCCCATCATGTCGTCGGTCTCGATGGTGCCGTTGGGCATGACCACGATCATCGGTACCATCTTGCCCTCGGCCAGGAGGTTGTCGAGGATCCAGCCTGCGGCACCCACGCCGGGCCAGGAGGCGTCGTTGTCGCCGCCGCCGTGAATGAGGTAGAGCACAGGCAGCGCTTCAGCGGACTTCTCATAACCCGCGGGCGTCCATACATGCATGCGGCGCAGGCAGTTCAGCGTGGAGGACCAGTACCAGCGCTGCGCCATGGCGCCGTGCGGCACATCCTTCACATAGCCGTCGCCTTTCGTGAAAACGGAAGCTTGCTCGGCCGAGAGCGGGGCTTTCGGGTCCTGGACGCGGACACCGTCGACCAGGAAGCTGTAGCGGAAGCAGCCGTCGGCGAGGCCTTCGCAGAGGCCCTGCCACACGCCGTCGGCGTTCTTTTCAAATTTCACGGGTTTGTCCCAGGGCAGGTCGCCGGTCACGGCGACGGTCTGAGCCTGCGGGGCATAGAGCTGGAACAGGACTTTCCCGTCGGGCAGCACGCGGACGGACTGCAGGGTGTCATTGGGGGTGGGCTGCCGGAACCATTGGGCCGACAGCGGCAGGGTGCAGCCCAACAGGACTGCGAATAAGAGTATCTTTTTCATCGTTAGATCGTTACTTCAGCGGTTTGACGGATGTCGTCGGAAGCGGCGCCCAACTGGAGCTGGAGCTTGCCGTGTTCGAGATCCCAGGTGTTCGTCGTTTCGTTCCAGTAACGGAGTTCGTCCATCGGGATTTCCAGCGTTACTTTCTTGGTTTCGCCGGCCTTGAGGTTGACGCGCTGGAAGGCCTTGAGCTCCTTGGCCGGCCATTCGACCTGGCTGTCGATGCGGTGGACATAGAGCTGGACCACCTCGTCGGCGTCCATGTCGCCTTCGTTGGTCAGCTGGAAGGAGACCTTCACCTTGCCGCCGGAGACGGAAGCCTTCAGGTTTTTATAATCGAAGTCCACATAGGAAAGACCGTGTCCGAAGGCATACATGGGCGCGATATCTTTGGTGTCGAACCAGCGGTAGCCCACGTAGAAGCGTTCGGTGTATTCGGAGACGGGCTTGGGGAGCGATTCGATGAGTTTCTGGCGCTCTTCGGGGCTCATCTTGATGACGTCGGGACGGAACATCAGCGTAAACAGGTCGCCGCCGGCGCTGTTGCCCGGGAAGTTGCCCAAGGCATAGGCAGGGGAATCTTCGAGCTTCACGGGGAAGGTGAAGGGAAGCTTGCCCGAAGGGGCAATGTCGCCAAAGAGCACTTCGGCGAGCGCGGTGCCGCCCTCCGAGCCGTTCCACCAGCCCTGGACGATGGCGGGGGAGACGGGCTCCAGCACCTGCAGGTCGGTCGGGCCGCCGGAAATCAGCACGGTGGCCAGGTTCGGATTGGCCTCGTACAGGGCCTGGACAAGGGCCTCCTGTCCGCAGGGGAGTTTGATGTTCTTGCGGTCGGAGCCTTCCGTCTCGATGCTCTTGTTGGTGCCGCCGAAGAAGATCACCAGGTCGGCGTCCTTGGCCAGGGCAACGGCTTCCGCCACCAGCGCCGGATCGGCCGGTTCGTCGATGGCGGCGGCCTCCAGCGGATTGGGGACTGTCGGGGCAGGACCCCAGCGCATACCCGGATAGTTCTTGTAGCCCGGTGCATAGTTCACTTCGATGCCTTTCTCGCCGGCGCGGCGGGTGATGCCTTCGAGCGGGGTCACTTCGTAGAGCGCCTTGACACCGGCACCCATGCCGCCGCTCTGGGTCTTGAGCACGGCGTTCTGGCCGATGACAGCGATTTTCTTCACTTCGGCCTTGATGGGCAGGATGCCTTCGTTCTTGAGCAGGACGATGGATTTCTCGGCCACTTCGCGGGCAATCTGCTGGCTCTCGGGCTGCGAGGTCATCACGGTGTTGGCCACATCGGCCGGGACGGGCTCGATGGCGAAGCGCACGCGCAGGATCTGGCGGACTTTCTCGTCCACGAGGTCTTCGGTCAGGGCGCCGGTAGCGATGGAATCGATGACGGGCTGGCCCAGGTAGTTGGAACCGGTCATCTGGACGTTGAGGCCGTGGAGCATGGCGCCCATCGTGCTGTGGGTGCCACCCCAGTCGGAAACGGTCATGCCCTTGAAGCCCCACTCGCCGCGGAGGATCTCATTGAGGAGGTGCTCGTTCTCGGAGCAGTAGTCGCCGTTGACCTTGTTGTAGGCCGGCATCACGCTCATTGCACCGCCTTCGATGATGGCGCGCTCGAAGGGCTTGAGATAGATTTCGCGGAGCGTGCGTTCGTCGATCTTCACATCGACGCTGCCGCGGCTGGTCTCCTGGTTGTTGACGGCGAAGTGCTTGATGCACACGGCCGTTCCTTCGTTCTGAACGCCTTTGGTATAGAAGAGGGCCAGGGCGGCCGACAAGATGGGATCCTCACTCAGGTACTCGTAGGTACGTCCGCCCACAGGCAGGCGCTGGATGTTGACGGCCGGGCCAAGGATCACGTCCTTGCCGCGGAGGCGGGCTTCCTTGCCCATGCCGGTGCCGTATTTATAAGCCATTTCTTCGCTCCAGGTGGCCGCCAGGGCGGAGCCCGTCGGGAAATAGGTGGCGGAGTCGAGGGTCCAGCCGGCACTCATGAAGCCGTTGGGCTGGCCTTCCTCGCGGATGCCGAAGGGGCCGTCGGCGTAGTTCATGTCGGCGATGCCGAGGCGCTCCACGCCGGCACTCGACATGTTGGTCTTGCTGTGCAGCATCTCGACCTTCTCTTCCAAAGTCATCTGGGCGATGATCTTGTTGATTTCGGCGTCATGCGCTGTGAGTTGGTCCTGCGGGGACACGGTCTTGGTGCAGCCGATGGCCAGCAGGCCGGCCAGCAGGAGAGGGAATAGGATTCGTTTCATACAGGTATTTGAATTATTGTTTCTTTCCGTATTTCCGGGTACGTGCGTCGTCGATGACGCCGTTCCAGTTCATGCCGTAGGCGAAGTCGTAGCTGTGGCCGTCGGTGTCCACATAGCAGCGCATGTCGTGGGGCGTGTCTTCGTACTGTTCCTCCACGGTGCGCATGTCGGCCGGCAGTTGCATCGGCAGGAGGCCGGAAGGCTCGGCAGCGCCGCTGAGGATGTCGAGGACAGCCTGGTGCTGGACGCCGAGGGTCACGAGGATGGCGTCGGCGAAGGGCTCGAACTCGGCGGGCACGAACGGCCGCGTGGCGGAGATGACCACCACGACGGGCTTGTCACCCATGGCCTTGCGGGCTGCGATGATGCTGTTCAGGTCGTCGATGTTGTCGGTCGATACGGTCTTGCCGCGGTAGGAACGGTTGGTGAAGTTCTCCTTCGGGTCGCCGCCGGCGATCGATTCGGCGCGGGCATAGGTGGCGATGTAAGGGAGATACTGCAGGCTGATGGGTACGTAGCCGTTGCTGCCTCTGGCGCGGTCCTTCACGTCATAGCCCACGCCGGAATAGGGCTCCTGGATGAAGATCAGGGCGAAATCGGCTTCCGCGGGGGAATCGACCCACTCGTAGTATTGTTCCACCAGCTTGCGCTCGACCGGCCAGTCCCAGTAGTCGGGATGGGCACCGAAAATGCCGAAGCGGCCGGCAAAAGCGGGATAGTGCCGCTTGGGAATATATACTTTGGCTTTCCCGTCACCCCGGACTGGATCCGGAGTCTGCGGCAGCACGTTTCCGTGATTCTTCACCAGGACCACGGATTTCAGCTGTGCATCGTAGCCTGCCTGCATGAATTCTGGCTGGCCCACCACGGTGGTGGCGACGGCCGGATCGACATACGGGTTCTCGAACAGTCCGGTGCGGAAAATGTTCATCAGCAGGCGTACGGCCGACTGCTCGAAGCGGGCCCGGGCACTTTCCTGCCCGAAATCCCGGCACCACAGGGCATAGGCCTCCAGAACGGGGCCTTTGTCGTTGTTGCCGCCGAACTGGTCGACGCCCGCCTGGATCACTTCATAGTGCCGCTCGGCCACGGAGAGGGTTTCCGTGCCCCAGCATTTGCCGTCGAAGCTTTCGATGGCGGCGTTGTCGTGCGTGATGCCCCAGTCGGTGCAGACCACGCCGTCAAAGCCGAATTGATCGCGCAGCAGGTCGGTGATGATATAGTGGTTGTAACTGTTACCGACATTCCTTCCGGAAGGGTCGATGCCGTAGGAGATGGTGTAATAGGGCATCACGGCCGTGGCCGATCCGGTCTTCCCGTCCAGCTTGAAAGCGCCGTCGACGAAGGCACGGGTCTGCGTCTCGAAGTTGCCGCCGGGATAGACGGCATATTTGCCGTAGTTGAAGTGGGCGTCGCGGCCGCCCTCTTCCGGGCCGCCCGACGGCCAGTGCTTGACCATGGCGTTGACACTCTCGAAACCCCAGCCGTCGGAGCTGCCTTCCGTGGTCTGGAATCCGTCGACATAGGCGCGTGCCATGTCGGTATCCAGGTCGGGATCTTCACCAAAGGTGCCGACGAAGCGGTTCCAGCGGGGCTCCGTGGCCAGGTCGATCTGCGGACTGAGGGCTGTGGCGATGCCCAGGGCCCGGTATTCTTTCGAAGCGATGTCGCCGAACTGACGCACCAGATCTGGGTCGAAGGTGGCAGCCAGTCCCAGCGGGGTGGGCCAGAGCGAGATCTGTCCGCCTGCACCGGCGTTGTATTCTGCCGTCACAGCCGTCTCGTTGCGGGGATCGGAGCTGTTGTTGGCCGGGATGCCGTGCCCCAGCTTCTCGACGAAGGCCTGGACGTTGTTGTTCCAGCGGGCGGCCACCTCAGGGCTGGCAACCGTGGTCACCAGCACGTGGCGCAGGTTGTCGTCGGCCAGGAACTTTTCCTGGGCTTCGGTCAGTCCGGGAGCCGGGACGGCCTGGTGGGCGCTGTAGAGCATCAGGCCGGCGATCTCTTCGATGGAAAGCTGTGCGGCGAGGTCGCGGGCACGGTCGATGGCGGGTTTCCGCCAGTCTTCATATACGTCGAGGGAACCGTTGCGGTTGAGGTCTTTGAAGGCGTAGCCGCCCTTTTCGAGGATAGGGGCGGAGGTGTAACCCAGCGTGGCGCCGCCGCGCTGTTCGATGCGGCGGTAGCCGTCGGCTTCCAGTTCCTGCCACTTGGGACCACAGGCGACCAGAAGGGCCAGGGAGGCGGTCAGCAGGACGAGCCGGGAAAAGCAATTTTTCATAGGGTGAAGTTTCTTTATTGATACGAAGATACACCAAATAATCGGTAAAAAAAACGCGATGGACAGTCGGGCAAACATTTGAACGGAGAAAAAAATATTGCTATCTTTACAACTTGGAATTGAATGTGAGCCATGGTTTCCGATACTAAACTCAACCCCCTGCTCGCCGCTTTGGTGCGGATCCTCTTTAAGCCGAAGGTGCATTATCTAGACCCTTCCCGCAAAGATGAAATCTTTTCGGAACCGTCCATCCTCGTGGCCAATCACACCGGCCATCTCGACGGCGGCATCATCAATACGGCCCTGCGCAAATATCCCATCCATACCCTGGCGGCCAAAGACCGCTTTGAGCAGCCTGGCTTCGGCTTCCTGCTCCGTCATACGGGCTGTATCCCCATCGACCGACAGAACATGGACACCACCTGGATCCATGATTCCCTGGCCGTTCTCAAGGACGACAAGGAGCATGTCGCCATCTACCCGGAGGGCCGGCACGGCGAGCACCGCAAGCAGTTGCCATTCCAGCCGGGCGTCGCCATGCTGGCGGCCATCGCCAAGGTTCCTATCGTCATGGTCTACCAGGATGGCCCTGCCCGGAAATTCCACCGCAGCCACCTGATCGTCGCCCCGCCGTTCCATCTGGAAGAAGGGCCGCATAGCCTCAGGCCTGAAATCATCCAGGAGCAGACGGAGTTGCTGGAGAAGAAGATGAAGGAGTTGATGGAGGCCTATATCAAAATGACTGAAACCGAAGAAAAGAAATAGATACAATGAAAGAAATCCAGGCTATCGGCATCCTGACGTCCGGCGGCGATTCCCCGGGCATGAATGCAGCCATCCGTGCGGTCACCCGCTCCGCCATCTTTGCGGGTTGGAAAGTATACGGCATCTACCGGGGCTATGAAGGCCTGATTACCGGCGAGATCAAAGAATTTACCAGCGAATCGGTAAGCAATACCATCCAGCGCGGCGGCACCATCCTCAAGACGGCCCGCAGTGAAGATTTCCGTACACCCGAAGGCCGTACGAAGGCTTACGAGAATTTGCGGAAGCACCATATCGACGCCCTGGTGGTCATCGGCGGCAACGGTTCGCTCTCGGGTGCCCAGGAACTGGCACGTGAGCACGATGTTACGATCATCGGCCTGCCGGGTACCATCGACAACGACCTCTACGGCACTGATTCGACCATCGGCTACGATACGGCGCTCAATACCATCGTGGACTGTGTCGACAAGATCCGCGACACCGCCACCTCGCACGACCGTATTTTCTTCGTGGAGGTGATGGGACGTGATGCCGGCTTCCTGGCGCAGAACAGCGCCATCGCTGCGGGTGCCGAGGCAGCCATCATCCCGGAGGACCGCACCGACATCGACCAGCTCGCCCAGTTCATCGGACGGGGTATCCGCAAGAGCAAGAACAGTTCCATCGTGATTGTTTCGGAGAGCCACCGTGATGGTACGGGCGGCGCGATGCACTATGCCGAACGTGTCCGTAAAGAGTATCCGGAATACGACGTGCGGGTCACGATCCTGGGCCATCTGCAGCGGGGTGGCCGCCCTTCGGCCTACGACCGCATCCTGGCTTCCCGGCTGGGCGTAGCAGCAGTGGAGGCCCTCAAGGAAGGCCAGCGCAATATCATGATCGGCATCAAGAACGACTTGATTGTCTACGTTCCGATCAGCAAGGCCGTGAAAATCGACAAACCCATCGATCCCGAACTGATCAATGTCCTGACGGTCCTTTCCATCTGACCGTCAGGACTGTTCAGTTTGTTTACGAAAGGCTGCGCTTGATCAAGCGGAGGATGACCAGGGCCACGTCGGTCCATTTGATGCCCAGACCCTGTCCGGCCATCAGACCGTTGACCTGGCGCGAAATCCTGGCCGTGTGCAGCTGGTGCTGTACCATCCGGATCGAAGCTTCCAGCTCCTCATAGGTCCGGATATCCGAGAAACCTCTATTCCTTGTCATCGTCGAAAAAGATATTGATGAACAACTGGACGAAGGTATCACGGAAAAGGCGTTTGCGCTGGGAGTACACCACCAGGAACACCACCAGGAAGACGCCGCAGACGATGGAACTCGCAATGGCCAGCGAGCCGGTCAGCTCCCCGAGCCAATGGATCAGCACCACGGCCAGCAGGCCGAGGACGATGATCAGCAGGCCGACGAGGAGCAGTCCCGTTGCCAGGCGACCCATTGCATCCGAGAGTCCCTGCGTGCTCCGCAGTTTGATCTCATCGATTTTCAGGTCGATATAGTCTTTGATTTCGCTCATTGCTTTTTCTCAACAGCCTCTTCGAGGGTCTCGACGGCTGCTTTGGCCGAGGCTTTCGCTTTTACTTTGAGGTCTTCCACGGCATTTCCCAATTGATCGAAACCGGCAGCGGCCTTCTCCTTGATGTCCGCGACCGTCTCCTGTCCTTTCTCGGAATGGAGCCACCAGGCTGCGGCCGCACCGGCGGCTGCGCCTACCAGAAATGAAAAGAATTTACCTGCACTCATAACACAGTAAGTATTAGATGAATAATGAATATTATTGGATTTTCGTAAAAAAGCATCCTGTCTCGACGGAAGTCTGGAGGTCGCCCGTCCGTTCGTAGACACTGCTGCGGCTGCCGGTAAACGGATAGAGCAGGTCGTCGCCGGCGGGCTGTGGCACGATGACGACCGGATGCCCGGCCGCATCGTAGACCAGGGTCCAGACCGTTTCGTAGGAGGGCTCTTCCGCCTGGAAATATTTGTAGATGCCCAGTTCGTCATAGGCGCCATCCCGGGCTCCGACGCTCACCGTGCCGTCATCCCGGAAGATCAGCCGCCGGCCGTGCCGTTCGCGCCACTCACCAAAGATCCAGGCATTGTCGAGGCGGCGTTCCTGGTCGCGCAGCTGCTCCACCCGGGCTGTCTCACCGGCGGTCAGGTCCTCTCCTTCACCATGACTGTCGTAGATAGACTGGCGCATCTCCTGCAGCTGCTCTTTTGTCAATCCGCGGAGATCTGCCGGTTCGAGCGGCTTTTCGCTCTTGCCCTTGCAGGCAGTCGCCAGCAACACGGTCACAGCGAGAAAAAGAAAGATACGGCCTTTCATCGTTTCTTCAATTAATTCTGCAAGTTAATAAAAATCCGTCGTTTTTGTATCTTTGCAGAGAAATATCTGAATTCAATGAAGAAAAAGCTCACCATCTTATTGGTTTCCGTCCTAGTTCTGGCCATTCCCGCCTTCGCCGTTTTCAACGAGCGGGATTTCGCCAAGACCCTGAGCATTCTCCGTTCCGAACTTCATCAGGAAATCCTGAAAATGGAGCAGATGCGGGAGCGGCTGAACAGCAGAAACGAGGCCCAGCACGAACAGCTGGTGGAGATGACCCGCAAGTGCAACGAGCTGGCCCTGATCCTTTACTCGCAGAATCAGGACTATACATTCGACCTGACCTATGCGCTCGAAGAAGTCACCCGCCAGTACAACGATTATGAGAAGCAGCGTCTGCCATTCGACGAGATCGTGATGCGGATGAACCTCGAGATTGAACGCTATGAATACCTGGCCGAAGCGCTGCGCCGTCTGCCGCCCGTACTGGAAAAGGTCGATGCGGTCCCCGATTCGCTCTCGGCCGTGATGGATACCATCCTGGTGCGGGAGGCCACGCATCACCACGAACACGGCTATGACTTCGTGGGCAGCGAGGGTCCCGATGAGGATGTGTCCGGGCACGAACACGAACACGAACTCGAAGAGGAGCCTTTCTATCTCGATGCACAGGGGCAGGCCGACCGCGATTCCTGCCTCGCCTATACGCTTCAGCTGCTGGAACTGTACACCCAGTTCCGCGACAAGGTCGTGATCGACAGTGACCACTATGAAGGCATGAACAGCCGGCTCGAGGAGAGTTACAACTACGCCCGCAAACGCTATGAGATTCTCCAGAAGATGATTTTCGTCTACGGGCAGGACAACTACCTGAAGGTGCTCAGGTCTCTTCCTTCCTATTCGAAACTCGCCTTCCAGGACGCCCGCCGGAAATACAGCCTGGGCAAAGACGGCCCGGAAGCCGATGCCCTGAGCCAGAGTGAATGGCGCGGGCCGCTGGTGTCGATGTTCATCGTCTACATCCTGGGTTTCATCCTGCTGGCGACCTTGCTGAGCAATCTGGCGATCCGGATTCTCCGCAAGTATGTACCCCGTTTCCAGACTGAGGAATTCCGACTCCGCAGTCCGTTGGTGACCCTGCTCTGCGGCGTGCTGATCTTTACCCTGACCGTGATGATCGCCAGCGTCTCGGTCGAACACAATTTCTTCCAGGTGGCATCACGCCTGCTGATGGTCTATGCCTGGATGCTGATCGCCATCCTCATTTCGCTGCTCATCCGGGTTCCGGCGGCGAACATCCGCCAGATCTCAAAACTATATTTGCCCGTGGTCCTGCTGGGTCTGATCGTCATCACCTTCCGTGTGATCTTCATTCCCAACCGGCTGGTAAACCTCATCTTCCCGCCGATTATGCTGGGATTCACCATCTGGCAGTATTACGCCTGCCGAAAGGTGAGCGGCTGCCGTGATTCGCGCGCCGACCTGGCCCTCGGGTGGATCACTTTCGCCGTGATGCTCGTCACCCTGGTCATGGAGATGGCCGGCTACGTGCTGCTGGGAATCCAGGTCTTCATTTGGTGGCTCTTCCAGTTGACGGCCATCGAGACCATCACCGCCCTGTACGTGCTCTTCGGGCGCTACGAGAAGAAGCATCTGGACAAGCGGAAGATGGAATACAAGAAGACGCACACCATCTATGAACCCGGTCGGAAGGATGCCTACATTGCCGTGACCTGGCTGGCCGACTTCTTCCAGACAGCCCTGCTTCCGATTGTCGCCATCCTCTCTGTCCCTTTATGCATCTGGCTGGCAGCCAACATCTTCGACCTGACGGAAATTTGCAAGGACATTTTCTTTCAGCCCTTCTTCAATCTCACTGACAAGGCAGGCAACGAAATCCTGCATCTTTCACTCTACAAACTCGTGCTGGCCAGCACCATTTTCTTCCTGTTCCGCTACCTGAGCTATGTCCTGAAGGCCTTTTACCGTCGCTACCGCTATGACAGCCTGGCCCGGAAAGAGCAGAAAACCTATATTCATGACAACGAGATCAATTTCACCCTGGCCAACAACATCATCGGCCTGCTGGTGTGGGGCAGTTACATCGTCTTCCTGGTGGTCCTGTTCAAGATTCCGATGGGCGCTCTGTCCCTCGTGGCCGCCGGCCTGGCCACCGGTCTGGGCTTGGCCATGAAGGACATCCTCAACAACTTCATCTACGGCATTCAGCTGATGAGCGGGCGCCTGCGTGTGGGTGACTACATCGAATGTGACGGAATCCGCGGCAAGGTGACCTCCATCAGCTACCAGACGACGCAGATACAGGCGCTCGACGACACGCTGGTCGCCTTCACCAATACCACCTTGTTCAACAAGTATTTCAAGAATCTGACCCGCAGCGGCGCTTACGAATACCTCAAGATCGTGGTAGGCGTGAGCTATGGTACCGACGTGGAGAAACTCCGCGCCGTGCTGCTGGAGTCGCTGAAGTGCCTGCAGACCAAAGATAAATATGGTCGCAATATCGTCGATCCCAAACGGGGCGTCGTGGTGGCCTTCGAGACTTTCGGCGACAGCAGCATCGACATCGCCCTCAAGCAGTATGTGCTGGTGGAGGAGCGCTACGTCTATGAGGCGCGCGTCAAGGAATTGGTTTACAACACACTGAACGAGAACGGCATCGAAATTCCGTTCCCGCAGCGCGACGTCCATATCATTTCGACAGGGCAGTAGGAATCCGCATCAGTTGCCCTTCGGCTTCGGGACCCGCTTGGCCGCACCGATGGATGCGGTCGGGCAGATGAGCCTGCAAAGGTGGCAGCCCACACATTTGGCGCCGTTCAGGTGCGGCCGGCGGTTCTCGCCGAAGCTGATGGCCTGATGCCCGCCGTCCCGGCAGGAAATGTAGCAGCGTCCGCAGCCGATGCACTTCTCGAGATTGAACTTCGGAAAGACGATGGTGTCGCGGTCCAGGTCGGAAGGCGTCACGAAATGATGGATTTCCGTACCGACCAGGTCTTTCAGCTTCGCGATCCCTTTGTCTGCCATATAGTTTTGGAGACCGAGTTTGAGGTCGTCGATGAGGCGATAGCCATATTGCATCACGGCCGTACATACCTGTACGTTGGAGCAGCCCAGCCGGATAAAGTCGAGGGCGTCCCACCAGTTTTCGATGCCGCCGATGCCGCTCAGTTCCAATTGTTTCCGTAGTGCGTTGTTGGCCATTTCCAGGATGAAGCGCAGGGCGATGGGCTTGACGGCACGTCCCGAATAGCCCGATATGACTTTTTGGGTGCTGACGGCGGAACGGTTGTTGAGCGTGACCGACTTGATGGTGTTGATGGCGGAAATGCCGTCGGCGCCGGCCAAGTGGGCGGACAGCGCCACGAGCGTCATGGAAGCGACATTGGGCGTCATTTTGGCGATGACCGGGATGGAGACGCTCTGCTTGACATAACCGGTGTAGGTGGATACCAGTTCGGGGTTCCTGCCCACGTCACTGCCCATTCCGGCCATACGCATCTGCGGGCAGGAGAAGTTGAGTTCGACGGCATCGACGCCGGCCTGTTCGACGGACCGGGCCAGGTTGATCCAGTCTTGTTCATCCGTGCCCATGATTGAAGCGATCACCACTTTGGACGGAAAGTCCTTTTTCAGTCTGCGCAGGATGTGGAGATCCGTATCCAGAGAATTCTCGGAGAGTTGCTCCATGTTGCGGAATCCGATGAAAGATTCGTGATCGTTGTGTACGGCGTCGAAACGTGGTGAAACCTCGTGGATGTCCTCCGTACAGATGGTCTTGTAGAACACACCGCCCCAGCCGGCTTTGAGCGCTGATGAAACCATCTCGTAGTTGGTGCTGACGGCCGAAGAGGCCAGGAAAAAGGGGTTCTCACAAGGGATGCCGCAGAAATCGATGGCCAGCGAGGGCAGGGACCGGGCCGGAGGCTCGGGGAGCATCGCCGCGATCTCGCGCAGTCGGATGGGCTTGTCATAGTGAATGCAGGCCTTTTCAGCGGCTTCCAGTTCTTCCGGTGTCGCCGGGGCGAGCCATTCTCCGGCCAAATCGGCGTTGTCGAACCGGATGGCGCGGATGGCGCGGGCAGGATCCGCTTTTTTGCAGGCTGCGCTGCAGGGCGGGTTTTCGCAGAGCAGGCAGCGGGCTGCTTCTTCCTCAAGGTGAATCATGTCGTATGCTTGCTTGTTATGTATCTTTTCCTTTGATGTCGATGCGGAAACCTTCGTCGATCAGAGGTTTGACCAGGCTGCGCATCTTTTCGACCGAAAAGGCCTCGATCCCCGGGGCGGGGGTGGGACGGTCGATGGTGTAGACCATCACTTCGCGGGGTTTGAGCCGACGGACGATGTCCATCCATCCCTGGAGCACCTCCGGGGAGGCGGAGTCAAAATCCGGGCTCTTGAGGAACATGGTCTGCAGGATGAAATTCCCTTGGAAATGTTCGAGTGCCGTGACGACGTTTTCGAGCAGGTAACCGGGTGCCGGCTGGTTGATCTTCGCCACCAGGGCGTCGGTGGGAGCATCGATCTTCAGGATGGGATTGTCCACTTTGCGCAGCGCCTCGAACACTTCCGGCACATGGACCCGGGTGGCGTTCGAGAGCACGGACACCTTGGCGTCGGGGCAGTAAGCGTCGCGCAGGAACAAGGTATCGTCGATGATGCGGGGGAATTCGGGGTTGAGGGTCGGTTCGCCGTCGCCCGAGAAGGTGATCGAGTCGATCCGTGTCCCGTCGAGCATCAGCTCCGTCAGCTTGTCCTCAAGGTCGCTGCGCACCTTGGCGGCAGTCGGAAGGACCGTGTCGCCGCGGCCGTCGCGGTTCCAGCCACATTCGCAGTAGATGCAGTCGAAATTGCAGATCTTGCCTTTTTCGGGCAGGAGATTGATGCCGAGCGAACGGCCGAGCCGGCGGCTGTGGATGGGTCCGAAGACCGTGGTTTCTCTCATCATGGCGAGCCAAAATTTGTATAAAGATAACGATTATTTATCTTTGCAGGGCAAAATGAGCCAAAAATGTTTGTCTATCATCACAAAGTCCACTACTACGAGACCGACCGGATGGGCGTGACGCATCACTCCAACTATATCCGTTTCATGGAAGAGGCCCGCATCGCTTATCTTGACACCGTTGGTGCCAGCTATGTGCAGATCGAAGCCGACGGTATCATCTCGCCGGTCATCCGGGTGGAGGGGAAGTTCGTGCATACCACGACTTTCGACGATATGCTGGATGTGGAAGTGTTCGTCCAGTCGATGACGACGTTCAAGCTCAAGCTCGGCTACATCATCCGCTGTCGGGGGGAGGTAGTCTTCGAAGGCAGCTCGCTGCATTGTTTCCTCGATAAGGCCGGAACGCCCCTTCCCATCGACGACTATTACCCGCAGCTCCGGCCCCAGCGGCAGGAGTCGGCTATCTGACGCGGAGTTTCCGGCCCACCTTGAGGATGGTGGTGGAAGAAATGCCGTTCAACTGGCAGATCTTGTCGACGGTGGTGCCGTGTTTCTTTGCGATTCTGTAGAGATTGTCTCCCTTGACAACCGTATGATATACGATTTCCGGCTGTGCCGGTGTGGTGGCTTGTGTCGTGTCGGTGGCGGCTGCCGTCTGTTGCGGCTCAGCGGGCTTGGGAGCGGGCTTCGGGGCAGGCTCAGGATCGGGCGCGATGTCCTGGGGATCGGGCATCAGGGCCGTGGCCGGAATCGTGACCTTGGCCACACGGGCTGGCGCCCAGTTGCCGTCGCCTGAAAGGATGATGCGGCTGCCCGCTTCGGGGATAATCAGGGTTCCGTCGGGCGCTACATAGGCCCATTTCCCGTTTTCGAACAGGACGATGCGGCGGTCGGCGTCGGAAAGCACCAGGCTGTCGGGGGCGATGTGCACGCCCTCGTCGGGGTTGAAGGCATAGGCGGCGGTGCTGTCAAAGAACACGTTGTCGTCGTGGAAATCGGGGAGGATGCGCCGTGCGCCCAGCAGGCGGTTGGCGTAGTACGATTCGGTGTAGATGGAACTGTAGCGCACGCCGTGGTTGGAGGCATGGATGAACTGGGGATCATCGTTCTTCTCGTCGAGACCGATGAAGATGCCCACGTGGCCCACCACTTTCGGATTTCGCCGGCTCCCCAGCAGGAGGATATCGCCCTTCTGAAGATTATGGAAGTCGGAGATGTCGACTTCCCGTCCGTCGTGAGCCTGGTCCCGCGAAGAGCGGCTCAGGTCCCGGTACCCGAAATGCTTGTACACGTAGCGGGTGTAGCCTGTGCAGTCGAAACGCTTCGGCCCGTTGGCGCCATAGCGGTAGGGGGCTCCGAGGAAGGTCGCGGCATATTCCACGAGCCTGTCGGCCACTTCCGACGCGCTCATCTCCAGTTCCGTCGGCTGCCCCTGGCTCAGTGTCACACCATCCTGCGCCTTCGCCAATGGTGCGAACGACAGGAGCAGGAGCAGGGCTATGGTAGGGAATCGGTTCATTTTCCGGAGTAGAAACTGAATCCGTGCTTGATGCCTTCGACGACGGCATTCCAGCGGATGAGGATGCCGATGACGGCGACCAGGCCAATCCAGAGCAAAGCTTTGGTCGTGTCGGTCTGGGCGGCGTACCAGGTTTTGATTTTATCGAACCACTTCATCGATAGGGCAAAGTTAATGAAAAATTGGATAATTGCCTTTTTTTCATTAATATTGCTGATTAAATGTCGAAATCTGCGCCAATTTATGGATAAAAGAGTCAAAAACATCCGCGAAGCCGCCGCTTTTATTCAGGAAATGATGGGTTCCCGGAAACCGGAACTGGGTATTGTCCTGGGAAGCGGTCTGGGTAAACTCGCGGATTCCCTGGAAGAAGCCGTCGTGATTCCCTATGCCGGGATTCCGCATTTCGTCAAGTCGACAGCTATCGGGCACAAGGGCAATCTGCTGGTCGGGAAACTGGGCGGCAAGACGGTCTGTATGATGCAGGGCCGTTTCCACTACTATGAAGGCTACACGATGGAGCAGGTAACATTTCCGGTACGTGTGATGGCAGCCCTCGGTATCCGCTCCTTTTTTGTGACCAATGCGGCCGGCGGACTCAACCGCTCTTTCAAGGTCGGCGACCTGATGATCATCTACGATCATATCAACTTGTTGCCCAATCCGCTGGTCGGGCCCAACCTGGATGCTTTCGGCGAGCGTTTCCCCGACATGACGGCACCCTACGATTTGGAAATCATCGGCAAGGCTGAGAAAATCGCCCAGCGCGAACTGATCAACCTCCGCAAGGGTGTCTATCTGGGGACGAGCGGCCCTTCGTACGAGACCCCGGCAGAGGTGCGTTTTTTCATGTCCATCGGTGCTGATGCCGTGGGTATGTCGACCGTGCCCGAAGTGCTGGTGGCACGCCACTGCGGGATGAGGGTGTTCGCTATGTCGGTCATCACCAACATCTCGAATATCGGCAACGAAAGCCTTGTAATCAACGACAGCCAGGATGTAGTGCGCGCCGCCGATGCCGCCGCCGACAAGCTGGTGCGGCTCTTCAACCAACTCATAGCAGCCCTCTGACCGTGAAAAGCGTTTTTCCCTTCGATTCAGTGGAACTCAGCCCGAACGGGCGCGAGGTGGTGATCCTCGACCAGACCCAGTTGCCCAACCAGGAGAAATTTCTCCACCTGACGACCGCAGAAGAAGTTTTCTATGCCATTACCCGCCTCAAGGTGCGGGGCGCGCCGGCCATTGGCATCGCTGCCGCTTTCGGCCTGGCGATGTGTGTCAACCGCTATCGTACGCGTTCGCTGCAGGCGCTGGAGAAAGAGTTCCTGCGTGTGAAACACTATCTCTATATCTCCCGCGTGACGGCCGTCAACTTGATGTGGGCCCTCGACCGGATGGAACGCTGTTTTTATGCCACCCAGCAGGCCCTGGAAGGAGAGGACGAGGAACGCCACGCCATCGAGGTCATCCGCAACGCCCTGACCGCCGAAGCGCGCGCCATCAAGGCCGAGGACGTGAAGATGTGCGAGGCCATCAGCGAGCATGGTTTTACGCTGCTCCGTCCGGGTTGCGGCATTCTGACCCACTGCAATGCCGGCCATCTGGCCGTCTCGAAATACGGCACGGCGCTCGGCCCTATCTACCTGGCCCAGCAGCAGGGCTTCTCGCCCCGCGTCTATTGCGACGAGACCCGTCCGCTGCTGCAGGGCGCCCGCCTGACGGCGTATGAACTCACCAAGGCCGGTGTCGACACCACGCTCATCTGCGACAATATGGCCGCTACGCTGATGTCGCAGGGAAAGATCGATTACGTGTTCGTGGGTTGCGACCGCGTGGCCGCCAATGGCGACGTAGCCAACAAGATTGGAACCAACGGTGTGGCCATCGTGGCCAAGTATTACAAGGTGCCGCTCTATGTGTTTGCTCCCACCAGTACCATAGACCTGGAGTGCCGCAGCGGCGCCGAGATCATCATCGAGCAGCGTCCGGCTTTCGAGGTGACCGACATGTATTACAGCAAGCGGATGGCCCCCAAGGACGTACGCGTGTACAACCCGGCCTTCGACATTACGCCGGCCGCCCTGATCGCCGGCATTGTCACCGAAAAGGGAATCCTCAAACCGAGGGAAATCAAGTATATCCGGAAAAGCAGGTAGGGGATGGTCCGGTTCATGAGCCTGTCGAGCGGAAGCAATGGCAACTGCTACTATTTCAGCGACGGCCGCCTGTCTTTCCTCATCGACATCGGCATCGGAACCCGCACCATCAAAAAACGGCTCGCTGAGCACGGCATCTCGCTCGACGATATCTGCGCTGTATTCGTCACGCACGATCATTTCGACCACATCCGGAGTCTCGGTACCTTTACCGAACGCTGTCGGAAGCCCGTCTACCTGACCCATACCCTCGAAAACGCCCTTCGCCACAACGTCTGCACGGCAGGCATGCTCAAGGGATGCGTGCATTTCCTGGAAGAAGGGCAGGAGGCCGTCGTCGGAGAGACTCTTCGCATCACGCCTTTCGTCGTGCCCCACGATGCCACCCAGACGGTGGGCTATCATTTCACGCTCGCTGGCGAACGTTTCACCGTGATGACCGACCTGGGCGAAGTGACCGACGAGGCCGTCCGCTACGCAGCGCTGGCCGACCATCTGGTGGTCGAGTCGAACTACGACGTGGACATGCTCATCACCGGCTCGTATCCCAAGGCACTGAAGGAACGCATCCTGACGCAGCACGGGCACCTTTCCAACGAGCAGACTTCCTCGTTGCTGGTCCGCAGCCGCCATGCCGGCCTGCGCGACGTGTTCCTCTGCCACCTGAGCGCCAACAACAACACCCCGCAGCTGGCCTACGGGGCCGCAAAAAAGACGCTTGAGAGCATCGGCTCCCAAGCGTCCCTGTATTGTCTTCCGCGCAGTTGCGCGTCGGATCTATTCGTCTTTTAAGTTGTTGAGGAAGGCGTTGTACTTCTCGTACTTCTCCATGTACTTCGGATCTTCGCGGAAGATGAAGCAGATGGTCTTGAGCGGTTCGGCGCAGGCGATCTTCAGCTCCTGATCCTTGGTGTTGTCAAAGGCGGTCTCGAAAGGCTCAACGGCGTTGCGCAGCGACTCTTCCATCTGTTTCTCGAGAGCGGCGTACTTGGCGTCGTCCAGTTCGTTGGAAGCTTTCTCGCGCAGGTCCACGAAGTTGTTGTAGTAGAGGGCGCCCAGGCCATACATACCATAGAGGTAGTTGTTGTCGATCTCGTAGGACTTGCGGTAGCAGCGCTCGGCGTTCTCCAGGTCTTTCAGCTTGTTGTAGACCTCGGCCTCTGCGTAGTAGAGGCTGGCATTCTTCGGGTCGAGGCTCTGTGCGGTGTGCAGCAGGTCGAAGAGCTTGGCGGGATCCTCGTTGGTTTCCATGTAGAGGTTGATCAGGCCGATCAGGATACCGTTGTTCTCCGGGAATTTCACGAAGCCCTGCTCGAGCGTGGCCTTGCGGCTGGCGTCGTCACCCATGGAGTGATAGACTTCTGCGAGGTTGGAGAAAGTGTTGCCGTTCTGGAAGTACCCCATGTCGATGCACTTCTTGTAGTATTCGACAGCCTGCTCCTTCTCACCAGCCAGGTTCGACACGAGGGCGGTGTAGTAGGTGTTCAGCGAGTCGGTCTGGCCCATCAGCGGATTGGCGGCCACGTCGGCGGTCTGTTTGAAGAGTCGGGCCGATGCACCGAAGTTGCCGGCGAGGTACTGGGAGAGAGCCTCGTTCGAGAGCTTCTGGTGGATGTCATTGGCCATCGTGCTGATATCCTTGGCTTTGGAACCCTTGGGATCGACGGCTTTGGCTTTCTCGAGGGCGGCGACGGCTTTGCCGAGGAGGTCACCTTCCACGGCCGGCTTGGTCACGAGGAAGAACTCGAGGATGCCGTTCTCGTTGTAGTAAAGGTCCTTGTCGGCATAGGAATCGACCGTGTAGAGACCTTCAGCACCCTGTTTCTGGCTGGTGGCGATCACGGGCTGTCCTTTGAGGAAGAGTTTCACCTCGGTCTGCGGCGTACCGGTGAGGATATTCCGGGCCGGCTGATCGTAGGCGTCGATATACGCCTTGGCGAGGGCAGTCCAGGTGGCCGGTTTCTCGGCTTTCTTTGCATCTGCTGCAGCAGCCTCAGCCTTTTCAACGGCCTTCTGGGCTTCTACGGCGTTCTTAGGCTGTGCACTGACCATCGTCAGCGAGAGGATGAGCGACAGTGCGATGAAAATTTTCTTCATAACTTTTTTCGTTTAGATTATTGATTGTTGTTTTCTATGTTCGTTTCGGTGCCCGTTTCCGTGTCCGTGGCGGGCGTTTCCGGTTCGTCTTCCTTGTCAACGACGCAGACGGCTGCGATGCTGTCACCTTCGCGGATGCTGATGAGTTTCACGCCTTGCGTCGCCCTTCCGGCCACCCGGATGCTGTCGGCCGGCATCCGGATCGTGACGCCCGAACGGTTGATGATCATCAGGTCGTTCTCGTCGCTGACAGCCTTCAATGCAATAAGTTTGCCAGTCTTGTCGGTGATGTTGATGGTCTTGACGCCCTTGCTGCCGCGATGGGTCTTGCGGTACTCGTCCAGATCGGAACGTTTGCCGAAGCCGTTCTCGCTGACTACCAGGATGTCCAGCGGTTTTTGGGCTTGTTCTTCGGGACAGATGCAGACCATGCCGACCACGTAGTCGCCTTCCTCCAGGTCAATGCCGCGGACACCGGTGGAATTGCGGCCGATGGCCCGGGCTTCCTCCTCTTCGAAGCGGCAGCATTTGCCCTGGTTGCCGGCCAGTAGGATCTCGCAGTCGCCGCTGGTCAGGGCAGCGCCGATCAAAGCGTCGCCTTCCCGCAGGTTGACGGCGATGATGCCGTTCACGCGCGGGCGGGAATAGGCTTCGAGGAGGGTCTTCTTGATGGTACCGTTCGAAGTGGCCAGGACCACGTAGTGGCTGTTGGTGAATTCCTTGTCTTCCAGGTCCTGGACGTTGAGGTAGGCCTGGATGCGGTCTTCCTGGGTGAGCGGGAGGATGTTCTGGATGGCGCGGCCCTTCGATGCCTTGGCGCCTTCGGGAATCTCGTAGACCTTGAGCCAGAAGCACTTGCCACTCTGGGTAAAGAACATCAGCGTGCTGTGCATGTTGGCCACGTAGATGTGCTCGATGAAGTCTTCGTCGCGGGTGGTGCTGCCCTTGGCGCCCACGCCGCCGCGTCCTTGCGAGCGGTATTCCGACAGCGAGGTGCGCTTGATGTATCCGTAGTGGGAGATGGTGATCACCACGTCTTCGTTGGGGTAGAAGTCTTCGGGGTTGAAGTCTTCGGCCGAGAGGGCGATTTCGGAGCGGCGCTCGTCGCCGTATTTTTCCTTCAACTCGCGGAGCTCGTCCTTGATGATGCCCAGCTGCATGGCTTCGCTGCCGAGTACTTCCTGATAGTAGTGGATGAGTTTTTCGAGTTCGTCGTATTCGGCCTGGAGCTTGTCGCGTTCCAGTCCGGTGAGCTGGCGCAGGCGCATCTCCACGATGGCGTCGGCTTGTTCCACGGTGAAGCCGAACTGCTCCACCAGTCCGTCGCGGGCGTCGGCCACGCTGCGGGACGCGCGGATCAGTGCGATGATCTCGTCGATGATGTCGAGGGCCTTGAGGAGGCCTTCCAGGATGTGGGCGCGCTTGAGGGCCTTGTTGAGTTCGAAGCGGGTGCGGCGCACCACCACCTCGTGGCGGTGGCGCACGAAATACTTGATGAGTTGCTTGAGGTTGAGCTGTTTCGGACGACCGTCCACCAGGGCGATGTTGTTGACCGAAAAACTCGACTGAAGCGGGGTGAACTTGAACAGGCTGTTAAGCACCACGTTCGAGGGAGCACCCTGTTTCAGGCGGATGACGATGCGCATGCCGTCGCGGTCGCTCTCGTCGTTGATATAGGAAATGCCGTCGAGTTTCTTGCTCTCCACCAGCTCGGCGATGCGTTCGATGAGCTCGCGCTTGTTGATGGTGTAGGGAATCTCGGTCACCACAATGGTCTCGCGTCCGGAAGACGACACTTCAATGTTGGTCTTCGAGCGGATGACGATGCGGCCGCGGCCGGTCTCGAAAGCGTCGCGGATGCCGCGGGTGCCCTGGATGATGCCGCCGGTGGGGAAGTCCGGACCCTTGATGTGCTCCATCAGGCCGTCGACGTCGATATCGGGATTGTCGATATAGGCGCAGATAGCGTCGCAGCATTCGCCCAGGTTGTGCGGGGCCATGTTGGTGGCCATGCCCACGGCAATGCCGTTGGAGCCGTTCATCAGCAGCAGCGGGGCCTTGGCGGGGAGTACCGTGGGCTCCTGGAGCGATTCGTCGAAGTTGGGCTTGAAATCGACCGTGTCCTTGTCGAGGTCAGCCAGCACCTCTTCGGCCAGCTTCTGCAGCTTGGCCTCGGTGTATCGCATGGCCGCAACGGGGTCGCCGTCGATCGAACCGAAGTTGCCCTGTCCGTGGACCAGCAGGTAGCGCAGGTTCCAGGGCTGTGCCAGGCGGGCCATGGCATCGTAGACGCTGGCGTCGCCGTGCGGGTGATATTTACCAAGGACGTCGCCCACGATACGCGCCGACTTCTTCACGCCGCCGCTATAGGTTACGCCGAGGTTGCTCATGCCGAACAACACGCGGCGGTGTACGGGTTTCAGTCCATCTCTTACATCGGGTAAGGCTCGGGCCACGATCACTGACATCGAGTAGTCAATGTAGGCCGACTTCATCTCATTTTCTATATTGATAGGAATGATCCTACCTCCAGTCTCTTCAAATTCCATTGTTAAAATTCTACTATCAAAATATCGTGTAAAAATACGAATAATTACTGAGGATAACAAATTATTATTTGGGCATTTTTTTTGCTAACTTGCAACTCCAATCCAAGCAAAAGAGAACTGACATGAGAATGGACTACGGATATTCCAATGAAATCAAAATCGTGCTTAATTTCGCGCTGGAAGAAGCAGCGCGGCTGGGCAGTTACATAGCGACCCCCGATCATCTTTTCCTCGGCATCCTGCGCTACCGCGATTCTGATGCCGTGAAAATTTTGGAAAGCCTGGGTGTCGACACCCGGAAAGTGAAGAAGGAGATCGAAGACAAGATCGCCGCCCCGGTTCCCATCCCCTTCGGGCAGCGCGGCTCCATCTCGCTGAGCGACAAGTCGCAGGAGATCCTGCTCGCCTGCAAGCGGATGCATGGCGCCGACGTGACGTCCGCCCAGCTGATGGCCGAGATCCTGATGTCGTGGCACGGGGCCTGCACTACGGCCCTGGAGAGCAGCAACATCGACATGGCCAAACTCCCTGAGAAGTTGCGTGAAGTGATGGAGCAGACAATGATGTCGGCGGCCGACGGCGAAGATGCCGACGATGCGGCTGACAGCACTGCGCCGGCAGGCCCCGGCAAAGGGTCTGACAAAAAGTCATTGGTCTCGTCGTACGGCTACGACCTGACCCGGGCCGCCGTCAGCGGCGAGCTCGACCCCGTGGTGGGCCGTGAGGCGGAGATCGAGCGGCTGGCTCAGATCCTCAGCCGCCGCAAGAAAAACAATCCCGTGCTCATCGGCGAATCGGGTTCCGGCAAGTCGGCCGTGGTGGAGGGCCTGGCCCTGCGCATTGCCGCCAAGGACGTTCCGCGCTCCCTGCTCTCGAAGCGCATTATCTCGCTCGACATGGGCTCGCTCGTGGCCGGCACCAAGTACCGTGGCCAGTTCGAGGAACGTGTGAAAGCCATCCTGACTGAAATTAAGAAGAATCCCGACCTTATCCTTTTCATCGACGAGCTCCACACCATCGTGGGAGCGGGCAGCACGCCCGGCTCGCTCGATGCAGCCAACTTGCTGAAACCCGCCCTGGCCCGTGGCCAGATCCAGTGCATCGGCGCCACAACCCTTGACGAATACCGCGAGCACATCGAAAAGGATGCGGCTCTGGAGCGCCGTTTCCAGAAAATCCTGGTCGAGCCCACCGACTATGCGCAGACGCTCGCCATCCTGGAAGGCATCAAGGCCCGCTATGAAGAATACCACCACGTCCGCTATACCGACGCGGCCATCAAGGCCTGCATCACGCTATCGCAGCGCTACATCTCCGACCGCTGCCTGCCCGACAAGGCCATCGACGTGCTCGACGAGGCGGGCGCACGCATCCATATCGGCGACATGAAAGGTTCCGACGAGGCGGTGAAGCTGGAAAGCGCGCTCGATCCCATCCGGGCTGAGAAGCGCCAGGCCGTACAAGCGGGCGATTTCAAGCGGGCCGCCGAACTGCGCAAGCTCGAGGTAGAGAAAGAGAAAGAAGTGGCTGAAGCCGTGCAGGCGGCTTCGTCGAAAGACGAGGAATACCGCACGGTCGACGAGGATACGGTGTCGCGCGTCGTCTCCGTGATGACGGGCATCCCGGTCTATAAAGTGGCTGAAAGCGAAGGTGCCCGGCTCCTGAAGATGGAAGAGGTGCTCCGCGGCGTGGTCGTGGGGCAGGACGAAGCGCTTTCAAAGGTGGTCAGGGCCATCCGGCGCAACCGGGCCGGCCTCAAGGACCCCAACAAACCCATCGGCTCCTTCCTGTTCCTGGGCCCGACCGGCGTGGGCAAGACGCACCTGGCCAAGAAGATCGCAGAGTATATGTTCGATTCGGCCGACAACATCATCCGCATCGACATGAGTGAATACGGCGAGAAGTTCTCGTCCAGCCGGCTCATCGGCGCGCCTCCGGGCTACGTGGGCTACAACGAGGGCGGTCAGCTCAGCGAGCAGGTGCGCCGCAAGCCCTATTCGGTGGTGCTGCTTGATGAGGTGGAGAAGGCGCATCCCGACATCTTCAACCTGCTGTTGCAGGTGCTCGATGAAGGCCGCCTGACCGACAGTGCCGGCCGCTACATCGATTTCAAGAATACGATCCTGATCCTGACCTCGAACGTGGGCAGCCGCGAGTTGAAGGATTTCGGCCGCGGTATCGGCTTCTCTACGGGCTCGGAAGACAATTCTGCCCTGCAGAACGCGCTGATTGACAAGGCGCTGGGCAAGGTTTTCACGCCCGAATTCCTGAACCGGCTCGACGAACAGATCTATTTCAATGCACTGACGCAGGAAGACATTTACAAAATCATCGACATTGAGCTGCGTGAGCTGCTCAGACGGATCAAAGAACTGGGCTATTCGCTGTCCATCGACAAGGCGGCCAAGAAGTTCATCGCTGATGTCGGTTACGATCCAAAGTTCGGCGCGCGTCCGCTGAAGCGCGCGATCCAGCGCTATGTCGAAGATCCGGTCTCCGAGGTCATCATCGAAGGCATTCCCGCCGATGCGAAACTGAAAGTGAAACTAGGAAAGGACAAGAATTCCACAACCGTCGTCGTGCAATGAAAAGATATCTGATCATATTGGCCGTCTTGCTGGTGGCGATACCGGCCGAAGGGCAGCAGCGGGTGGTGCTGATGGGCGATTCCATCACGGAGATCTGGCCCGACCGGCATCCTGTGTTTTTTGAGAACCCGGATTATGTCGGCCGCGGCATCAGCGGCCAGGTCTCGGCGCAGATGCTGGTCCGCTTCCGCCAGGATGTCATCGATTTGCATCCGGCGGTGGTGGTTATCAATGCGGGGACGAACGATGTGGCTGAAAATCAGGGGCCTTTCAATGAGGATTTCACGCTGGGCAATATCATGTCGATGACCGAGCTCGCGCAGGCCAACGGCATCGCCGTCGTGCTGACTTCGGTTCTTCCGGCCGCCGGCTTTCGCTGGCGTCCCGCCATTACCGATGCGGCCGACAAGATTGCGTCGCTCAATGCCCGCATCCGGGCTTACGCTGAGGCGAAGGGGATTCCGTACGTCGATTATTATTCGGCCATGGTCGTAGACGACCCGTCGCGTGCCCTCAATCCGGCTTTCACGAACGACGGCGTCCATCCCGTGGCGGCCGGCTACGAAGTGATGGAGCCGCTGCTGGTGCAGGCAATCGAAACGGCACTCGGCGCTCCGTGTTGCTCTGGTATTGCGGTCTGCTCGCAGAAAAAATGCTCGCATTCCGCAATACCACCCGCTTCACTCCGCTAAGTATGCCGACATCGAAATGAATATACTGATATCATCGATGCTCGCTCATGCCGACCCCTCGCAGGTAGCCGGCCTGTCCCGCTTTTTCAAGACGGGTCCCGGACAATATGGGGAAGGGGACAAGTTCCTGGGTATCAAGGTGCCCGTGACACGCGAAGTGGTCAAGGGCTGCTGGCGGGAACTGGATTTCGATGACCTGGAAGAATGCATTGCGAGTGAGTACCACGAAGTGCGCCTCGCTGCACTGCTCGCACTGGTTCAGCTCTTTTCGTACGCGAAACGAAGCGTAGCGGGTGATAGTTCGTTGGCCGAGCATTTTTCTGCGAGGACAACGAACTATCAGAGCTTAGCGCAGTCATATATAGACTTCTATCTGGCTCATACTCAGTATATCAACAATTGGGACCTGGTGGACCTGTCGTGTTATCCGCTCTTGGGCGTGTGGCTGCTCGACAAGGACCGCTCGCTGCTCTACGAGCTGGCCCGAAACGGGAAAACCCTCTGGGAGCAGCGCATCGGCATCGTCAGCACCATGACCTTCATCCGCCACGGCCAGCTCGCCGATACCTTCGCCATCGCCGACATCCTTCTGCAGCATCCCCACGACCTCATTCACAAAGCCGTCGGCTGGCTCCTCCGCGAGGCCGGCAAACGCGACAAAGCCGCGCTGGAAGCGTGGCTGGCGCCCCGTTATACGTCCATGCCTCGCACCATGCTTCGCTACGCCATCGAGAAATTCCCCGAGGCCGAGCGGCAGTGGTATCTGCGCGGATAAGTGACAGATTGTCCGTCCTGTCCAGGCTTAAAACAAGCTATTCCGCTCCAGCTCGATGATGTCGGTATCTGCACTGATTCTCGCCGATGCATTCTCCGGAATGGACAGCAGTTTCAGCTGCAGACTCTTTTCCGTACATTCCAGGATCCGGAAGGTAAACGGTTTGTCCCAATTATAGTGCGCCGAACTGAACGTGGGCGGCAGGAGTTCCAGGATTTTTCCTTTGACAGTATAGGAATAACCGTCGGCGATGCAGCTTCCGATGCCTGAAATGGACAAGATGCCGTCTGTTTGGAATACCCAGTACGTAGCTGCCCCATCATCTATTCTGGCAGCCCGGACCTGTACCCAAGCACCCGTCAGCAGGTCGGTATCCACGCGCAAATCGGAACAGGCACCCAGCCCCGTCAGTAGCAGAAAGGCACCCAAGATAAAAGAAATACGTTTCATAAAAAGACCGTTTACCATATAGATGCAAACAGATACGGAATATTGCGTCGAACAGGAGTTTTTTTGCTTGAAAAAAGATGATACGCCGCTTCAGGATGCTTTATGATCTGGCACCTATGGTGCTAATAATCAGCGTTTTAAAGAATATCGATTGCGCGGTTTGACACAATCGATTTTGCTTATAAT
This sequence comes from uncultured Bacteroidia bacterium, assembly GCA_902784965.1. Classification (GTDB taxonomy): domain Bacteria; phylum Bacteroidota; class Bacteroidia; order Bacteroidales; family UBA932; genus Cacconaster. Next base: position 201 of record CACZWU010000023.1, on the reverse strand, counting down.
GCTTACTGTCAGTGGGTTATCTGCCATGAATTTTGCATTCCTTGGATGATTTCCTTCGGAAAAAATGTTATCTTTGTCATTATCAAGAAGCACGATCATGGCCAGAGTTTACGTTGCCTCCAGTTGGCGGAATCCGTATCAGCCCGAAGTCGTCGCGTGCTTGCGCGCTGCGGGGCACGAGGTGTATGATTTTCGGAATCC
>CACZWU010000022.1 GCA_902784965.1 uncultured Bacteroidia bacterium | reverse complement strand
CCTGGCTCTGAAATGATGGGCATGACTACCACCAACGCCCATTTCGTGAACCAGCAGGCCATCTACCGTCTCAATTTCAAGAATGGCAACGCGCCGCTGGCCGTCAAGGACGTGACGCTTTCCTCCAGCAAGGGAAAAATCGTGTTGAGCCGCAACCTGGCTGCGGGTACCACCACCTACGGAAGCCTGACGGTGAACATGGCCACCAGTTCCGCCGACCCGATTTACGTAGCGCTCCGCAACGACGACGAGACGGCGCAGGATTACTTCTTTTCCGTCACGGGCGCCGACGGCCTGACCTATACGGGCACCAAGTCCATTCCCGCCGAGGCTTTCAGCCACGGCTTCCTGGGCATCCAGGGCCTGGCCCTCACGAAGCTCCAGCTGTCGAAAAGCGATACAAAGGTGGCTGAGGCGCTGTAATACCTGGGCTACTTCTTCGCGTAGCGTCGGTTGGCGGTTTCCAGATAGTACCGGAGATCTTCATTCTTCAGGACATCGTCCTTGAAGCGCTCGAGCCATCCGGCGATGCTCTCCAGGGTCTCCCCGACGAAGAAATCTTCATCCAGCTCCCTTTCGTAGGTGCCGCCGCCGTTGTTGCTGGCCGCCCAGCCGGGGCAGATGTCGTCATAAAAGCGATAGGGTTTCCCGTCTTCCCGGAAGCGGATTTCCAGACGGGTGTCGGTCATATGCTCCTTGTCCCGGGCCCAGCCCACAAGGATGTCTGCGTGGCGGAACTCGAGATGGTTCTCCTGCGCGAAACGCTCCCCATAGCTGTCATACCAGCCGCGGACGAGCACTTTGTTTTTCTGAAGCAGCGACTTCAGCGCGGGCGTCACCGCAATGGACCGCAGGGTATAGGGAATCACGATATACGAAAGGTTCCGGAAGCCCTCCAGGAAACCGGGGCCCACATCGGTGATGCTGTTTTCGAAAGCCACGCCGTCGTATTCATCCGTCCATCTGCGGCCTTCTCCGCGATCGTATTGCACGTCCAGGTCTTCTTCGCAGACCTTCCCCTTCCCGCACACTTTCAGGGGCCCGCCCCAAGTGTAAAAATAGGTGATGTCTTTGTTATGCAGTGAGAAATTCATGCCGTAATCTATTGTTCCGGGGACAACTTGTCGATGTAGAGGATACCGTCGAGGTGGTCGACTTCATGCTGGAAGATGACGGCGGTGAAGCCCTCGATGCGTTCGGTGGTGTCTTTGCCACTGGCCGGGAGGGTGTACCGGATGTCGATATCCTGATAGCGCAGGACTTCGCCGCGACGACCGGGAACGGACAGGCAGCCTTCACGACCCGGCTGCGGCTCTCCCCGCTGCGCGATGATGCGGATGTTCGGATAGACTTCGAAGGGCTCTCCTTCCTTGTCGAAGCGCTGCACTGCGACCACGCGGCGGGACAGGCCGACCTGCGGACCGGCGATGCCCACCCCATTCTGCTCCGGCGACGTGACCGTCGCCATCATTTTCGCAGCCAGTTCCGCATACAGCGAATCGGATAGCGCCGCGGCGGAGAGATCGAGACAGGGGGTCCGGAGCACTTCCAGATCTGCTGCATCCTCAATCGTGAGCACGCGCATCACGGCAGGCTGCTGCGTAATCAGTGCCCGCTCTTCCTCCGTCCACCTCCCCGGATCCTGGCAGGCGATGACTAAAAGCCCCGCCACCAGCGGAGTGGAAATGGCCCGAAGGCAGGTTTTGAGGTATTTCATGTTATTTTTCATTGCAACCGGAAAATATACGTGATGGTGCCCTCCTGGGAGACGGGGGCTTTGGGATTGGCAGTGAATTTGGCCTGGAGGGCGGCCTGCTTGGCAGCGGCCCAGAGGGATCGGTCGGTGACGGAGGTCCCTTCAATGCCGGGGATGGCATCGGTGACGTTGCCTTCGCGGTCGACCGTGATGCGCACCACCACGCGACCGGATTTCTGCACGCCATAGTCCGGCAGCGGCAGTGAGCCAACCACATTGCGTCCCGCCAGGCGCGCCGACGGCTCACCATCGGATGAGCCAGACAGCGTGTTGCCGCTGGCATGCCCTTCGTCGAATCGCGGCGAGGGCTGGGAGGAAGTCTGGGTAGCCAGCGTATCTTTCTTGTTGTTGGCCGCCGAGGGAAAGAGCGCCCGCTTGTCGATGGGGCGCACAGGTTCCGGGACTTCGACATCGCCGTCGTCCCCTACCGTCGCCTCTTCGGCCTCATTGGCTTTCGTACCCTGGACAGGGGCCTCCGAACGCTTCACCAGTTCGACCTCCTTCTCGGGCTCAGGCACCTCGGCCCGGGGTTCGTTGCCCATGGTCATTTCCTCGGGGATGAACTCCTCGGGCGGAAATTCCATGAGCACCGCCTGCTCCTGCGGCGGCGGATAGATGTATTTCAGTCCGCCCCGGAAGCACACGACCAGCAGCAGCGCGTGAAGCACCACCGTCAATCCTATGCCCACCCAATTGGACCGATCCATCTATCGTACAGATTAACAGATTATTCCGGCGAAGTCGCCATGATGACTTTGTAATGGTTGCGCTTGGCGATGTTCATCAGCGCCACCACCTCCTTGACCGGCACCGTTTCATCGGCATAGATCGAGAAGGTCGGGTCGTCTTCGAACTGCAGCAGTTCGCGGAGCTGCGGCTCGATCTCGGAGAAAGCCACCGGCCGCTGGTTGCCGTTGATGTGGTAGGTTACCCTGTTTTCCTGCGGATAATGCTTGATCGACACGCTCACCGTGGCCTTGGCCGCCACCTGGCCCGTGCTCTTGGGAAGCAGGAGCTTCAGGGCATTGGGGTTGACCAGCGTCGAGGTCACGAGGAAGAAAATCAACAGCAGGAACACGATGTCGGTCATCGACGACATCGAGAACGACGGGTCAACTTTCGTGGTCCGTTTGATCGCCATGGTTATGCCTGGTTTTTGTTTTCTTTGCGGGCCTGTGCCGCGTCGAGGAACTCAATGGAGACGGCCTCCATCTTGGAGACCAGGCTGGTGACCTTCGCGGTGAGGAAGTTGTAGCCGAAATAAGCCAGGATACCGACGATCAGACCGCCGACCGTGGTAATCATGGCCGTGTAGATACCGCCCGAGAGCAGCGTGATATCGATGTTGTTGCCGGCCTGCGCCATATTGAAGAAGGCCTGCACCATACCCATCACGGTGCCCAGGAAACCGATCATCGGCGCACCGCCGGCGATGGTCGCCAGGGCCGGGAGCCCCTTCTCGAGCTGGGCCACCTCGACGTTGGCTACGTTCTCTACCGCGATGCGGATGTCGGAGAGCGGCTTGTCGATACGTTCGATGCCTTTCTCGATCATGCGGGCGATCGGCGTGTCGCTGCGCTTGCACAGCGCGCGGGCAGAACGCACCTTTCCTTCCAGCAGATAATTGTCGACATCCTTGATGAAATTCTTGTCGATCTTGCCTGCCTGGCTGATGGCCCACCATTTCTTGCCGAAAATGTAGATGGCAATGATCGACAGGGCCAGCAGCACCAGCATCAGCCAGCCACCCTTGGCAGCCATGCTGATGAGGGAGAAAGAGAGCTCTTCCTGCACGGGAACCGCTTCGAAACCTTCAGCGGCAGTCTGGAGAAATGTAGAAAGCATAGTGTATGATTTTAAATTGTTTGCAATGGATACGGGTAACGGATCTCTTCCAGGAAGAGCGCCTCACCGATGACCGACTGTCCGGCCTCGGAACGGTTGCGGGCCTCCAGCACCTCAGCCACCCAGCCGGGCTCGCGACGCCCCCTTCCCACTTCCAAAAGCGTGCCGACCGTGGCGCGGACCATGTTGCGGAGGAAGCGGTCGGCTGTGATGGTGAACACCAGGTGCGTGGCGTCGACCACCGTCCAGCTTGCTTCTGTCACGGTACAGATATCTGTCTTGTTGGCACCGCCGCTCTTTTCCAGGCTCGAGAAATCGTGCCGGCCCAGCAGCGGGACGGCAGCCTGGTTCATGGCATCGACGTCAAGCCGGTACCAGCACCGGCAGGAATGACGGGCAAAGGGATCCTTGGCCAGATGGATATAATAGCGATACGTACGGCTGATGGCGTCGAAACGGGCGTGCGCGTTGTCGGCCACCCGGTAGAAGGATTCTGCCACAATGGCGGGAGGCAGAATGGCATTTATTTTGCGTAAGAGCCGTTCGGACTCTTCGTGCGGCCAGGCGGAAACGTCGAAATGCGCTATGAAATGCCGCGCATTCACGCCGGTATCCGTCCTCCCCGCCCCGACCACGGTGATTTTCTCGCCCAACGCGATCGACAGCGCCCGTTCCATCTCATCCTGGACGGAAGGAACATTGGGCTGTGACTGCCAGCCGCAGAAAGGACCCCCATCGTAGGAAAGCTGAACGAAGAGCCGCATATTTTTATTACTTTTGCGAGATTGTTACAGACAACAAAAATACAAAAAATAATAGAACTATTATGGATAGCGTAAACATTAAAGAGTTAAATGAACGCATTGAGCGGGAGAGCGCCTTCGTCGACATCATCCAGATGGAGATGGGCAAGGTGATCGTCGGCCAGAAACAGCTCGTCGACAACCTCCTGATTGGTTTGCTGGCCAACGGCCACATCCTCCTCGAAGGTATGCCGGGCCTGGCCAAAACCCTGGCCATCAATACGCTCGCCCAAATCGTGGATGCCAAGTTCAACCGCATCCAGTTCACCCCCGACCTGCTGCCGGCCGACCTGATCGGTACGATGATCTACAGCCAGAAGAGCGAGCAGTTCATCATCAAGAAAGGCCCCATCTTCGCCAATTTCATTCTGGCCGACGAGATCAACCGTTCCCCGGCAAAGGTGCAGTCGGCCCTGCTCGAAGCCATGCAGGAGCGTCAGGTGACCATCGGCGAGACCACCTTCAAGTTGCCCGAGCCTTTCCTGGTGATGGCGACCCAGAACCCGATCGAGCAGGAAGGCACCTATCCGCTGCCCGAGGCCCAGGTCGACCGTTTCATGCTGAAGGTCAAAGTGACATATCCGAAGAAAGAGGAAGAGAAGCTCATCATCCGGATGCACAACCAGGGTGAATTCCCGCGGCCCACGACGCAGCTCAAGCCCGAAGACATCATCCGGGCCCGCGAAGTGGTGCGCGACGTATACATGGACGAGAAGATCGAGCGCTACATCGTCGACATCGTCTTTGCCACCCGCCAGCCCGAAGACTTCGGTCTCGCCAAACTGAAGGACCTGATCTCCTACGGCGGCTCGCCGCGTGCCAGCATCTCGCTCGCCATGGCGGCCAAGGCCTACGCCTTCATCAAGCGTCGCGGCTACGTCATCCCCGAAGACGTGCGCGCCGTCTGCTACGACGTCCTGCGTCACCGCATCGGCCTGACCTACGAAGCCGAAGCTGAGAATATCAGCACCGAAGAAATCATCACCGACGTCCTCAACGCCGTCGAAGTTCCGTAATCGATTATGTTTGCTTTGTGCTCAGGGAATTGCTTCTCGGACCGACTCGCGAGCGAGTCTCCCTCCCAAATCAGAGATTTGGGCCCCTCCCTCTATCAACCGAGGGTGGTTAGGGTCCTCGAAGCAATATCCCATTCGCACTTAAAGCAAACATTAAGCGCAGCTGCGGTTGATTTTTGGAGCCGTGAGCATTTTTTCTGCGAACGGGACAAAAATCAGAGCAGCCAAGCGTAAGAAAACGAATCAGAAGATGGAAAATGATTTGTTAAAGAAGGTCCGGAAGATCGAGATCAAGACGAAGGCCCTGTCGCACCAGGTCTTCGCCGGAGAGTACCATTCCGCGTTCAAGGGACGGGGCATGGCCTTCAGCGAAGTCCGGGAGTACCAGTACGGTGACGATGTCCGCAATATGGACTGGAACGTCACCGCCCGGCTCCGCGCACCCTATGTCAAGATCTTCGAAGAAGAACGCGAACTGACCATGATGCTGCTGGTCGACGTCAGCGGCTCGCGCATCTTCGGCACGACCAGCCAGACCAAGAAGGACCTCCTGACCGAAATCGCGGCCGTGCTGTCGTTCTCGGCCGCCATCAACAACGACAAGGTGGGCGCACTCTTCTTCAGCAACAAAGTCGAAAAATTCATCCCGCCGAAAAAAGGACGCAGCCACCTGCTGCGCATCATCCGTGAACTGGTGGAATTCCAGCCGGAAGAACAGGGCACCGATATCGGTGCCGCCCTGCAGTACCTGACCAATGCCATCAAGAAACGCTGCACGGCCTTCCTGCTCTCCGACATGATCGACTTTGACGCAGCACAACATCCCCGCTACGAAGACGCGCTGAAGATTGCCGCCGGCCGCCATGACATCTCCGTCATCAACATCTACGATCCGCGGGAACGGACCCTGCCCGACGTGGGCCTGGTCCACGTGCGGGATGCCGAAACCGGCAGCAGCAGTTGGGTGAACACCTCATCGGCCGCCGTACGGCGCAACTACGAAGCCTGGAGCCGCCGGGCCGTGGACAGCACCCTGTCCACCCTGCGCCGCTACCGCATCGACAACGTGAGCATCGCCACGGGCGAAGACTATGTGAAGGGGCTTATCTCCTTCTTCAAAAACAGAGCTTGATATGAAGAAAATATACCTGCTTGTCTGGTTGCTGACCGCCGGCACGCTGCTCTGCAGCGCGCAGGACGACAGTGATCTGCGAAGCCGCCTGAGCCGCGACTCCATCCTGATCGGCGACCAGATCGAGTGGACTTTCGACCTGAGCGTCGCCCCGGGCGAATCGGCCCGCATCGGCAAGCCGGGTGAGATGCCGGTTCCCGGCGTCGAGGCTCTCGGGGAACTGGCTGTCGACACCCTGTCCCGGAACGACGGCACCCTGAACCTGCGGGGCCATGTGACCCTCACCAGCTTCGACAGCGGCAGCTATGAACTGCCTCCCCTGTATGTGCTGGTGGTCCGTGCCGACGGGACCCTCGACACGCTCAGCTATGCCGGCCCCCGGCTCGAAGTGACGACCATCCCCATCGACACCGCCACTTTCCAGCCCTATGATATCAAGGGCCAGATCCGATATCCGTTGACTTTCAAGGAAGTCCTTCCCTGGATCGGGCTCGCGCTGCTCGTTGCGGCGCTGGTCTGGCTGCTGGTTCGCTGGATCCGGATGCGGCGCCTCAACCGCAATTTCTTCGGCAAACCCGTGGTGCAGGATCCGCCGCATATCGTGGCGCTCCGCAGCCTCGAGAAGACCCGCGCCCAGAAACTCTGGCAGAACGGCAAACAAAAGCAGTTCTACACCCAGGTGACCGACGCCCTGCGCCAGTACATTGCCGAACGCTACCAGATCGGCGCCATGGAGCAGACCTCCGCCGAGATGCTCCACGACCTTTCCCAGCAGGATATCGAACCCGGGCTGTTGGAGCAGATGAAGGAGCTCTTCACCACCGCCGACTTCGTGAAGTTCGCCAAGCATACGGCTTCCGACCAGGAGAACGAGAACGCCATCCCGACGGCCATCCGTTTCGTCAACGATACCTACATGTCCCAGATTGAAAACGAGGAGGAGGAATAAGCCATGTTCTTTGAGTATCCGAACCTGCTCTGGCTGGAGCTCCTGCTGATTCCGCTCATCGCGCTCTATCTGTGGCGGACACTGCGGGGCAAGGAGCCCTCGCTGACCGTCTCGAACGCCAGCCAGTGGGACGACGGCAGCCACAAGGCGGCTGCCTGGGCACGCCATATCCCCTTCATCCTGCGGATCGTGGCGCTGGCGGCCATCATCGTGGCCATCGCCCGTCCCCGTTCTTCCCAGAATTTCGAAAAGATCGATACCGAAGGCATCGACATCGTGCTGACGATGGACGTTTCCACTTCGATGCTCGCCCGTGACTTCAAGCCCGACCGCATCGGCGCCGCCAAAGATATCGCCATCGAGTTCATCGCGAGCCGCCCCGCGGACCGCATGGGCATCGTGGTGTTTGCCGGCGAAAGCTACACGCAGGCTCCGCTGACCACCGACCGGCCCACCCTGATCAACCTGATGAAGGAGGTGGAGACCGGCCTGATTGACGACGGCACCGCCATCGGCAACGGCCTGGCCACCGCCGTGGCGCGCCTGAAAGATTCCGACGCCAAGAGCAAGGTCGTGATCCTGCTCACCGACGGTATGAACAACTGCGGCGAAGTGGCCCCGCTGATGGCGGCTGAGATCGCCAAGACCTACGACGTCCGCGTCTATACCATCGGCGTGGGTGCCATGGGCGAAGCCCCCTATCCGTTCATGACCCCCTGGGGCGTCCAGGTCCAGAACGTCAAGGTGGAGATCGACGAAGACCTGCTCAAGCAGATCGCTGAAGAGACGGGCGGAAAGTATTTCCGTGCCACCAACAACACCAAGTTGATGGAGATCTACAACGAAATCAACCAGATGGAGAAGACCCGTACCACCGTCGACAGCTTCCCCGTGTATTCCGAACTGTTCATGCGCTTTGCGCTGATCGCGCTGTTCTGCCTGTTGGCTGAACTGCTGTTCCGTTTTGTCATTCTCAGGAGGATCCCGTAATGATATATCTTGCACAAGGCCAATATCTGCTGCTCCTGCTGCTCATTCCGCTGCTCTTCGTGGCGTATGCCATCCAGTTGCGGATCCGCCGCCGGCGCATCGCCCGGATCGGCAATCCGGAGCTGGTGACCCGGCTGATGCCCGATGCCTCCACCGGCAAGGGCTGGCTCAAGGTCAGCCTGCTGGCCCTCGCCTGGTTTTTCTTCGTCATCGGCCTGGCCCGTCCGCAGCTTGGCGCCCGTCTCAAAGAACATGAAAGCCAGGGCGTGGAAGTGATGCTGGCCCTCGACGTCTCCAACTCGATGCTGGCCGAGGACTACTCGCCCAACCGACTGGAGCGCTCCAAGCTGGCCATTTCCCGGCTTGTCGACCGCCTGCAGGGCGACCGCATCGGCCTGGTGGTGTTTGCCGGCGAAGCGTTTGTCCAGCTGCCCATCACCGCCGACTACGTATCGGCCAAGGTGTTCCTCAAGAGCATCAACACCGAGAGCGTGCCCATTCAGGGCACTGACCTGGCCGAAGCCCTGATGACCTCGGCCCGCAGCTTCAGCACCCAGAGCGAGCGTTCGCGCGCCATCATCCTGATCACCGACGGTGAAGACCATGAAGGAGATGCACTCGAAGCGGCCCGCACCATCGCCGAGCAGGGCATCCGCATCTATTGCATCGGCGTGGGCTCGCCCCAGGGCAAGCCCATCCCCAAGAACGGCAGTCTGATGAAAGATGCCAACGGGGACATCGTGGTCACGCGTCTCGATGAGGGTATCCTCCAGGAGATCGCCGAGATCGGCGGCGGCAAATACGTCCGCGCCGGCAACAGCGAATTCGGCCTGAATCCCATCATCGACGACATCCGCACCCTCGACAAGGAGCAGTTCAACTCCGTGGTGTTCGAGGACTTCGACGAACAGTATATGTATTTCTTCGCCATCGCTCTATTCTTCCTGATCCTCGAACTGCTGGTTCCGGAAACGAAGGCGCGGCGGAAACTTTTCAAGGACTGAGCCATGAAACGATATTTGCTTGTCATCCTGTCGGTCGTGCTTTGCACGGGAGTCTGCTTCGCCCAGAGCGAACGCAAGAGCGTGCGCCACGGCAACCGGCAGTTCAAGAAAGAGAAATATTCCGAAGCGGAAATCGACTACAAGAAGGCGCTGGTGGCGGATTCCACCTCCGTGACCGCCGACTACAACCTGGGCAACAACTACTACCGGATGGAGAACTACTCCGAGGCCGACCGCTATTACAAGGCCGGCATCGACTCGCTCGCCAAAGGGAAATACGGAGCCGACGCCTTCCACAATATGGGCAATTCCCTGCTGAAACAGCGCAACTGGCAGGGCGCCATCGACGCCTACAAGAATGCGTTGCGCCGCAACCCGGACGACCAGGAGACCAAGGCCAACCTGGCCTACGCCCAAAAGATGCTGGAAGACCAGCAGCAGAACGGCGGCGGTGGCAACAACGACCAGAACCAGGATCAGAATCAGGATCAAAACCAGGATCAGCAGAATCAGGACCAGAATCAGAACGATCAGAACGACCAGAACGACCAGAACAAGGATCAGCAGGACCAGAATCAGGATCAGAACGATCAGAACAAGGACCAGCAAGACCAGAATCAGGATCAGAAGGATCAGAACCAGGACCGGCAGCCACAGCAGGGACAGCAGCCCCAGATAACGCCGCAAGCCGCCCAGCAGATGCTGCAGGCCATCCAGGCCCAGGAAGACAAGACCCAGGACAAGGTCAAGAAAGAGAAAGCCGCAAAGCTCAAATCAAAACAGAAACAGAAAAATTGGTAGCGCCATGACGAAACGACTGCTTACACTGCTGCTGTTGCTCAGCTCCCTGACAGGAGCTGCCCAGACATTGAAAATCGATGGCCCGCGGGTGGTCTCGGCCGACGAGACCTTCCGCATCGTCTTTACCGCCGATGCCCGGATGAGCGATTTCAACTGGCCCGGCACGGACGATTTCGACGTGGTCTGGGGACCGCAGAAAGGCTCCATGTCGAGCGTCAACATCATCAACGGCAAACGCACCTCCACGCGTCAGGAGACCGTCACCTACCTGCTCCAGCCGCGCCGCACCGGCACCTTTACCATCGCCGCCGCTACGGCCAAGGTCGACAAGCAGGAAGTTTCATCGGGTACCCTGCAGATCGAGGTCGTCGCCAACCAACAGCAGGCCCCCTCTTCCGGCAGTGGAAGCGGGAACGCGAACGGCGGCCAGCAAGGCAGCCAGCAGAACAGCCAGCAGGCCCAGCCGGACCGCCAGCAGCAGAACGATCCCACCGTCAGTGGTACAGTCTCCAATGAAGACATTTTCCTCAGGCTGACCCTCAACAAGACCAACGTGGTCAAGGGAGAGCCTGTCACCGCTACCCTGAAAATCTACACCCGCACCGATATCGTGGGTTTTGAAGACATCAAGTTTCCGACTTTCAACGGTTTCTGGAGCAAGGAGACCGTCACGGTCAACAACCTGGAGTTCAACCGCGAGAATGTGAACGGGGCCATCTACAACAGTGCGCTGGTCCGCCAGTGGGTCCTCATCCCCCAGCAGACCGGTTCGCTGTCCATCGACCCGGCCGAGATGGTCTGCCAGATCCGGGTCCGCACTTCGGGCGGCAGCCCGCTCTCCATCTTCGACGACTTTTTCGACCAGTACCAGACCATCCGCAAACGCATCAGCACACCTACTTTGCAAGTCAAGGTGAAGGAACTTCCGGCCGGCGCGCCGGCTTCTTTCGGCGGCGGTGTGGGCAACTTCAAGATCAGCGCGAAAATGAGCAAGGACGGCATCAAGTCGAACGAAGCGGCCTCGCTCATCGTCACCGTTTCGGGCACCGGCAACCTCTCGATGCTGGAAGCCCCGAAGGTCGACTTCCCGCCGGACTTCGAGGTCTACGACCTGAAGATCACCGACAAGACCTCGGCCAGCGGCACCAACGGCTCGAAGACCTTCGAGTATCCTTTCATCCCGCGCAGTTACGGTGATTTCGTCATCCCTTCCATCGAATATGGCTACTACGACATCGCCCACGGGAAATATGCCACCACTTCGACCGGCGACATCCCCGTGACGATCGAAAAAGGTGAAGAGATCGCGGGCGGCGGCGTGGCCGTGGCCGGAAGCAACCGGCAGAATGTCCGCAGCCTGGCCGAAGACATCCGCTACATTGCCCTGGGCGACGGAAATCTCAAGAAAAAAGGCGCTTTCTTCGCAGGTTCTCCCCTGTTCTACGGGCTCCTGCTTGCACTGGCCGTCATTTTCTTCCTGATCGGCCGCTTCTTCCGCTATTCGCAGGCACGGCGCGCCGACGTGGCCGGTTCGAAGAACCGCCGGGCCAACAAGATGGCCCGCGCACGGCTCAAGAGTGCCGAATCGTACCTGAAGCAGGGTTTGGGCAGCGCCTATTATGAAGAACTGCACAAGGCCCTGCTGGGATATGTTTCCGACAAGCTGCTGATTCCGGCCGCCGACCTGTCGAAGGAAACGGTTCGGGAGAAGTTGCTGGAGCGGGGTGTCCGCGAAGAAAGCGTGAACGCCCTGACGGATCTGATCGACAAATGCGAATATGCGCGCTACGCGCCTGAAAGTGGTCAAGCACAAATGGAAAACGAATACAACGATGCCATCCAGGCCATATCGGCCATCGAAAGCCAGTTGAAGAATCCGAAAGCCGCCGGCAAGGCGGCCGTAGGAGCCGTCCTCGCGGCCCTGTTGCTCCTGGCGGCGCCCGCCGCGCAGGCACAGAACGACGTGTCCGACCTCTGGAACATGGCTGGCGAGGCCTTTGCGGCCGGCCAATGGCAGAACGCACTGAACTACTACCAGATGATTGAGGGCGAGAACCTGGAGAGTGCCGACCTGTACTACAATATCGGCAACACCTATTTCAAGCTCAACGACCTGGGACACGCCATCCTCTATTTTGAGAAGGCGCTCAAGCTCGATCCCGCCCATGCCGATGCGGCCAACAACCTGGAGATCGCCCGGCAGATGACACTCGACAAGATTGACGCCGTCCCCGACTTCATCCTGTTGTCCTGGTTCCATCAGCTGCGACAGGGGCTTTCGGCCGATGCCTGGGCCTGGATCACGCTGGCGCTGGCGGCCGTCGTCGGCATCCTGCTGCTCTTGTTCCGCAACAGCGGTTCCTCCGCGCTGCGAAAAGTGTCGTTCATCCTGGCCTGCGTTTTCGCCGTGCTGACGGTCTGCACTTTCATCTTCTCGCTGCAGCAGAAGCGTGCCATCACGCGCCAGGACAACGCCATCGTCACGGCACCGGTCTGCTCGGTGAAGAGTTCCCCCGCCGAGGGCGGCAAGACGGTCTTCGTCCTACACGAAGGCACGAAGATCCACCTCCTCGACAACGTGGGTGACTTTGCCAAGATCTCCATCGCCGACGGCCGCCAGGGCTGGGCGCCAGTCTCTACTTTCGAGGTGATTTAAATAATATGCCGGGCCATTGACCCGGCATATTATTTACTATTCATCGTGTTTCAGATGGACATCGCATTGCGGGAACGGGATGGTGATGCCCGCATTGTTGAGTGACTCATAGATCACTTCCTTGGCTTTGTCAACATATCCGATCCGTTCGGCTACCAGCACGTACTGCTTCACGGCAATGTCCACGGAACTGTCGCTCATATCTTTCACAACCACATACACACCGTGCTTGGGATCCACGATCTCGCGGCCGTAATGGTCTTTGGTACGCATTTTCTGCATGCCCTCCACCAGCACCTCGCGCACTTTCGCGATATCGGTTCCATAGGCCACACCCACCTTGATAATGGTCAGTTCGTAGGAGTTGTTGCGCGTAAGGTTGTTGAAATTCTTGCCGAAGAGAGAAGCATTGAGGAAGGACATTTCCGTTCCGTCCTCCGTCTCCACCACCACGCACTGATAGTTGATGGCCACCACCTTGCCGCGCACGCCCTCACATTCGATCCAGTCGCCCACACGCAGGCGGCCGCCCATCAGCTGGATACCGTAGATGAAGTTGTTGAGGATATCCTTGAGGGCGAGACCGATACCGGCCGACAGGCCGCCGGCCACCAAAGTCAGGGAACCGGTCGGAATCCGCAAGACGGCGACAACGGCTATCACATAAGACATCCAGATCAGGACGCTGATGATGCTATTGCCCAGGGAAAGGTTGATTTCATTGTTCCGGATGGAGGTGCGGTTGTGTTTGCGCATGAAGGCCGCGTAGCGTACATACTGCCAGATGGCGTGAATGGCCCGGTTGGCATACCGGAGAACGAAGAACAGGACCATAAGTCCGATGATGCTTCTGCCGGAGATCCGCAGTGTCTCATACCCATCCTTGTCCACGAGCTGAACGAAAGGAACATGGAAAATCTTTTCATACAGATCATCGAAGTCAAAGATGTCCAGGGACATATGTATACAGAGCGGCAGGGAGACAACGAACAGGGTAGGAATTGCCACCTCCCGGATGAAATCGTAGAACCAGGTCGCGCCAAAGAGGAGGGACTCCCGGTCTGCACCCGCCACATAGGTAATCCGGTTGCGCATATCGTCCACCCGTTTGTCCAGCCAACGTTCCTTGTATCGTCCCATCAGGTCTGAAACACAGACGATGGTCAGCAGAACAGCCAGCTGGAAGTACCACCAGATCAGGATGAGCAAGGCCACGAAGGTGTAGCCCAGGAAAGCAAAGACAAAGGCGATGATATAGATGGACAGGGATATCCAGCCCAATATGCTGTCGATGGGCATGGCTTTTCCGCTTTCCCGGATACAGAAGAAGAGTTGTCGCACCACGACAATCGCCAGGATGGGCGGGAAGAGGAAAACGAGCAACTGGTCCGGAACGAAGGTAATGCGGCAGACAATGATGATGAGCGCAATGACGATGCTGGGAATGTAGAGCCGGAGACAGTTGCGTACCCGTTCGGGTTTCACCCGCAGCAGCAGGGAAGCGGAGATCACAATCAGCAGCCAGAGGAAGGTGTTGATATGCCTGGCACCCAATTGAATGTACTCGTTTGTGTCACCGGATACGCTGATGCCCAACACCAGATAGTACAAAATGGTTCCGAACAGCACCGAGTACAGTGGCAGATTGTTCGTGGGCAGGAAGCGCTTCATCCGGGGAATACGGCTGAGCAGCCAGATGACAAGAAAAGCCAGCGCCCAGAAAATGAACAGGGCGACCAGCTGGATGATGGTTACCAGCACCAACATGGAATTGGCGCCCTTGCTGGACAGGCCGGTAAACAGGTCTCCATCTTCCTCCATGATAACCTCTTCGCCTATGGCCGGACTGACGGCCAGCGAATCGGCAGGCTGCGCATCGTCATCACCGCCCAATTCTGAGAAATCATACTGATTGTTTAAAGCAACCTTGATTTTTTCCCAAGATCCCTTGGGGTCCGACAGAAAGGCCATAAATGGCGTCTGACCATCTACGAAGACATATTTCTCCAGTTCGTGATAGCGGGATTGCGCATAGTCATACGCCTCTTTCACCCGCCAATAGGCCGCCTGATAGTGTGTACTGTCCGCTATCAGGCTATCCCGGTTGCAGGCATTCCGTTTCAGGAGTTCGGAAGCATACATGATGCAGGAATCCCGGTGGATTTCTCCTTCCTCATCCAATACGAAGGGGGAGGAAAGCGAGTCCTTGACGGCAATACGGATCACCTCTTTTTCCAGAGTGGATGCCAGTTCGGAATACTGCTGGTCCAGGGAATCGACACGATACAGCAGGCTGTCAGGCAGTATTTCGATCTCGATTTCCGTCTTGATCGGCGGAAGCCGGCGGAGGGCCTCGATGAGACGGGCGTAACGGTCGACCTCAATGTTCAGTTCATGGACGATGCGGTCGTACGGCTTTCTGTCTTTGTTGAAATCCTCATAGGCCGAAGATACTTTTTTCAGGGCATAGGCCAGGTCGAAAGTCATTTGCTGCTCCTGGGTGTACAGGAGAAGGGACAACTCGTTGGACGCCGTGATCACATTGATCATCCGCTGATGCTGACGATCGTAATCCTTTTCAAAAAGTGTTTGTTCCGCTACGCTTTGTTCAACGGTCATCTTCAGTTCGGAGCGGAGATCCCTGAGCACGGCGGTCAAGGGTTGCCCATTCACGATACAGAAGACGGGAATGGCGTATACAAAGAGCGTGGAAACAATGGTCAGGAGTTTCTTTCTCATAGGCAGGTCTTCGTCCGTTATAGGGAAATCAAGCAAATTTATGAAAAAACTACTGAAAAAGCTAAATTTACGGATAAAACCCGCTAGAGGCTGCGGAGGGCTTCGATGGGATCGAGGCGGGCGGCTCTTCTTGCGGGAAGAAGACCGGAGGAGAGGCTGACGACGGCGGCAAGGAGAACACCGGCGGCCATCCAGCCCCAGGGCGCCGTGAAACAGCCTTCGAGCGAAAGCGCCACCAGATTGCCCAGCAGCAGTCCCAGCACCACGCCGGCGGCACTGCCCAGCAGGCCAATGAGCAGGGCCTCGGCCAGAAACTGACGCGCGATGTCGCGTGCACGGGCGCCCAGCGCCCGCCGCGTCCCGATTTCGCGCGTCCGCTCCTTGACGGAGACCAACAGACTGTTCATCAGGCCGACCGCCGCCCCGAGCATCGTCACCAGGCCGATGGCCAGCGCCGCCAGCGAGAGCTTCGACCGAAGGGATGCCAGCGTCGACGCGGCACCGTCGGCCTCCACGATCTCGAAATCGGGTTCTGCTCCCAGCGGAAGGCGCCGGATCGTGGCCATCCGGCTGCCGGCTTGCAGCATCGCCGGGTGCAGATGTCCCTGCGCCGCGCGAAGGGTGATCTGACAATCTTCAGCACTGGAACTGATGGGCATCAGCAAGGCATCGTCGAGTCCTGTGCCGAATACGGCACCCTGCCGCTCCAGCACCCCGATGACCTGCAGTCGCAGGCCATCGACCGACACCATCTCCCCCAGCCCGTCACTTTCGCCGTAGAGCCGTCGACGGACGTTGTCGCCCAGCAGTGCCACCGGGGAATGACCTTCCACTTCGTAAGGCGAAAAGTGGCGGCCGCCGGCCAGCCGCAATCCCTGGACCAGCAGGTAACTCTCGTCGACGGCGAGCACATGGACCACCGGATCGGTCGTACGGCCGCCGCCACGGACGATGGCTGCGTCCTGCATGGGGGTCCAGACAGTGACACGAGATGCCGGGTCATGCCCGGAATGACGGAAGGCGTATGCCTGCCGAAAACCGATGGGAGGGGCGTCGGGCCTGGGTCGGATGGTCAGCAGCCCGGCGCCCAGTTTGTCGAAACTGCCGACCACCTGGCTGGTCAGCACGTCCACGGCCGTTTCGATGCCGACCAGGGAGGCCACGCCAATGGCGATAATGGCCACCGTGAGCAGAAAACGGCGGCGGTTGGTCGAAAAAGCGTCCAGGGCGAACAGGTAAAAATCTCTCATCACAGATCCTCCAGAAGATTTGACTTTCAAAAATAGGAAATTCCTTTGGTTTTAACTAATTTTGCATGATTAAAATGCGTATTTTATACGCCCATGGAAAACAAGAGACCATACGGCCGTCGCAAAACCCCCAATAATATGTACATAGCCCAACTATTTTTCATTTCCATTCTCTGGCTTTGGGGGTGTTCTGCCGAAAATGAGAAAGTCTACGACAATTCATCCTTATCCATTGCCGAGGCCCGCATCCTTTTTGACGACGCTATCTCTCAGGAGATAACAAAATCGCCTTCTGGCAAAGAAAAGTCAAATATGTTTTATCGAGTGTCGTTTGCTCCTATCTGGAATATGGCTTTGCCAACCAAAACTGACGAAGTAGAGTCTATTGACATCCCTGTCTCCGAAAAAAGACGATACTTTGTATTGAGTCAAGATGGGCAGGGTTTTTACCTAACCCGTTGTCATCATTCCATCACAGTTATCAAATCACTGGAGAATGGCGACACAGGGGTATACAACCACTTTTTCATTCCTTTTCGGGATTCTCGGGACAAATATAAGGATTCCTACGAAGATGAACTCTATAGGGGATTCCATAATAATGGATTTCGAGAAGACTTCTCCGGACTGGAAATCTATTCCGATTTGAACGGTAATATTATCAAATTGCAGCGATACTCCTTCGGAAAAAAGACAGATGACCTTTATTATGGAACATCAAAGCATACTCGCGAACGCATTGATTTCCGGCTACACTATTATATTTTTAAGGCTTATGGAATATTAAGCGATTTGAAAACCAAAGAAGGGAGTCATTATATCTGCCCTCAATGCGGCTGTGATCTCCAGCAAAATGAAAGTGGTTATTACTATTGTTCGCATTGTCCTTGGAACGAACTTGACTTCTATAATCAAGAGATTGAAGAAAGTATTATCATCGGAGAAGGAGGAGGCGGTGGTACCAATGACCCTGATGACCCTTGCTATGATGATTGACAGCCTTTCAGCGCTAATTGTTTCGTTTTTTTGAAGATATCACAAATCCGTAAGAATGGAAAACAAGAGACCATACGTCCGTCGCAAAACCGATGAGAATCGACAGACGTCGCCGACCCACAGTGCGAAACCGCGCCGCTCCTACGACAAGGACGAACGCGAAAAGCGGCCTGCCCGCAAGACCTATACCGACAAGACCAAACCGAAGAAACAGACCCGACCCGTAGAAGACGACGGGCTCGTGCGCCTCAACAAATACATCGCCAACTCCGGCATCTGCTCGCGCCGGGAAGCCGATACGTTCATCGAAAACGGACTGGTGAGCGTCAACGGCGTCCGCGTCACGGAACTCGGCACCAAGGTCGACCCGAGCAAGGATGAAATCCGCTTCAACGGCTCCCGCATCAAGGGCGAGAAGAAAGTCTACCTGGTGATGAACAAGCCCAAGGATTTCGTCACCACCCTCTCCGACCCCCACGCCGACCGCACGGTGATGGACCTCATTTCCAAGAGTATGTGCCCGGAACGCGTGTACCCGGTAGGACGGCTCGACAAAGCCACCACGGGCGTGCTGCTGTTCACCAACGATGGTGACCTGGCCGACAAGCTCACCCATCCCAAGCACCAGGTGCGCAAAATCTACCACGCCACTCTCGACAAGAACCTGCGGAAAGAAGATTTCGACGCCATTCTCTCGGGCATCGAACTGGAGGACGGCCCCATCGCCGCCGACGCCCTCTCCTACGTGGAGGGCGACAAGACGCAGGTGGGCCTGGAGATCCATTCGGGCCGCAACCGCATCGTACGCCGCATCTTCGAACACCTGGGCTACAAAGTCAAGAAACTCGACCGCGTGTATTTCGCCGGCCTGACCAAGAAGAACCTGCGCCGCGGCGCCTGGCGCTTCCTCGACGAGAAAGAGATCGGACTGCTGAAAATGGGGGCTTTCGAATGATGGACAAGCAGACACAGAAACAACCCCGGCAGCAGCACCGCGCCGGATTTGTCAACATCATCGGCAATCCGAACGTCGGCAAGTCGACGCTGATGAACGCGCTGGTGGGCGAAAATCTCTCCATCGTGACATCCAAGGCCCAGACCACCCGCCACCGCATCATGGGCATCGTCAACGGCGAGGACTGGCAGATTGTCTTCTCCGATACGCCGGGCATCCTCAAGCCCAACTATGCCCTGCAGCAGAGCATGCTCGATTTCGTGGACGTGGCCATCGGCGACGCCGACGTCATCCTCTACGTGACCGACGTCGTTGAGAAGAAAGACAAGAACGCGGAGTATATTGAGAAACTGCAGAAACTCACCTGCCCCGTGATCATCGTGCTCAACAAGATCGACCTGAGCGACCAGCCCACCGTACTGCGGCTCATCGAGGAGTGGCAGGCCTTGGTGCCCGCCGCCGAGATCTTCCCCGTCTCCGCCAAGGAAAAATTCAACCTGGAAGGCATCCTCGACAGCATCATCGCGAAACTGCCGGTCAGCCCGCCGTGGTTCGACAAGGAGCAGTTCACCGACAAGAGCATGCGTTTCTTCGCCTCGGAGATCATCCGCGAGAAGATCCTGGAGAACTACGACAAGGAAATCCCTTACTGCACCGAGGTGGTGATCGAGCAGTTCAAGGAAGGAGAAGAACGCTACGACATTGGGGCCGTCATCAACGTGATGCGCGACTCACAGAAAGGCATCATCATCGGAAAAGGCGGCAGTGCGCTCAAGCGCGTGGCCACGCAGGCCCGCCTCGAGATGGAAGATTTCTTTCAGAAGAAAGTATTCCTGCAGGTTTTCGTGAAGGTGGAGCCCAATTGGCGGGAAGACAAGAAAATGCTCAAGAAATTCGGATATATTCAGGACTAAAGGCAAGTGACCATGAAAGAAGAGGACGACTTTGACGAACTGGACGAAAGAAGCGAGGAACTCCCCGAAGAAGAGGAGGAGGTAGACCAGACCGTGGACGAGGACGCCATCGACCCTGCCCAAGGCAAGTTCGACCGCCTGGTGGCGGAAGGCGAGAACAAGTACAAGCTCTCGGGCATGTACCGGGAGTGGTTTCTCGACTACGCCTCCTATGTGATTCTCGACCGCGCCGTGCCCCACATCGAAGACGGCCTCAAGCCGGTGCAGCGCCGCATCCTGCATGCGATGCAGAAAGTGGAGGACGGCCATTACCACAAAGTGGCCGGCATCGTGGGCGACACCATGAAATACCACCCCCACGGTGACGCCTCCATCAAGGACGCCCTCGTGGGCCTGGGCCAGAAAGAATACCTGATCGACACCCAGGGCAACTGGGGCAATATCTACACGGGCGACGCAGCCGCTGCCTCCCGATACATCGAGGCCCGGCTGAGCAAGTTCGCGCTGGAAGTCGCCTTCAACAAGAAAATCACCGAATGGGTGCCCTCGTACGACGGTACCAACCAGGAACCGGTGGTCCTGCCGATGAAGTTCCCGCTGCTGCTCGCGCAGGGCACCGACGGCATCGCCGTGGGCCTTTCTGTCAAGATCCTGCCCCACAACTTCAACGAACTGCTCGACGCCTCGATCGCCGCACTCAAGGGCCAGCCTTTCGAACTCTATCCGGACTTCCCCACCGGCGGCCTGATCGACTGCTCGCGCTACAACCGCGGCCTGCGCGGCGGCAAGGTCAAGATCCGCGCCCGCATCGTCAAGACCGACAAGCGTACGCTTACCATCACGGAAATCCCCTTCGGCCAGACCACCGAAAGCCTGATCGATTCCATCATCAAGGCCAACGACAAGGGCAAGATCAAGATCAAGAAAGCCGACGACATGTCGAGCGACACGGTGGAGATCAACATCACGCTCCAGAACGAAGTCTCGCCCGACAAGACCATCGACGCCCTCTACGCCTTCACCAACTGCGAGGTGGCCCTCTCCCCCAACGCCTGCGTGATCATGGACCGCAAGCCACACTTCATGGGAGTCGACGAAATCCTCCGCTTCAACGCCTTCCACACCAAAGACCTCTTCCAGCAGGAGCTCACGATCCTCCTCGACGAACTGGAGGGCGACTGGCACTGGTCGAGCCTCGAGAAGATCTTCTTCGAGCAGAAGGTGTACCGCATCCTGGAAAACGACGCGGCTACCTGGGAGGAACAGTTGCAGGACGTACACCGGGAAATGAACAAATACCAGTCGCTGCTGCGGCGCCCCATCACCTCCGAAGACATCGCCAAACTGGTGGAGAAGCCCGTGCGCAAGATTTCCCGTTTCGACATCAAGGCCGCCGAGGAGCGCATCCGCGGCATCGAAGCCGACATCGACGAAGTCCGCAACAACCTCGAGCATCTCACCGAATACACCATCCGTTATTTCCAGCAGCTCAAGCGGAAATACGGCGCCCGTTTCCCGCGCAAGACCGAAATCACGACCTTCGAGAACATCGAGGCCGAAAAGGTCATCACCCTCAACGCCAAGCTCTATGCCAACAAGGCCGACGGCTTCGTGGGTACCGATCCCAAGAAGATCGACGGTGCGGAATACATCTGCGACTGCTCGGACATCGCCGAAATCGTGGTCTTCATGAAGAACGGCAAGTACCTGGTGACGCGTGTCAAGGACAAGGCTTTCATCGGCAAGGACATCATCCACGCCGCGGTGTTCAACCGCCGCGACGAGCGTACCGTCTACAACGTCATCTACCGCGACGGGAAGGCGGGCGGCGTGTACTACGCCAAACGCTTCGCCATCACGGGCATCACACGCGACAAGGAGTACGACCTGACGCAGGGCAAGCCGGGTTCCACGGTGCTCTGGTTCACCGCCAACAGCAACGGTGAGGCCGAAGTGCTCCGCATCCAGTACCGCCCGCGTCCGAAACTCAAGAAGCTGGTGGACGAATACAATTTCGCCGACCTGGCCATCAAGGGCCGCACCACCCGTGGCAACGTAGTCACCTCCAAGAATATCATCCAGCGCATCACCCTCAAATCAAAGGGCGTCTCAACGCTGGCCGGGAAGCGCATCTGGCTCGATGAGGACATCTACCGGCTCAACGATGCGGGCCGCGGCCTGTATCTGGGCGAATTCACCGACGGCGACCAGATCCTGGTCCTGTGCAAGGATGGCAGTTACTATACCACGGGCTTCGACCTGAGCACGCACTTCCAGGGCGATATCATGCGGGTCGAGAAATTCGATCCGGACAAGACAGTGTCGGTGCTTTATTACGACGGTCCGGCGAAGGCCTACTATGTCAAGCGCTTCAGTTTCGAACCGAACAATGGCATCGCCGTGAGTTTCATCGCCGATGGCAAGGGTTCCAAGTTCCTGGACATGAGCGAGGACCGTTGGCCGCAGATAGAGGTAAGTTTCAAAGGAAAGAATGCCGGTAAAGAGCCGGAACTGATTGATGTCGATGAATTTATCGGCAAGAAAGGGTTCCGGGCGAAGGGCAAGAAGGTGTCGTCACTGGAGGTCAGGAGCGTTGTGTTCGTGGAGCCGCTGGTCAAAGAAACGCCTGCCGATGAGGACCCTGATGCCGACGAACCGATGCCGGATACCCCAGAAGAAGACCTTACCGACTGGTCCAACCCCCAAGAACCCACGTTGTTCTGATGATTGCAGCGCTGACTGGTTTTATGGCAAGCGGGAAGACGACGTTCGGGCGGGCGGCGGCGGAGCGGCTCGGCTGGGATTTCGTCGACCTTGACGAAGTCATTGCGACACGCTTCGGCACGCCGGCCGAGATCTTCGCAGCGCAGGGTGAGGCGGCCTTCCGGGAAATCGAGAAAGCGATGCTCGCCGAGACCCTGCAGACTGATACCGACCAGGTGCTGGCCCTGGGCGGCGGCACCATCCTGCGCGAAGAAAACCTTCACCTGCTGAAGGAGCACGCGAAACTCATCTGGCTCGACACCGACTTCGCCATCATCATTTCCGAAATCGGCAATGCCGACCGGCCCGTCGTCCGCGGCCTTTCCATGGCCCAGATCCGCGCACTCTACGACGCGCGCCGTCCCTTGTACGCCGCGGCTGCAGATATCATATTCCCCATCAACACAACCGATTACGAACAAGTCATCGCCGACCTGTCCGCCACCATCTCCTCCCTATGAAAACAACCCGCCTCCTCCTTCTCCTAGCCCTCCTACCCCTGCTCGGCGCCTGCCAGCACAAAACCCCGCAGCTGCCCGCCGACGCCCTCGTGCTCCGAAGCCCCGACACCCAGCTTGAACTGCGCTTCGCCGTCGTCGACGGCGTGCCCCAGTATGCCCTCTCCCGGGCCGGCGAAGCCGTCATCCTTCCCTCCCGCCTCGGCTATACGCTTATCGGCCGGGACGATCTCACCGAAGGCTTCAGCCTGACAGGCTCCACCTTCGACAGCCTCGATGAAACCTGGGAACCCGTCTGGGGCGAGGAAGCACAGATACGGAACCACTATAACGAGCTGCTGGTCAGCCTCAAAAAAGAGGACGGCGTCGCCATGAACATCCGCTTCCGGCTCTACGACGACGGCCTGGGCTTCCGCTACGAGTTTCCGATGGAGAACAAGCTGATTTACTTTAAAGTAGCTGAAGAGATGACGGAATTCGCCCTTTCCGGCGACCATACGGCCTGGTGGATCAGCGGCGACTACGACACCCAGGAATACAGCTATACCGAATCGCGGATCTCCGAAATTCCGCGTTTCAATTCCGTACCGCGGCCTTACAACGCCTCGCAGGCCGCCATCTCGAACCGGGCCGTCCAGACCGCCCTGCAGATGAAAACCGACAGCGGCCTGTACATCAATCTCCACGAGGCCCGCGTGCTCGACTATCCCACCGCGAACCTGGTGCTGGAAGAAGATAACCGCACCTTCCAGATTCATCTGACGCCCGACGCCGAAGGCGTCAAGGGCCGGCTTCAGGCCCCGTGCGTAAGCCCCTGGCGCACGGTGCAGGTCTGCACCGGCGCCACCGACGTACTGGCCTCCCGCCTGATCCTCAACCTCAACGATCCCTGCGTGCTGGACGACGTGAGCTGGATCCATCCCACGAAATACATGGGCGTGTGGTGGGAGATGATCACCGGCAAGTCGCACTGGTCCTATACCTCCGACTTCCCCTCCGTGCAGCTCGGCATCACGGATTACGCGCACGCCAAGCCGCATGGCCGCCACGGCGCCAACAACGGGAACGTACGCCGTTACATCGACTTCGCAGCGGAGAACGGCTTCGACGCGCTGCTCATCGAAGGCTGGAACGAAGGCTGGGAAGACTGGTTCGGCGCCCAGAAAGACTTCGTGTTCGACTTCATCACGCCCTACCCCGACTTCGACCTGCCCGGACTCAACGCCTATGCGCACAGCAAGGGAATCCGGCTGATCATGCATCACGAAACTTCCTCTTCAACCGTCAATTACGAGCGTTGGATGGAAAAGGCCTATACGTTGATGAATCAATACGGCTACGACGCCGTCAAGAGCGGCTACGTAGGCAACATCATTCCCTACGGCGAGCACCATTACAGCCAGCCGCTGATCAACCACTACCACTATGCCGTGGTCGAAGCTGCAAAACATCACATCATGGTCAACGCCCACGAGGCCGTGCGCCCCACCGGCCTGTACCGCACCTGGCCCAACATGATTGGCAACGAGAGCGCCATGGGCAACGAGTTCATGGCAGACGTTCCTCCCGGACACACCGCCATCCTGCCCTTCACGCGCCTGCAAGGCGGCCCGATGGACTTCACCCCCGGCATCTTCGAGCAGGATATTTCCATCACGGCCCCCGGAGAGACCGGGAAGATGCGCCACACCATCTGCAACCAGCTGGGCCTCTACGTGACCTTCTATTCGCCGCTGCAGATGGCCGCCGACCTGCCGGAGAACTACGCCCGTTTCATGGACGCCTTCCAGTTCATCAGGGACGTGGCGGTCGACTGGGACAAGAGCCTCTACCTGATGGCGGAACCGGGTGCCTACATCGTCACTGCACGCCATCCGAAAATGGCGACGCTCAATTCCGGGCGCTGGAGCGGCAAGTCGAGCGTCTGGGAGTTTGTCCATCCCGACGGCCGGGAGCATGACGTCTGGTACGTGGGCGGCATCACCGGCGAGGATGCCCGTGACGTCTCTGTCAAGCTCGACTTCCTGCAGCCCGGCCTGAAATACGAAGCCACCATCTACGCCGACGCCCCCGACGCCGATTACGAGACGAATCCCCAGGCCTACACCATCACGAAAAGGACCGTGGATGCCTCCACCGTCCTCGACCTCCGCATGGCCCGCAGCGGCGGGTTTGCCGTGTCTTTAAGGGAGTTGTAGCGCCAGCGTCGCCGATGTCCCCAAAACGGGGACATCCGTAGCAAATCCCGTTAAAAACGCAGCCGATGTCCCGGTTTTGGGGACATCGGCTGCGTTTCATAAGGGTTTGAAGCCCGATTCAGAACGGCAGATCGTCGCTGCCGTCGTCGGTCAGGTCGGCAGGGTTGACCATCGGGGTGGTCTGCTGCGGTTGCGGCTGGGCGGGGGCGTTGTAGCCACCGCCATAGTTCTGCGGCTGCGGCTGCGGCTGGGCCGGCGTGCCGGCGTTGTCGCCGCGCTTGCCGAGGAGCTGGATGCTGTCGGCCTGGATTTCGGTGACATAGCGTTTCTGCCCGTTCTGGTCGTCCCAGCTGCGGCTGCGGATGCGGCCTTCCACAAAAATCTGGCTGCCCTTGCGGATATAGTTTTCGGCCAGGTCGGCCAGCTGGCGCCAGGCGATGATGGTATGCCATTCGGTCAGTTCGCGCGATTCGCCATTGCGGTCTTTGTATCGTTCGCTGGTAGCCAGCGTAATGGTGGCGACCGAAGCGCCGCCTTGAAGATGTCTGATTTCAGGATCCTTCCCTACGTTTCCAATCAGTAATACTTTATTCAGTGCCATAGCTCTTAAATTTTCGCTAAAAATAAACAATATTCCGGATTCGAGCAAATTTAAATTGACGGCCGCACCACCTGGCGGTCCAGGCCCGCTGCGCGGTTCATAATGGTCGGCGGTGCAGCCGTCGTCAGCGGCTTAGTACCGCTCTGTCAGTTGACGGATAAAGGCTTTGTGCTGTTGTTCCAGCCGTTCGGCCTGCCCGGCCAGGAACCCTTCCAGGGGATCGTTGTGATCCAGACGCAGTTTCTTGCGTACTTCCGCCCGTTTGTTATAGAAGGTGTGTTCGTGGTCGTAACCCAGCACCTTGCTGATGCAGGGCGGCTCGAGCCCAAGCGTGAGCATGGCGCACAACACGACCTCGTTGGAGGTCAGATCAGGATATTCCTTTCGCAGCCAGGTCAGCAGCCCTTCATTGTAAAGATCGGCCAGGTAAAGGTAGTCTCCCTTGATGGAGCGTCCTTCGCCGCGCGGCGATAACAGGATATGATGGAGCCGTTTGGCCAGCAAATAATGGTTTTCTCCACTCTCTGCCGAGGCATTGGCGATGTCCGACAGCAGGTCCATAAGATTTCGGGTGGCAGGGCCGACCCGTTTCTTTTCAGTAACGATGAAATTGAGAAGATCCTGTAAGTCTTTCTTTTGGCGATGAAGTCGATATCCCAGATAGGCGACCACTCCTGCCATTAAAAAAAAACAGGATGAAGATGGGTGTCTTCATAGTTGTAATGATATTAAAGGGCGCAGCAGGCCTTGACACGCTCAGCGTCAGGTTGGAGACCCGTCATCAGCTGATAACCTTCGATAGCCTGTCCGACGAGCCAGTCCATGCCGGAGATGTAGGTGGCGCCGGCTTCGGCGCAACGATCTTTCAGGCAGGGATCCTTGTAGTTGGCTTCCACCACCACTTTTCCCTCCAGGGGAAGCGTGTCGACCAGGTCGATTTTCACAGGCAGGGCATAGATAAGAATCTGGATGGACGCCATCTGTGCGGGAACCTGCTCCAGCCGGAGCGGAATCATTCCTCCTCCCGTGAAGCAGAATTCACGTGCCTTGCGAAAATCGCGGTTGGCTACCCGGACCGACATCTTGAGCTTGAGCGCCGCCAATGCCGCAGCTTTGGCTGCGCCGCCACATCCGATGACCAGCACGTTCGGACGGGGTGTGCCGGCGTAGGGGCGGAGCAATCGCTGCAATGCCCAGAAATCGGAGTTGTAACCATAGATTTTCCCGTCTTTCTTCTTGAGGATGTTGACGGCAAACAATTCCCGCGCAATGGTGTCTGCCACTTCGACCTTCCGGAAGGCGTCGCCCTTGAACGGGGCTGTAACGTTGACAGCGTCGTATTCCTGGAGAAAACGCCGATAGGCCTTTTCAAAATCGTCTTCCTCAATCAGGTCGTAGCTCAGTTCCGGGTGGTCCGTATAGGCAGCACGGAAAAGTTCAGGACTCTTGCTGTGTGAGATGGGGTATCCAATCAGTCCGTATTTCATAGTCTGGATGTTTGCTGGTTGCGCTGGCGAACCGCCTCAAAGGCGAGGATGGCAGCCGAGACCGATACGTTGAGCGAGTCCATCGCACCGGCCATGGGAATGCGGATGTGGGCATCGGCCCTTTCACGCCAGAAAGAAGAAAGACCTTTGTCTTCGGTACCGAAAACGATGGCCGTGGGGCGGACCATATCGGTATCATAGTAGATGCGGGAATCCTGCAGCTGGGCTGTCAGGATGGTCAGTCCGTGTTCGCTGAGCCAGGCATAGGCCTCTTCCGAACGGCAGGCAACGGTCTGCACCGAAAAGAGGGCGCCCAGGCTGGCCCGGATCAGGTTGGGATTGTAGAGGTCCGTGAGCGGATCGTTTCTCGACACTTTCCAATACCAGCACCAGCGGTGAGGAGGAAAGCTTCAGGTCGTCGAGCCGGCGCTCAGGCACCTGCATCACGGCCACAATGCCTTCGGTACCGCCCCGGCAGGCTATCTTCTCGTAAAGCCGCTCACTGACCAGGAAATCGGCCTTTTCGGCTTCGGGCTCGCCTTCCCGGACAAAAAGCGTTTCCGCGTGCCAGCCGGCAGCGCAGGCACGCTGGTATTCGCGCCGCCCCTCCACGACAAAGAGCCCGCGGGCTTTGCGCTCGCGGGACTTGGTCTCCAGGTTGAGGAGATCCTTGATCTTGGGATTCTGCGGGGAGGTAAGCAGCTCCGCCATGCATCTATTCGCTTTTCTCTTCCTTCGGGGCCGTCTTTTCGGGACGCATCTGCGGGAAGAAAAGGACGTCCTGGATCGTGGAAGAATTGGTCATCATCATGGTCAGCCGGTCGATGCCCATGCCCAGGCCGGAGGTCGGCGGCATACCGTATTCCAAGGCGCGGACAAAGTCCATGTCGATGTACATGGCTTCATCATCGCCGGCATCCTTGAGCTTCACCTGCTCGTTGAAACGGTCGAGCTGGTCGATGGGGTCGTTGAGCTCACTGTAGGCATTGGCCAGTTCCTTGCCGTTGACGAAGAGTTCGAAGCGCTCGGTCAGGGCCGGATTTTCGCGGTGACGCTTGGTCAGCGGGCTCATCTCCACGGGATAGTCGATGATGAAAGTGGGCTGTACGAGGTTTTTCTCGCAATATTCTCCGAAAATGGCATCGATGAGCTTGCCTACGCCCATTTCAGGCTTGATGGGCACATTGAGCCGGTTGCAGGTTTCGCGCAGCTGCGTTTCGTCCATGCCGGCGATGTCCACGCCCGCATATTCCTTGATGGCCTCGAGCATCGGCAGCTTGCGGTAAGGTGCCTTGAACTCGATCTCGTTGCCCCATACTTCAAATTTCGTCTTGCCGTTGATGGCAATGGCTATGCGCTCGAGCATCGTTTCCACGAACTTCATCATCCACTTGTAGTCCTTGTACGCAACATAGATTTCCATGCAGGTGAATTCCGGGTTGTGGGTGCGGTCCATGCCTTCGTTGCGGAAGTCCTTGGCAAACTCATACACGCCCTTGAAGCCCCCTACGATGAGTCGTTTCAGGTAAAGTTCGTTGGCAATACGCATGTAGAGCGGAATGTCAAGGTAGTTGTGGTGGGTGATGAACGGACGGGCTGTGGCACCTCCCGGGATGGACTGCAGGATCGGGGTCTCCACCTCCAGATAGCCGTGCTCGTTGAAATACTCGCGCATCGTATTGATGATCTTCGTGCGCTTGAAGAAGATATCTTTCACCTGCGGATTCACGACCAGGTCGACATAGCGCATCCGGTAGCGGAGTTCCGGGTCGGTGAAGCCATCGTGGACGGTTCCGTCGGCGTCGGTCTTGACGATAGGCAGTACGCGCAGCGACTTGCTCAGCACGGTGAGGCTCTTGGCATGGATGGAGAGGGCGCCGGTCTGGGTGATGAAGGCGTAGCCCTCAATGCCGATGATGTCGCCGATGTCGAGCAGTTTCTTGAAGACGGTGTTGTACAGGGTCTTGTCTTCGCCCGGGCAGATTTCGTCGCGCTTGACGTATACCTGGATACGGCCGCAGTCGTCCTGCAGTTCGATGAAAGAGGCTGCGCCCATAATGCGGCGGCTCATCAGGCGGCCTGCGATGACGACGTCGTTGAAATTACCTTTGTCGGGGTCGTAACCGGCCTTGATCTCTTCCGTGGTCGTGTTGACTTTGAATTCTGCTGCGGGATAGGGATTGATGCCCAGTTCCTGAAGCTTCTGCAGCGAAGCGCGTCTATTGAGTTCCTGTTCGTTGAGGTCGGTGATTTCCATCTGATTGCTAAGTTTAGGTCGACAAAGTTAGTGTTTTTTTGTGTAATGCCCGACATTTTTGTTATATTTGCAGAATATTGGAGTAATTTATGGGTATCGAAAAGAAATGGGTCGTCAAGGAGCAGGGCAATCCCGCTGCCGTCCGCCAGCTCGCACAGGAGCTGGGGATCGACCAGGTTTTGGCCAACCTGCTTGTGCAGAGGGGCATCGATACCTTCGCCAAGGCCCGCGAGTTCTTCCGCCCCGACCTGAGCATGCTGCACGATCCTTTCCTGATGAAAGACATGGACAAGGCCGTGGACCGCATGGACCGGGCGATGCGCGACAAGGAACGCATCCTGATTTATGGTGACTACGACGTGGACGGCACCACGGCCGTCTCGCTCGTTTACTCTTTCTTCCGGCAGTTCGACCCGAACATCGAATACTACATCCCCGACCGTTACGACGAAGGATACGGCGTGTCGTACAAAGGCATCGACACGGCCAAGGAACACGGCTGCACCCTGCTGATCACGCTCGACTGCGGCATCAAGGCGGTCGAGAAAGTCAAATACGCCCAGAAACTGGGGATCGACGCCATCATCTGCGACCACCATCTCCCCGATGTGGAGCTGCCCCCGGCCGTGGCCGTGCTTGATCCCAAGCGCGAGGACTGCACCTATCCTTTCGACGACCTTTCGGGTTGCGGTGTGGGTTTCAAGCTGGTGCAGGCCTATGCCAACCGGCACGGTATCCCCTTCGAGGAATACCAGACCCTGCTCGACCTGCTTGTGGTGAGCATTGCCTCCGACCTCGTATCGGTGACGGGCGAAAACCGGGTGCTGGCCTATTACGGCCTGAAACAGCTCAACGAGAATCCCCGCAAGGGCCTGGTGCCCATCATCAAGCTTTCCGGACTGGAGAAGCACCGCATCACCATCGACGAGATCGTGTTCAAGATCGGTCCCCGCATCAACGCGGCCGGACGCATGGAGAGCGGCCGGACAGCCGTGGATATGTTAACGGCCCGCGATGACAACGAGGCCCTTGAGATCGGTGCCGCCATCAACGAACACAACAACGACCGCAAGAAGATCGACCGCGAAATTACCGAAGAGGCTCTCAAGATGGTGGCCGAAATGCCCGATTTCGCCGTGCGAAAATCTACCATCGTCTACAATCCTTCCTGGCACAAGGGTGTCGTGGGCATTGTCGCCTCGCGCCTGGTGGAGGCCTATTACCGGCCGACCATCGTGATGACCAAGTCGAACGGCTTCATCACGGGCAGTGCCCGATCCATCGCCGGTTTCGACCTCTACGACGCCATCGAGAGCTGCGCCGACCTGCTGGAGAACTTCGGCGGCCACATGTACGCCGCCGGCCTGACCATCAAGGAAGAAAATTTCGAGACCTTCTGCGAACGTTTCGAGGCCACCGTCGCCGCCAAGATCCAGAACGTGGTGATGACGCCGACGGTCGACATCGACTCCTACCTCGACTTCAACCAGATCACGCCCAAGTTCTTCAGGCTGCTCAAGCAGTTCCAGCCCTTCGGGCCCGGCAACCAGTCGCCGGTCTTCATCACGGAGAATGTCTACGACAACGGCAACGGCCGCAAGGTGGGTGCCGCCGACGGCGGCGACCTCAAGCACCTGAAGCTCGAACTCATCCAGGAAGACGAGCCCTACCACCACATCTCCGCCATCGCCTTCAATCTCTCCGAGCATTTCGAACATATGCAGGCTGGCAACCCCGTCGACATCTGCTACTCCATCGCCGAGAACTACTACCGCGGCATCGCCAACATCCAGCTCCGGGTGAAGGACATCAAAGAGAAAGAACTTTTCTAAATTCCGATTATCATGAAACTGTCACTGAAACAGGCGGCGCTGATGACCGCTATGTTCCTGGGATGCTTATCCTGCAGCAAGCCGACATACACGATCGACGGTATCTTCACGACAGCCGACGGTACGGAAGTTTATCTGATTGACATAGACGCCCGTGATACGCTGGGGACGACCACCGTGAAAGACGGTCGCTTCTCCTTTTCCGGGACCGTGAAGGAGCCGGTCTATGTCTATGTGGGGCGGGAGAAAACCCGCGTCCACCTGATCCTGGAACCCGGCACGGTCACGGCCGACATCGATGAACGGGTCTGCTCCGGCACACCGATGGTGGACGATTACATGGCCTTCCACAAAAGGTTTTACGGATACCGGCGGGACCAGCGCGAAGAGAAAGCGGCGTTGGCCGATTCGGTCGTGATGGCCAACCGCGACAATCTTGTCGGTGCGCTGGCGCTCGAGGATCTCTCATATGTGGATACGGCCCGCTTTATGGCCCTCCATGCGCAGGTATCCGACAAGGTCCGTGATTTCAGCCTGGTCAAGAAAGCCTGCGATGCCATCGAACTGCAGCAGCGAACGGCGCCCGGCCGGATGTTTACGGACTACACGGTTACCGGCGGAAATCCCGACGGTACGGACGTGAAACTGTCCGATTACGTGGGACGCGGCAAATTCATCCTGCTCGACCACTGGGCTTCCTGGTGCGGTCCCTGCAAGGCCGAAATGCCGTATATCAAGAAGACCTGGGAAACTTTCGCCGGCGATCGCTTCGATGTCGTGAGCATCGCCGTCAGCGACAAGCGTGACGATACTGTGGCTGCCCTTCAACAACTCGACATGCCCTGGCACCAGATTCTTGACGCGCAGAAGATTCCCGCGGAAATCTACGGCATCTCCGCCATTCCGCACGTCATCCTTTTCGCCCCTGACGGCACCATCCTGAAACGGGGCCTCCGCGGCGACGATATTTATGCGGCGGTGGAGGAAGCGCTGTCCCGATAACCTGCGTCGAGGGATGACAGTTGTTTCAGCGTCGGCGTCAAAAGCCCCGGATTCGTCGTTTTCCGAAGGACATAGGCGATGTTGGCCATGGACAGGATGTCGCCAAAGAATATTTTATAGTAGAAATACGAATGATTATGAAACGTTTTCTTCTGATTGTCCTGACCCTTCTGGCCGGAGCCTGCATGGTGGTTTCCTGCGGGGGCGTGAAGCCGAAGGCCAAACATGTAATCTTCATCGGCGTGGACGGCGTGTCAACGCCTGCTTTCAAGGATCCCGCCCTGTTGGCGCGGATGCCGAATGTCAAAATGATGATGGAGCAAGGAAGTTACACACTCGGGAAGCGGTCCGTGATGCCGTCGTCTTCGGCCATCAACTGGGCCACGATCTTCAACGGACTGCCCACGGAGCAGCACGGATACGGCCAATGGAATTCTTCCAAGCCGGAAATTCCGGCAGTTCTGGATAACGGACGGGGTATGCCGCCTACGATCTACACGCTGCTGCGGGAGCAGCGGCCGGACGCGGAGTCGGGCTGCGTATACAACTGGAACGGCATCGGACCGCTGCTCGATACCGTGGTCATCGACTATCATGTGTATGACCCGGGCTATCACGAGCCGGAGGGCTATTCGATGGAAAACTACACGCAGGAGCGGGCCGTAAAATACATCCTCGATAAGAAGCCGACATTCTTCACCTTCTACATCGGTGACGTCGATGAAGTGGGGCACCGTTGCGGCTGGGAATCCCCCGAATACTACGACTGCCTGGAAGAGACCGATCGCATGGTCGGCCTCATCCTGCAGGCCGCCAAGGACGCAGGCATCTATGATGATACCATTTTCGTCTTCTCCTCCGACCATGGCGGTTCCGGCAAGGGCCACGGCAAACTCGAAATGGCCCATCTCGAGACGCCTTTCGTCCTCTACGGCAAGAACATCCGCAAAGGCTACGTCCTCGAAGAGCCCATGATGCAGTACGACCTTCCCGCTACCCTGGCCTACGCCCTCGGCGTAAACATCCCGAAGGAATGGCGCGGCCGCCCGATGATGGCGATGTTCAAATAATAGAGATGCCGGATCAAGTCCGGCATGACGACAAAAGTCCGGCATGACGACAAAAGTCCGGCATGACGACAAAAAAAAATGAGAGCCGCTCGGTGAGCGGCTCTCATTCGTTTACGCCGATTCTTTCGACGGCCGGTCGATCTTGAGTTCTGGGTGCTGCTTCGAGTTGAAGTAGAGGCAGACCGCAACGGTGATGGCCACCACGCCGAGGGATACGAAGATGTACTCGGAGTGGACGGCGGCAGCGATGTCATCGCCAACGTATTTCGTCATGATGCGGCCGACGAAGATCGGGACGAGCATCATGCCCATGTTCTGGATCCAGTAGATCATCGAGTAAGCCGTACCGAGGTTCTTCTCGGGAATGATCTTCGGAACGGTCGGCCACATGGCGGAAGGAACCAGTGAATAGCCGATGCCCAGGAAGATGATGGACAGGTAGCCGTAGAACGGAACACCCGGCGCAAAACCGATGATCAGGTGTGCACAAAGCACCAGGACGGCTCCGATGATCATCCAGGTCGTCGCCTTGCCCACCTTGTCGACCAGCGCACCGAAGAGCGGCGTGAAGATCACGGGGGCGAAGGCGATCATCGATATCATCACGGAGGCCGTAGACGCATCCAGGCCGAAGCGCGGGATGATGATCGAGGTGCCGAATTTCTTGAAGCTGATGACGCAGCAGTAGAAGAACACGCACAGCAGGGCGATCATGATGAAACGCGGATTGCTGAGCACTTTCCAGATGTCGGAGAACTTGAACTTGTCTTCCTCCTTCACCTCGCCGCGCTGCGTGGCGATACCTTCCTGCCGGTCGTATTTGGCATCCATGGCCACGAAGATGGCCCAGAGGATGGCACCGATGAACAGGAGCGTCAGACCCACGATGGCCGGCTTGTTGGTTTCGGAGAGCGTGTACATCGTTCCTTCCACATGATTCTTGAGTACCAATACCGGCGCAAGCAGCATGGCCAGGCCCGTGCCGATACGGGCGATGGCCAGCTGCAGGCCCATGGCCAGTGCCACATTCTTGCCTTTGAACCATTTGGCAATGGAACGGGTGACCGCCACGCCGGCAATTTCACTGCCCAGTCCGAACAACGTGCAGCCGATATAGGCGATGGTCAGCGAAGTGCCGGGCGCCAGGCCGGGCGTCGAGATGGCCCAGGTGACGATGGCTGCACCGATCACCATCAGTCCTACGAACACGGAACCGATGATCCGTACGCCGAACTTGTCGAGCAGGATGCCGCAGATGATCAGGCCGCCCCATACACAGAGGAACGAATAGCCGCCGGCATAGAAGCCGAACTGCTGGGAGTTCCAGCCGAGCTGCAGCATCTCCGGATTCTTGAAGATCTGCGACACGGTGGAAAACATATCGTCGAAGAAGTAGGAGCCGAACATCGGCACCACCAGGCAGGCAAGCGCCAGCCAACAGGCGATCTTGCTTGTCTTCAGGGACTTGGTTTCAGTTGTCATATCGCAATACTATTTGGATAGCTTGATGTTGGGTTCCTCCAGGCCGAGATGCTTTTTGCGGTCGACCACCTTCAGGTAGAGGCCGATGAGCAGGGCGGCCACGCCGAGGCAGGCCAGCATGACGAGGGCCCAGGTGTAGTTGAGTTCGTCGGGAGGCGTGCCGGGAGCATTGGTACGGGTCAGCACGTTGCCGATGAGGATCGGGAAGAGCCACAGGCCGATGTTCTGGATCCAGAAGATGAGAGCGTAGGCCGAACCGATGATCTTCTCGTCGACCAGCTTCGGAACGGAAGGCCAGAGGGCCGCGGGCACCAGCGAGAACGAGGAGCCGAGGACCAGGATGGTGGCATAGGCCACGATCGTGCCGCCCACGGCGTTGCCCTTGAACAGCGGCAGGACGAAGGCGAAGGTCAGGTGGCAGATGATCAGTAGCAGGGAGCCGAGGACCAGCATCGAAGCAGCCTTGCCCTTGTGATCCACATAGCTGCCGAGAATCGGGGTAATGGCCACGGCCAGCAGCGGGAACACGGCGAAGATGGTTTCGGCGGTACCACGCTGGAAGCCCATGTAGCAGTAGACCACCAGGGCTACGATCGCCACAGCCATCAGTCCGGTCTTCAGGGCTTTGTTCTTTTTGATGAAGTTGCTCGAGAACGCGCAGGCAGCCACTACCAGCATGATGATATACTGGATGATGGTCACACTTTCACCGGCCCAGAAGCTGCCCGCAGCCGGTTCCGTGAGGGTCAGGTTGCACTGCAGCATGTTGACCGCATATTTCTGGAACGGGAAGATGGCGCTGTAGTAGAGTACGCAGAGCAGGGCGACGAGCCAGAAACCGAGACTCGAGAGAATCTTGCCGATGTCCTTGACCTTGAACGGGTCGTCCTTCTCCTCGGCCTCGCCGGTCTGGCTGTCGAGCTTCTTGTCCATGAAGAAATAAGTGATGAACATAATCAGGGCGATGCACAGGAGCACAACGCCGAAGGCCACGGAACGAGACACGTCGATCACGCCGCCCAGCTTGGCAAAATACGGCGAGAAAATCATGCAGGTGGCCACGCCCAGGCGTGCGAGCGCCATCTCGGAGCCCATGGCCAGGGCCGTCTCACGGCCTTTGAACCATTTGACGATACCGCGGCTGACCGTGATACCGGCCATCTCACAGCCGCAGCCGAAGATCATGAAACCCAGTCCCGCCATTTTCGCCGAAGCGGGCATCCCGTGATAGAAAGGCAGGATATTGTCGATAAAGCCGATACCGGTGTGCCAGTTCAGGTTGTTGGTAAACCAGGTTTCGAGACCCGAACCGAAGAAAGCCTCGCTCACGGCGTAATACTTGATCAGGCCGCCCACCAACATTACCACGCCCGACAGGACGGCGGTGAAGCGCACGCCCATCTTGTCAAGGATGATGCCGGCGAAGATCAGGAAGAACACAAAAACGTTGAGGAAGGTTTCGGATCCCTGCATCGTGCCGAAGGCCTTGGAATCCCACCCGCGGGTGGATTCCATCAGGTCTTTGATGGGCGAGAGGATATCCATGAAGATGTAGGCGCAGAACATGCCCAGCGCCAGCAGGAGCAGCGCGATCCAGCGCATGGTTGCCGAATCCCGCAAAGTGGTTGTTTGTTGCGTGGTAGCAGACATATGGTATCGATTTTCAATGATTTATCATTCTCCAGTCCCAGTCTTGAACCTTCGAAATTACGAAAAAACGCCCGAAAAGACAAATAAAATCGTAT
Organism: uncultured Bacteroidia bacterium; assembly: GCA_902784965.1. Taxonomy (GTDB): domain Bacteria; phylum Bacteroidota; class Bacteroidia; order Bacteroidales; family UBA932; genus Cacconaster. Next base: position 24,328 of record CACZWU010000022.1, on the reverse strand, counting down.
CTTTGGCTGCTGAACCACCTTTGAGAATATGAACAGAAGATACGCCATCCTCCTGCTCGCCACGGCCCTGCTTCTGGCTCCTGCCTGCGGTCCGCGCGAGTTTGCAGAGGAGGCCGCCTACCCGCCCATCTTCCCCGACTATGTCGGCGTAACGGTGCCCGAAGGCATCGCCCCGCTCCGCTTCCGCATGGAAGACGGCCGGCGCTTCCGCTTCGAGCAGCAGCGTGAGGGCGACGTCCTGTGGACCACGGTCAGCGCCTGGAAGCGCGGGGACCGCAAGGGCATCCGCTATGCCCCCTTCCCCATCTACATCTCGAACGATCCCATCGACCCCTATATCGCCTACCGCCTCATCGAGCCCGGCTATGAAAGCTGGCGCAACATGGGATTGTACCAACGGGAACTGGCCAGTTTCGACGAATCAGCCATCGTGACCAACCGGGCCAACCACCTGGGCTGCGTGAACTGCCATACCTTCGACCGGCGCCAGCCTGAACGAATGCTGTTCCACGCCCGCGGACAAGGCGGCGGCACCGTCTTCACCGACGGCGACCAGGTCCGGATCCTGAACCTGGCCAACGTAGGCCCGCAGCGCCAGGGGACCTATCCCGCCTGGCATCCTGACGGGCGCTACGTCGTGTTTTCATCGAACGATACCCGCCAGTGTTTCACCTTGCACAACCAGCAGCCCATCGAAGTCTACGACACGCAATCCGATCTGATCGTCTACGACAGCGCCACCGATTCGGTCCAGTTGCTCGTGGATACGAAAGACTGCCTGGAGACCTTCCCCACCTGGTCGCCCGACGGCCGGACGCTCTACTGGTGCGAGGCCGTCGACCCTGGCCATCTTCCGCAATCCCGCGGACAGGTCCGCTATCGGCTGATGGCCGCCCCTTTCGCCGACGGATCGCTCTCCGGTGAGCCCCGGGAAATCTGGGGCAGCGACTCCCTTTCCTGCTCCTTCCCCCGCGTCAGCGGCAGATGGATGCTGATGACCGCCGCCCGCTTCGGCACCTTTCCCATCTGGCACCCGGAGGCACAGCTACTGCTGCTCGACCTGGAGACAGGCGACATCCGCCCGGCGGAGGAACTCAACAGCGACGAGGCCGACAGCTACCACAGCTGGTCGAGCAACGGTCATTGGGTGGTGTTCAGCAGCCGGCGGCTGGACGGACGCTACACCCGCCTGTTTTTCAGTCACTTCGACGGTGAAGGACATTTCTCCAAGCCCTTCCTGCTGCCGCAGCGGGATCCCGAGGAAAACCAACTGCGGCTCAAATCGTACAATATCCCTGAATTCGTCGCGGGCCGCGTGCCCGATCGGGAAGCGGGCGTCGCCGCTCTCTTCCCCGACGGACAGGCCCAGAACCTGAGCAAGGAGGACCGGCGATGAAACGACAGAAAACCTGGATGGACCGGCTCCTGCCAGTGTTCCTTTTCCTGACGGTATTTGCCGTCGAGTTCTTCCTGCGCCGCCATACCTATCTGCAGAAAGAATATTTCGGGCTGTTCCTCAACACCCCGGACTACTGGAGCGAACTCTGGAGCGGGCCACGCCCGATCCGGACCCTGATCAGTGATTTCGTCAGCCAGTTCTATCTTATCATCTGGCTCGGTCCCACCCTGACGGCCCTGCTGGTCACCGTGGCTTTCCTCTTGCTGCGGATTCCCTTGCGAAAATGGCAGCTTCCTCTCGCTATCCTGGCTTTTGCCGCCGTACTGACCTGCGCCCTGCTGCCCGGCAGCCGCGAGCGCGAACGCTGGGCGCGCGTGGAATACGGAATGCGGACGCAGCACTGGGATACCGTGCTCGCTGCAGCGACACCCCGTGCAGCCGAAAAAGACCCCGTGCTGATTCCCTACGCCCTGCTGGCCCTCAGCGAAAAGGGCCAGCTGCCCCAGCAGTTGTTCCGCTATCCGGTCACCGGTCCGCACGACCTCGACCTGGAAGGCGAGATCACCCGCCACGGCTATTATTTCGCCCAGATGAACGCCGAGTGCCTGGGCTGCACCAAACGCCTTCCAGACCGCCTGCACCACCCCGCACGGCATGAGCCTGGGCACGCTGCGCGCCCTGATCAAATACAACATCGCATCGGGAAACGCCGCGATGGCCCGCAAGTACTGCGACATCCTGGAACGCAACCCGATGAACGCCGCCACCGCCCGGGCTGCACGCAGGGTCGTGGATGCGATGCCCCCGCACTCCTATCTCGACGCCGGATCGTCGGATTCAGCTTCCGTAGTATCTCACAATACATATCAGACCCTGAAACTGATGGCGCAACAAGGCATGTTCAACGATGCGGCCGCCGACCGGCTGCGCTGCCTGCTCCTGCTGCAGCGCGACATCCGCAACTTCGCCCTCACCATCCCGCCCGAAACCGACATCTCCACCCTGCCCCTGTGTTACCAGCAGGCCCTGTGCCTGGTCAATGACCCCGACATCCAGCAGGGCATCTCTCCGGCCGTCGCCGATGCCTTCCGCCGTTATATGGAAGCCTACAACCAGGTGCGGATGAAAGAGGACGATCCCATCCAGCCCGGAACTTTCTGGGAGTATTATTTCCTCTCCTTTTAGTTCCGATTCTCGAAAAATAGTCGTATCTTCGCGAGTCCAAAAACTCCAACCAATATGACACTCGACGTGGTCCTGGGTCTCCAATGGGGAGACGAAGGAAAAGGTAAAATTGTGGACGTGCTGGCAGCACAATATCCTGTCGTGGCACGCTTCCAGGGAGGTCCCAACGCGGGTCACTCCATCCAGTTCGGCAACACCAGTTTCGTGCTTCACTCCGTTCCTTCGGGCGTGTTCCGGAAAGACGCCATCAACATCATCGGCAACGGCGTGGTGCTCGACCCCACCATTTTCCGGGAGGAATGCCAGGCCATCGAAGCGCTCGGCGTCCCGGTCCGCGAACGGGTCCGCATCGCCAAACGGGCACACCTGATCGTCCCCACGCACAAACTGCTGGACGCCGCCGACGAATCGGCCTTGGGCAAGAGCAAGATCGGCTCCACCCTCAAGGGTATCGGTCCGGCCTATTCCGACAAGACCGGCCGCAACGGCCTCCGGGTCGGTGACCTGCTCGAGGAAGGCTTCCAGGCCAAATACGACACACTGAAAAAGAAACATATGGCCCGGCTGGCCCAGTATCAGTTCGTGGCCCCCTTCGACCTCGACAAGGCCGAAGACCAGTGGATGAAAGACCTCGAATATCTGAAGAGTTTCGAGTTGGTGGACTGCGAATATGAAACCAACGCCCTGCTCGACAGCGGCAAGGCCATCCTCGCCGAAGGGGCGCAGGGCTCGATGCTCGACGTCGACTTCGGTTCCTATCCTTTCGTTACCTCATCGTCGACCGCCTGCGCCGGTGCCTGTACCGGTCTGGGCGTGGCCCCGCGCCGCATCGGCAAGGTCTACGGCGTATTCAAGGCCTACTGCACCCGTGTGGGCAGCGGTCCCTTCCCCACAGAACTGAATGACGCCACGGGCGAGGAGCTCCGGCAGCGCGGACACGAATTCGGTGCCACCACGGGCCGTCCCCGCCGCACCGGCTGGCTCGACATCCCGGCCCTGAAGTTCGCCGTGATGATCAGTGGCGTGACCGAGCTGATCATGATGAAGGCCGACGTACTCGACGGCTTCGACACGGTGAAAGTGGCGTGCGGTTACCGGGTGGACGGAAAGCGCTGCGACCGTGTCCCTTACGACGTATACGCCGATATCGAACCCATCTACAAGGAATTCAAGGGCTGGAAGGGCGACCTCGGCAAGTGCCGCACGGAGGCTGAACTCCCGGCCGAATTCAAGGCCTACATCGCCTACATCGAACAGGAAGTGGGTGTTCCCATCCGCATCCTTTCGCTCGGTCCCGACCGCGACCAAACCCTAATGAGACCCTAGCGTGGCCCTGCTGGAGCATATCAACGACCCCTCCCAGATCCGGGATTTCGACAACGACCAGCTCAGGCAACTCTGCGAAGAGCTGCGGGAATACATCATTGCCTGCTGCGCGGAGAACCCCGGGCACATCGGTGCCAGCCTCGGTGCCGTCGAAATCGCCGTAGCCATCCACAAAGTCTTCGACACCCCCAACGACAAGGTGGTGTGGGACGTGGGACACCAGGCCTATGCGCACAAGATCCTGACGGGTCGGCGCGAAGCCTTCAAACAGAACCGCAAATATCACGGGATCAGCGGATTCCCCCGCCGTGACGAAAGCCCATACGATGCGTTCGGCACCGGGCACTCCTCGACCTCGATCTCCGCGGCGCTCGGCATGGCCGTCGCCGCCCAGCTCGAAGGCCGCAAGGAACACGTGATCGCCGTCATCGGCGACGGCGCCCTCACGGGCGGCCTGGCCTTCGAGGGCATCAACAACGCCGGCAGCCTCAACGCCGACCTGCTGGTCATCCTCAACGACAACCAGATCGCCATCGACCAGAATACAGGTGCCCTCCACAACTACCTGCTGCGGGTGACCACGGACGCTCGCTACAACCGGATCAAGAAAAACATCTGGGACCGTCTGGGCGCCGGCACCGTCCGCAAATGGGTGCAGCGGGTGGTCAAGAGCACCAAGCGCAACCTGGTCAAGCAGGGCGGCGACACCTTCTCGCTCTTCGACGCGCTGGGTTTCCGCTATTTCGGCCCGGTCGACGGCAACGACATCGCCACGATGACCTACATGCTGAGCCGGCTCAAGGATATCCCCGGCCCCAAACTGCTGCACGTAATCACCACCAAGGGCAAGGGTTATGCCCCGGCCGAGGAAGACCAGACCATCTGGCATGCGCCCGGTACCTTCGACGTGGAAACGGGCCGCCGCACCGGCAAAAAACGGGACGTGGCCAAATTCCAGGACGTCTTCGGCACCACGTTGCTAGAACTGGCACGGACGGATGAGCGCATCGTCGGCATCACCCCGGCCATGGCTTCGGGCTGCAGCATGACCATCATGCAGGAAGCCCTGCCCGATCGCGTCTTCGACGTGGGCATCGCTGAACAGCACGCCGTCACCTTCTCGGCCGGCCTGGCCGCAGAAGGGATGCTGCCTTTCTGCAATATCTATTCAAGCTTCTCGCAGCGCGCCTATGACAATGTCATCCACGACGTGGCGCTCCAGCACCTGAAAGTCATCCTCTGCCTCGACCGCAGCGGCCTGGTCGGGGAAGACGGTGCCACCCACCACGGCGCCTTCGACATGGCCGCCTTCCGGCCCGTTCCCAACCTGACGCTCTGCGCACCGCTCAACGAGTCGGAACTGCGCGACCTCATGTATTCCGCCACCCAGCCTGCTTACGGAGCGACCGTCATCCGTTATCCCCGCGGCTATGGCCATGGTGCTCCCTGGAGAGACCAGCCTTTCCACTACATCGAACCCGGCACCGCCGTCAAGCTGCATGAGGGCAGCGGCGTCGCATTATTATCTATAGGTGCGATCGGCATGAACGGCGCAGAGGCGGTAGCACGCGCCAGCCGGGAGAAAGGCATCGAAGTCCTGCACTACGACATGCGTTTCCTCAAGCCCATCGACACATCCGCCCTGCAGGATGCCTGCAGTCGCTGCCGCCACATCGTCACCCTGGAGGATGGGGCCCTGTCGGGCGGCCTGTACAGTGCGGTGGCCGAATTCATCGCCGCCGGCGGCTATTCCTGCCGGCTCACCGGCATCGGTCTTCCCGACCATTTCGTAGAACAGGGAACCCCCGCAGAACTCTACGCCGAGTGCGGAATGGACGCCGATTCTGTGTTTCAAGTCCTCTTGAAATAAATTTTTCAAAAATATTTTTCATTGAAAACCCATATATTTGCAGTCCCAAACAGCCGACGTAGCTCAGCTGGTCAGAGCAGCTGATTTGTAATCAGCAGGTCGTGGGTTCGAATCCCTCCATCGGCTCTGGTTAGTTAAGTGGTTGACTGACAAAAACCTGGGCAGATACCAGAGTGGCCAAATGGGGCAGACTGTAAATCTGCTGGCGCACGCCTACGGTGGTTCGAATCCATCTCTGCCCACTTTTTTTGCGCCTACAAGCGCAGTTGTGCGGAAGTAGCTCAGTTGGTAGAGCATCAGCCTTCCAAGCTGAGGGTCGCGGGTTCGAACCTCGTCTTCCGCTCAAATTTTTGACATATTGGCCAATGTAGCTCAGTGGTAGAGCGCTTCCTTGGTAAGGAAGAGGTCGTGAGTTCAATTCTCACCATCGGCTCCAAGCAACAACATTAAAAATTAGAACCAACTATGGCAAAAGAAACCTTTAAAAGAGACAAACCGCATGTGAACATCGGTACGATCGGACACGTGGACCACGGCAAGACCACCCTGACTGCAGCCATCACCATGGTGCTCGCAAAACAGGGCCTTTCCGAAATCAAGACGTTCGACCAGATCGACAACGCCCCTGAAGAGAAGGAGCGTGGTATCACCATCAACACGGCACACGTCGAGTATCAGACGGCCAAACGCCACTACGCACACGTCGACTGCCCGGGCCACGCTGACTACGTGAAGAACATGGTCACTGGTGCCGCCCAGATGGATGGTGCCATCCTCGTGGTTGCCGCTACCGACGGTCCGATGCCCCAGACCCGTGAGCACATCCTGCTCGCCCGTCAGGTGAACGTGCCCCGTATCGTTGTCTTCCTGAACAAAGTGGATATCGTTGACGATCCCGAAATGATCGACCTCGTGGAAATGGAGGTTCGCGAACTGCTGAGCTTCTATGACTTCGACGGTGACAACGCTCCGGTCATCCGCGGCTCCGCCCTCGGCGCATCTTCTCCATCACCGGTCGTGGTACCGTGGCTACCGGCCGTATCGAAACGGGTGTCGTGAAAGTGAACGACCCTGTCGAGATCATCGGTCTGGGCGAAGAGCCGCGCAAATCCGTCGTCACGGGTGTCGAGATGTTCCGCAAACTCCTCGACCAGGGCGAAGCTGGTGACAACGTCGGTCTGCTTCTCCGCGGTATTGACAAGAAAGAGGTCAAACGTGGCCAGGTGATCGCTCACCCGAACACCATCACCCCGCACAAGGAATTCAAGGCAGCTATCTATGTCCTGAAGAAAGATGAGGGTGGCCGTCACACGCCGTTCAAGAACCACTATCGTCCCCAGTTCTTCATCCGTACGCTCGATATCACCGGTGAGATCGAACTCCCTGCAGGTGTCGAGGTCGTGATGCCGGGTGACAACGTGGAGATCAAGGTGGAGCTCATCTACCCGGTGGCTCTGAACAAAGGTCTTCGTTTCGCTATCCGCGAAGGTGGACGTACCGTCGGTTCCGGTCAGATCACCGATCTGCTCGACTAATCCGAACGGTCACAGAACACACAAGGGTAGTTCAGCGGTCTCCAAAACCGTCGATGTGGGTTCGAATCCTGCTTCCCCTGCAAATCCGGTGGTTACGCACCGGAGTGTTATTAACCGGCCGGGGCCTTCCGCTTCCAACTGTCCCCTGCCAACAAAAAAATAACAATGGCAAAAATAGGAACTTACGTAAAAGAGTCCTGGAAAGAGTTGACGACAAAGGTGACTTGGCCCACTTGGGACAAGCTGCAGAGCTCTGCAATTCTGGTGATGGTGACCACGTTGATCCTGTCGGTGATTATCTGGCTGATCGACCTGTTGATCCGTACCATTATGATGGGCATCTATCAACTTTAATCATCCAAATTTCCTATGAGCGAAAGCACGAAAAAGTGGTACGTCGTCCGTACTGCTGGAGGCAAGGAGAAGAAGGCGAAGGAGTACATTGAAAAAGAAGTCGAAGCACTCCACTATGAGCACCTGATCTCCCAGGTCCTCATCCCTACCGAAAAGTACTATCAGGTGAAGAACGGCAAGCGCGTGAGCGCCGAACGCATCTTCTATCCCGGCTATGTGCTCGTCGAGGCGGTGATGACCGGCGAAGTCCAGCACATGATCCGCAACATTCCCTATGTCGCGGGCTTCCTGAGCGAAGGCAAGGACCGTGTACCCGTCCCCGTCCGGGATTCCGAAATGGACCGGATCATGGGCCGGGTGGACGAACTGGCCGGACAGGACGAAGAGACCGTCACCCCGTTCGTGGTCGGTGAAGCCGTCAAGATCATCGACGGCCCGTTCAACGGCTTCGACGGAACGGTCGACGAAATCCTCGCTGACAAGAAGAAAATTAAGGTCGTCGTCAAGATTTTCGGCCGCAAGACTCTTTTGGAGTTGAATTTTGCACAAGTAACAAAAGATTAAATCTACAACTATGGCTAAAGAAATTGCCGGGTTCATCAAACTGCAGATCAAAGGTGGTGCAGCCAATCCCTCGCCGCCCGTGGGACCGGCCCTCGGTTCGAAGGGTGTCAACATTATGGATTTCTGCAAGCAGTTCAATGCCCGCACTCAAGAAAAGGCCGGCAAGATTTTGCCTGTGATCATCACTGTTTACAGCGATAAGTCTTTCTCCTTTGTCGTCAAGCAGCCCCCGGTGGCCGTCCTGATCAAGGATGCCGCCAAGATTCAGACCGCATCCGCGGAGCCGAACCGCAAGAAGGTTGCCTCCCTCACCTGGGACCAGGTGCGCGAGATTGCCAAGGAGAAAATGCCCGACCTGAACGCTTTCACTGAAAAATCCGCGATGAGTATGGTCGCCGGTACTGCTCGCAGTATGGGCGTCACGATCACCGGAGCGTATCCCGCCGATGTACAATAAAACCACACGCAATGAGTAAACTGACAAAAAACCAGAAAGTAGCGGAAGCTAAAGTAGATTCCCACCGTCAGTACAAGCTGATCGAAGCCTGCGACCTCGTGAAGGAAGTATCCTACACCAAGTTCGACGGTTCGGTCGAGCTCTCTGTCCGCCTGGGTGTGGACCCGCGCAAGGCGAACCAGATGGTCCGCGGCGTGGTCACCCTCCCGCACGGAACCGGCAAGGTCACCCGCGTGTTGGTTCTCTGCACACCGGACAAGGAATCGGAAGCAAAGGAAGCCGGCGCCGACTATGTCGGTCTCGACGACTATATTGAAAAAATCAAGGGCGGCTGGACGGATGTCGACGTCATCATCTGTACTCCTACGGTGATGGCCAAGATTGGTCCGATCGGTCGTATCCTCGGTCCCCGCGGCCTGATGCCGAACCCGAAGACCGGTACTGTGACGATGGATATCGCCCAGGCTGTCAAGGAGGTGAAGGCCGGTAAAATCGACTTTAAGGTTGACAAGCAAGGTATTGTTCACACTGCAATCGGTAAGGTATCATTCAGTGCTCAGCAGCTCGCTGAGAATGCCGTTGAATTGCTCAACACCATCCAGAAGTTGAAACCCCAAGCGTTGAAGGGCACCTATGTCAAGAGCATCTTCATGTCCGCGACCATGAGCCCCGGTATTTGCATCGACACCAAGGCCATCAGTGCTACCGCTGAATAATTCAAGGAGAGACAATCATGAGAAAAGAATTGAAAGCCCAGATTATCGAGAAGGTAGCCGCCCAGTTGGCAGAGAACCCGAATTTCTACCTGGCGGACATCGCCGGTCTGAATGCCGAGGACACCTCCGAACTGCGTCGTGCCTGCTTCGAAAAGAATATCAAACTCGAAGTCGTCAAGAACACGCTCCTTCACAAAGCTTTGATGACCTTGGACAACAAGGAGGTCGAAGCACTCTACCCTACCCTTGAGGGAAACACGGCCATCATGTTTACCAGCACTCCGAGCGCACCTGCCAAGGTGATCAAGGAGTACGGTGCCAAGTTCGGAAAACCCGCTCTCAAGAGCGCGTTCCTCCAGGAATGTGCCTACGTGGGCGCCGACCAGCTGAACACCCTCGTAAACATCAAGTCTCGTGAAGAACTTATCGGTGACATCATCGGTCTCCTCCAGTCACCTATCCGCCGAGTCATCTCCGCACTCGAGGATTCCAAGAAAGAGGCCGTCGCAGAACAATAACCCAAGCAAACAAAACAATTAAAAATCAATAATTATGGCAGACATCAAAGCTCTTGCGGAAGAACTTGTTAACCTTACCGTAAAAGAAGTCCAGGAACTTGCACAGATCCTCAAAGATGAATATGGTATCGAACCTGCTGCAGCTGCAGTGGTCGTAGCCGCTGAAGGCGCCGGCGCAGGTGCCGCCGCTGAGGCAGAACAGAGCGCATTCGACGTGATCCTCGTATCGGCCGGCCAGGCCAAACTCCAGATGGTGAAAGCCGTCAAGGAACTCACCGGTCTCGGTTTGAAAGAGGCGAGGCTCCGAACGCAGTCATCAAGGAGAAGGTCTCCAAGTCTGAAGCAGAACAAGTCAAGGCAGCTCTCGAAGAAGCAGGCGGCGAAGTTGAACTTAAATAGCCACACGCCCACTTCTACCCGCTGAGGGTTAGAGACTTGGGTTTAGGGCCTGCGGGCCCTAAACCCCTTTTGTCGTTATTTTAAGTTTTAATCAACCTGCCTTTTTAAAATGCCACAAAAACCTAGTAATCAGAGGATTACATTCGCGACTTCCAAAGCGCTCCTGGATTATCCTGATTTCCTGGAAGTGCAGTTGAAGTCTTTCCGCGATTTCTTCCAGCTTGAAACGACGGCCGAGAACCGCAAGAACGAAGGTCTCTACAAGGTGTTCCAGGAGGTCTTCCCCATCACCGATACCCGCAACAATTTCGTTCTCGAGTTCATCGACTACTTCATCGATCCGCCGCGTTACACGATGGACGAGTGCCTCGACATGGGCCTCACCTACAACGTTCCCCTCAAAGCCAAGCTCAAGCTCTATTGCACCGATGAAGAACACGAGGATTTCGATACGGTGATCTCCGACGTCTATCTGGGCGCCATCCCCTATATGACCCCCCGCGGAACCTTCATCATCAACGGTTCCGAGCGCATTGTGGTCTCCCAGCTGCACCGCTCGCCGGGTGTCTTCTTCGGCCAGAGCATGCACGCCAACGGCACGAAACTCTATTCTGCGCGCATCATTCCCTTCAAGGGGTCGTGGATCGAGTTCGCCACCGACATCAACAACGTGATGTACGCTTACATCGACCGCAAGAAGAAACTCCCCGTGACCACGCTGCTGCGTGCCATCGGTTTCGAGAGCGACAAGGCCATCCTTGACATCTTCGACCTGGCGGAAGAAGTGAAGGTCAACAAGACGAACCTCAAGAAATATATCGGACGCCGCCTGGCAGCGCGCGTCCTCAAGACCTGGAACGAAGACTTCGTGGACGAAGATACAGGCGAGGTGGTCTACATCGAGCGCAACAACGTGATCGTGGATCGCGAGACCGTGCTCGAGGAACACCACATCGACGATATCCTCGAGTCGGGCGTGGAAACCATCCTCCTCCACAAGGAAGATGCCTACACCGCCGACTATGCCATCATCTACAACACCCTCCAGAAAGACCAGACCAACTCTGAGAAAGAGGCAATCTTCTACACATATCGGCAGCTCCGCAATTCGGAACCGCCGGATGAAGCGACGGCACGCGACGTGATCGACAAGCTGTTCTTCTCCGACAAGCGTTACGACCTCGGACAGGTGGGCCGCTACCGGCTCAACCGGAAACTCAACCTGACCACCGACCCGAACGTGCGCATCCTGACCAAGGAAGACATCATCGAGATCATCCGCTACCTCATCCAGCTCATCAACTCCAAGGCGACCGTCGACGACATCGACCACCTGAGCAACCGCCGTATCCGCACCGTGGGCGAACAGCTCGCCAACCAGTTCAGCGTCGGCCTGGCCCGTATGGCCCGGACGATCCGCGAACGGATGAACGTGCGCGACAACGAGGTCTTCACCCCGGTCGACCTGATCAACGCCAAGTCGCTTTCCAGCGTGATCAACAGCTTCTTCGCCACCAGCCAGCTGAGCCAGTTCATGGACCAGACCAACCCCCTGGCCGAGATGACGCACAAACGCCGTCTCTCCGCACTGGGTCCGGGCGGTCTGTCCCGCGACCGCGCCGGCTTCGAAGTGCGCGACGTGCACTACACCCACTACGGACGCCTCTGCCCGATCGAGACCCCGGAAGGTCCGAACATCGGTCTGATCTCGTCGTTGTGCGTGTATGCCAAGATCAACGACCTGGGCTTCATCGAGACGCCGTACCGCAAGGTCGAGAACGGCCGTGTCGACCTGAGCGACGAGGGCGTGGTCTACCTGAGCGCTGAAGAAGAAGAGAACAAGATCGTGGCCCAGTCCTCAGTCAAGCTCAACGACGACGGTGAAATTCTCGACGAGCGCATCAAGTGCCGTTTGGAAGCCGACTTCCCTGTCAAGAGCAAGGAGAGCATCGACCTGATGGACGTGGCCCCGAACCAGGTGGCTTCCATTGCCGCATCGCTTATCCCCTTCCTCGAGCACGACGACGCCAACCGTGCGCTGATGGGTTCGAACATGATGCGCCAGGCAGTCCCGATCATCCGCCCCGAGGCGCCGATCGTCGGTACCGGCCTGGAGGGCCCCATGGCCCGCGACTCCCGCACCCAGATCGCCGCTGAAGGCAACGGCGAGGTGGTGTTCGTGGACGCCCGCGAGATCCATGTCAAATACGACAAGACCGAAAACGAACGCTTCGTCAGCTTCGATCCCGAAGTCACTGTCTATCAGTTGCCGCTCTATCGGAAGACCAACCAGAGCACCTCGATCCTTCTCAAGCCGATCGTCCGCAAGGGCGACCGTGTGGTCCCCGGCCAGATCATGACCGAAGGTTATGCCACCCAGAACGGCGAGCTCGCGCTCGGCCGCAACCTGAAAGTGGCCTTCATGCCTTGGAAGGGCTACAACTTCGAGGATGCCATCGTGCTCTCCGAGCGCATCATCCGCGAAGACATCTTCACGTCCATCCACGTTGACGAATATATCATGGAGGTCCGCGACACCAAGCGCGGCATGGAGGAACTCACCGCCGACATCCCGAACGTCAGCGAAGAGGCCACCAAGGACCTCGACAAGAACGGTATCATCCGCATCGGCGCCCACGTCGAGCCGGGCGACATCCTCATCGGCAAGATCACGCCGAAGGGTGAAAGCGACCCCTCGCCGGAGGAGAAACTGCTGCGGGCCATCTTCGGCGACAAGGCCGGCGACGTGAAGGACGCCTCCCTGAAGGCATCTCCTTCCCTCTCGGGTACCATCATCGGCAAGCGCCTGTTCTCTCATGTGGTGAAAGAAAACACCAAGAAAGGCAAGGAGAACGCCAAGCGCCAGCTGCAGGAAGCCAAAGATGATTTCGACCGCAAGTGCGCCGACCTCAGGAATCTGTTCCTCGACAAGCTGATGAAACTCATCTCGGGCAAGAAGAGCGCCGGCATCGGCGACCTCTACGGCACCGAGATCCTCCCGAAAGGCGAGTCGTTCACCCGCGAGATCCTCGACAGCATCGACTACAACAACGTCAATCCGTCGAAGTGGACCTCCGACAAGAAGAGCAACGAGCTGATCAAAGAACTGATCAACAATTATCTGATCAAATACAAGGAGTACGATGCGCATTACAAGCGTGTCAACTACAACCTCACCATCGGTGACGAACTCCCTTCCGGCATCATGAAGCTGGCCAAGGTGTATGTCGCCAAGAAACGCAAGATCCAGGTGGGCGACAAGATGGCCGGCCGTCACGGTAATAAAGGTATCGTGGCCAAGGTGGTCCGCGACGAGGACATGCCGTTCCTCGAAGACGGTACCCCGGTCGACATCGTGCTCAACCCGCTCGGCGTGCCTTCCCGTATGAACCTGGGACAGATCTACGAGACCGTCCTCGGTTGGGCGGGCCGTGAGCTGGGCCTGAAGTTCAGCACCCCGATCTTCGACGGTGCCTCGCTGGAGGACATCTGCGCGTACACCGACAAGGCCGGTCTGCCGCGTTATGGCCGCACCCAGCTCCGCGACGGCGGTACGGGCGAACTCTTCGACCAGCAGGCCACGGTCGGCGTGATCTACATGATCAAGCTGGGCCACATGGTCGACGACAAGATGCACGCCCGTTCCATCGGTCCTTACTCCCTGATCACCCAGCAGCCGCTCGGCGGTAAAGCCCAGTTTGGCGGCCAGCGTTTCGGTGAGATGGAGGTGTGGGCGCTCGAAGCCTTCGGCGCCTCCAATATCCTCCAGGAGATCCTGACCATCAAGTCGGACGACGTGACCGGACGAAGCCGCGCCTACGAGGCCATCGTCAAGGGCGACCCGATGCCGACGCCGGGTATTCCCGAATCGCTCAACGTGCTGATCCACGAACTCCGCGGCCTCGGCCTGAGCGTCAAGATGGACGACTAATTAAAAGGTGTTTGATCCGTTAAAAATCCAAGGTTATGTCTTTAAAGAAAGAGATAAAGGTAAAGAACAACTTCAACAAGATCACCATCGGGCTGGCTTCTCCGGAGGAAATCCTCGAGCAGTCGTCGGGTGAAGTGCTCAAGCCGGAAACCGTCAACTACCGCACCTACAAGCCGGAGCGCGACGGCCTTTTCTGCGAGCGCATCTTCGGCCCTACGAAAGACTATGAGTGCCACTGCGGCAAGTACAAGCGCATCCGCTACCGCGGCATTGTCTGCGACCGCTGCGGCGTGGAGGTGACGGAGAAGAAGGTGCGCCGCGAGCGGATGGGCCACATCAGCCTGACTGTTCCGGTGGCGCACATCTGGTATTTCAGGTCGACGCCCAACAAGATCGGCTATCTGCTCGGCATCCCTTCCAAGAAACTGGAATCGATCATCTACTACGAACGCTACGTGGTGATGCAGGCCGGTGCGGCCGCCAACCTCAAGGACCATCCGGTGAACGACCTCGACCTGCTCTCCGAAGAGGAATACCTCGACGTGGTCGACAAGCTCCCGAAGGGCAACCAGGATCTTCCCGACGACGATCCGCAGAAGTTCATCGCCGGCATGGGCGCCGAGGCGATCTATGAAATGTTGAAGAAGGTCGATCTCGACACCCTCTCCTACGACCTCCGTCACAAGAGCGAGTCCGAGACTTCGCAGCAGCGCAAGGCGGAAGCCCTCAAGCGCCTGAGCGTCATCGAGGCCTTCCGGGAGTCGAAAGAGATCAACCACCCGGAATGGATGGTGATGAAGGTCATCCCGGTCATCCCGCCGGACCTCCGTCCGCTCGTCCCCCTCGATGGCGGCCGTTTCGCCACCAGCGACGTAAACGACCTCTACCGTCGCGTGATCATCCGCAACAACCGCCTCAAACGGCTCATTGAAATCAAGGCCCCCGAGGTGATCCTCCGCAACGAGAAGCGTATGCTGCAGGAGGCCGTCGACTCGCTGTTCGACAACTCCCGCAAGTCCAACGCCGTCAAGAGCGAGGCCAACCGTACGCTGAAGTCCCTGTCCGACAGCCTCAAAGGCAAGCAGGGCCGCTTCCGTCAGAACCTCCTCGGCAAACGTGTCGACTACTCCGCCCGAAGCGTTATCGTCGTAGGCCCGGAACTCTCGATGCACGAGTGCGGCCTGCCGAAATACATGGCGGCAGAGCTCTACAAGCCGTTCATCATCCGCAAGCTCATCGAGCGCGGCATCGTCAAGACCGTCAAGAGCGCCAAGAAGATCGTGGACCGCAAGGACCCGGTGATCTGGGATATCCTCGAAAACGTGATGAAGGGACACCCGGTGCTGCTGAACCGTGCACCGACCCTGCACCGCCTCGGTATCCAGGCTTTCCAGCCGCGCATGATCGAGGGCAAGGCCATCCAGCTCCACCCGCTCGCCTGTACGGCCTTCAACGCCGACTTCGACGGCGACCAGATGGCTGTCCACCTGCCGCTCGGCAACGCCGCCATCCTGGAGGCGCAGCTGCTGATGCTGGGTTCGCACAATATTCTCCACCCTGCCAACGGCGCGCCGATCACGGTGCCTTCGCAGGACATGGTCCTTGGCCTGTACTACATCACCAAGGAACGTCCCGGCGCCAAGGGTGAAGGCATGAAATTCTACGGCCCGGAGGAGGCGATCATCGCCAAGAACGAAGGTCGCGTGGAATGGCAGACCAAGTGCCAGGTGCGCATCCCGGTCGACAAGACCGACCTGTCGAAAGGCTACAAGATGCAGCCGACCACGGTGGGACGCATCCTGTTCAACCAGCTGGTTCCGGTCGAGGTGCCGTATATCAACACCCTGCTGAAGAAGAAGTCGCTGCGCGACATCATCGGCGTCGTGCTCAAACATACGAGCATCGCCCGCACTGCCCAGTTCCTCGACGACATCAAGAACCTCGGCTACCGCATGGCCTTCGAGGGTGGCCTGTCGTTCAATCTGGGCGACGTGATCATCCCGGCCGAGAAAGCCGAACTCGTGGAGGACGGCTACCAGCAGATCGCCCAGTGGCAGAGCAGCTACGACATGGGTCTGATCACCAACAACGAACGTTACAACCACGTCATCGATATCTGGACCACGGTCAACACGCAGCTCACCGGCATCGTGGAGCAGCGCATCAAGGAAGACAAGCAGGGCTTCAACCCTGTCTACATGATGCTTGACTCCGGTGCCCGTGGTTCTAAAGAGCAGATCCGTCAGCTCTGCGGTATGCGTGGCCTGATGGCCAAGCCGCAGAAATCCGGTTCCACCGGCGCCGACATCATCGAGAACCCGATCCTGGCCAACTTCAAGGAAGGCCTGAGCGTACTCGAGTACTTCATCTCCACGCACGGTGCCCGTAAGGGTCTGGCCGATACCGCTCTGAAGACCGCCGACGCAGGTTACCTGACCCGTCGTCTGGTGGACGTGTCGCACGACGTGATCATCAACGAGGAAGACTGCGGAACGCTCCGCGGCCTGGTGGCCACCGCCATCAAGAACAAGGATACGGTGGTCGAGAGCCTGGGCGAGCGTATCCTCGGCCGCACCTCGGTCCACGATATCTACAACCCGCTCACCGGCGAGAAGATCCTCAGCGCCGGCGA
Organism: uncultured Bacteroidia bacterium; assembly: GCA_902784965.1. Classification (GTDB taxonomy): domain Bacteria; phylum Bacteroidota; class Bacteroidia; order Bacteroidales; family UBA932; genus Cacconaster. The sequence continues at coordinate 7,442 of CACZWU010000022.1, read as the reverse complement.
CCAGATCACCGAAGACCTGGCCGAACTCATCGAGAGCCTCCCGATCGAGCAGGTCGAGATCCGTTCGGTGCTCACCTGCGAGTCGAAGAAAGGTGTCTGCGCGAAATGCTACGGACGCAACCTGGCGACCGGCCGCATGGTCGAGAAGGGCGAGGTGGTCGGCGTGATCGCGGCCCAGTCCATCGGCGAGCCGGGTACCCAGCTGACCCTGCGTACCTTCCACGTCGGTGGTACCGCTTCGAACGTCGCCTCCGAGAGTGAGATCGTTTCCAAATATGAGGGCCGCCTCGAATTCGACGAGCTCCGCACCATCAACAAGGAAGACGACAAGGGTTCGCACACCATCGTGGTGAGCCGTGCCACGGAGATGCGCATCGTCCACCCGGTGACCGAGATCACCCTGGGCCAGTACAACATCCCCTACGGCTCCGAACTCTTCAAGAAAGACGGCGAATCGGTGGTACCGGGCGACCGCATCTGTACCTGGGATGCATACAACGCATTGACTATCACCGAGATATCCGGTAAAGCAGAGTACGTCAACATGGTCGAGGGCGTGACCTATCGCGACGAGGCCGAGGACGAATTCTCGCAGCACCGCGAAAAGGTCATCATCGAGGCCCGCGACAAGTCGAAGAACCCGACCATCATCATCAAGGACGAAGCCGGCAACGAGCTCAAGCAGTACAACCTGCCGGTCGGTGCCCATGTGATGGTAGGCGACGGCGACAACATCAAGGTCGGTGACATCATCGTGAAGATCCCGAGGGCCATCGGCAAGTCGGGCGACATCACGGGCGGTCTGCCGCGCGTAACCGAGCTCTTCGAGGCCCGCAACCCGTCGAACCCGGCCATCGTGTCGGAGATCAACGGTGAGGTGATCATGGGCAAGACCCGCCGCGGTAACCGTGAGATCATCATCAAGGCCAAGAGTGGCAACGAGAAGGACGACAAGCACTACCTGGTGCCGCTGTCGAAGCAGATCCTCGTCCAGGAGAACGACTACGTGCGGGCCGGCATGCCGCTGTCCGACGGCGCCGTCTCCCCGACCGACATCCTGAACATCCTGGGCCCGATCAAGGTACAGGAATACATCGTCAATGAGATCCAGGAAGTCTACCGCATGCAGGGCGTGAAGATCAACGACAAGCACTTCGAAGTGATCGTCCGCCAGATGATGCGCAAGGTCGAGATCGTGGATCCGGGCGACACCCGCTTCCTCCCCGAACAGCTCGTGGACAAACTCGAGTTCCTGGAAGAGAATGACACGATCTTCGACAAGAAGGTGGTGACCGACGCCGGTGACTCCGAGAACCTCCACCCGGGCCAGATCGTAACGGTGCGCCAGCTCCGCGACGAGAACTCCGCCCTCAAACGGGCCGACAAGCGGACCGTGGAAGCCCGCGATGCCATCCCCGCCACCTCCAACCAGGTGCTGCAGGGCATCACCCGCGCCGCACTGCGGACCAACAGCTTCATGTCGGCGGCTTCTTTCCAGGAAACCACCAAGGTGTTGAGCGACGCAGCCATCCGCGGCAAGGTCGACACCCTGGAAGGCCTGAAGGAAAACGTGATCTGCGGACACCTGATCCCGGCCGGTACCGGACAGCGCGAGTTCGACAACCTGATCGTGGCCTCGCTGGACGACTACCAGAAACTCACGTCTTCCCGCAAGAAACAATAGTACGAACATGGCAATCATCCGTCCCCTGAGAGGTTTCACCCCGAAGATCGGAAAGAATTGCTTCATTGCTGAAAATGCTGTAATCATCGGTGATGTAACCATCGGCGATGATTGCAGCATTTGGTATGGAGTGGTCCTGCGGGGTGATGTCAATACCATCAAGATCGGCAACCGCGTGAACATCCAGGACAACGCCAGCGTCCACACGCTCTACCAGCGTTCGGTGACCATCATCGGCGACGACGTGTCGGTGGGACACAACGCCGTGGTGCACGGCGCCAAGGTGGGCAACGACGTACTGGTGGGCATGGGTGCCATCCTGATGGACAATGCCGAGATCTCCGACGGCAGTATCATCGCTGCGGGCGCCGTGGTCCTGAGCAACGAGAAACTGGAACCGGGCGTCTATGCCGGCGTCCCCGCCAAGAAGGTAAAAGAAGGATCGGAGGCCATCACGGCCGCCGCCCACAAGAATGCCCAGGGCTATATGATGTATAAAGAATGGTACAAGTAGCCGTCGGCATCCGCGCCGGCGATCTGCCGCACCAGTTTCTGCAAGGTTTCATCGGAACCGGTCGAGAAGAAGGTCGAAAGGCCCGGATTCCCGGCCGGTTGCTCTTTTTCGGGATGCTCCGCGCGCAATGCCGACACCACGCGGCGGGCCTGCTGGGCAACGGCAGGCGCCGGATTGACGATGGCGGCGCGTCCCTGCACGATGCGGGCGATGGTATCGGTCAGGAAAGGATAGTGCGTACAACCCAGCACGATATGGTCGGCACCGGCCTCAAGCATCGGCTCGACATAGCGGCGCACCAGGGCTTCTGCCTCAGGGCCGTCGAAGTCTCCGCTCTCCACGAGTTCCACCAGGCCCGTCCCCACCCGCTCGATGACGGTCACGCTGCCCGAGAAACGGGCCAGCGTATTGAGGTAGAGCCGTCCCTTGAACGTACCGGCTGTCGCCAGTACGCCCACGACCCCGCTCTTCGAATGCAAGGCCGCCGGCTTGAGGGCAGGTTCCATCCCGACAAAGGGGATTTCAAATTGTTCGCGAAGGGAGGAAATCGCCGCCGCCGTGGCCGTGTTGCAAGCCACTACGATGGTCTCGGCACCTCTTCCGATAAGAAATTTACTCACCGCCGTCGCACGCTCCACGACGAAACCGGGATCTTTCGGGCCATAGGGACAATAGGCGCCATCGGATACATAACAGAATTCTTCCGCAGGCATAACCGCCCGCAATTCCTTCCAGACCGAAAGGCCGCCCACTCCTGAATCATAGACTCCAATCATTCCAGCATCAAAGATAAGAAAAAAATCCAAGATTTTTATTCGGATTCCGCACATCCAATACCCGCTTTCATTTTACAACAATTTGTGCGAAAAATTGTTTTTCTCAAGAAATATCCGTACATTTACAACGTGTTTGCTCATTTACGGATTAACAAATTAAAAGCGAAAAACAGAAAAACAATAACACATTTTATACCAAACTTCGGAATTGAACCGTAACAATATTTATTAACCAACAAAACTTTTCCAAATGAAAAAGATCAGATTTTTTGTGACAAGCCTCTTGCTGGTGATGTCTGTCGGCCTTTTCGCCCAGAACATCCAGGTGAAGGGTACTGTTACTGATGCAAGCACAGGAGAAGTGATCCCGTTCGCGTCCGTTTCGGTGAAAGGAACGATGACCGGTGCTGCCACCGATTTGGACGGTAACTACCAACTCACCGCTCCCGCCAACGGTGTGCTTGTCTTCAGTTTCGTCGGCTACCAGAATCTCGAGGTGGCCATCGAAGGCAAGTCCGTGATCAACGCAGCGCTGGCTACCGACCAGGAATTGCTGGAAGAGACCATCGTCGTGGCCTATGGTACCTCGACGAAGAGCTCCTTCACCGGTTCTGCTGCCATGGTCAAGAGCGAAGCCATCGAGAAGAAGGTCTCCACGAACGTGACCAGCGCCCTGGCCGGCACCTCGCCGGGTGTCCAGGTGATCGCAGGCTCCGGTGACCCGACGAGCGGTGGCCCGACCATCCGTATCCGTGGTGTCGGCTCCATGAGCGCCAGCTCGAGCCCGCTCATAGTGGTGGACGGCTCCCCGTTCGAGGGTTCCATCAAAGACATCAACCCGAACGACGTCGAGTCGATGTCCGTGCTGAAGGATGCTTCCGCATCGGCCATCTACGGTAACCGCGGTGCCAACGGTGTGATCCTGATTACCACGAAGAAGGGTGTCGGCGACGCGAAGATCAAATTCGACGCCCGCCTCGGCTCCAACAGCCGACTGATCCCCAACTACGACGTGATCACCGACCCGGGCCAGTACTACGAAACCTACTATCAGCTGCTGTACTACAAGCACCTGATCGGCGACGGCATTACCACGCATACGCCCGCACAGGCCTACGCTTTTGCAGACCAGACGCTGTTCAGCACCAGCGGCGGCCTCGGCTACCGTGTGTTCGACTATCCCGAGGGTGAGAAACTCATCGGTACGAACCTCCGCCTGAACCCGCACGCCACCCTGGGCTACAGCGACGGCGAATACTACTATACCCCGGACGACTGGTATGGCGAAACCTTCCACAACTCGTTCCGTCAGGAGTACAACCTCTCCGTGAGCGGTTCCGGCGAGCGTTTCAACTACTACGCCAGCGGCGGTTTCGTGGATGACGGCGGTATCATCGCCAACTCCAACTACAAACGTTACACCGGCCGTATCAACGCCGACTACCAGGTGAAGAAATGGTTCAAACTCGTCTCCTCGATGAGCTTCAGCCACGCCAATTCGCAGACCAACGGTTCCAACGGTTCCTGGGGCTCCTCGGGCAACGTCTTCTACGTGGCCAACAACATGGGTCCTATCTATCCGCTGTACGTGCGCAACGCCGACGGCTCGATCAAGACCGAGAACGGCCGCATCCTCTACGACTCCAACAACACGAACTTCATCCGTCCGGCCGTGGTGGGCAACGCCATCCGCGACAACATGTATGACTCGACCAAATACCTCTCCGATGTATTCATCGGCAAGGCCGGCGCCATCTTCACCCCGGTCCGTGGCCTGAGCCTGACCGCCAACCTCAACGTGACCAGCGACAACACCCGTGACGCCGAGCTCAGCTCGATCTTCGGCAGCGGCGCCTCGGTCGACGGTCTGGCCTACGTAAAGCACGACCGCATGTTCGCCATCAACCAGCAGTACCTGGCTGAATACAAGAGCGACTTCGGCGGCACCGACCACCACATGGACATCCTGGCCGGTTACGAGCAGTACAACCGTACGAGCCAGAGCCTCTGGGGCCAGAAAGACCACCTGTTCAACCCGCTCGTGAGTGAGCTCGGCAACGGTGACGGCACTTCCGGTACCCGTACCTCCTCTTCGACCAACACCTATATCTCGAAGGGTTTCCTCGCCCGTGCACAGTACGAATACGGCGACCGGTATTTCGTCAGCGGTTCCTATCGCCGTGACGCTTCCTCCCGTTTCGCTCCCGGTCACCAGTGGGGCAACTTCTGGAGCGTAGGCGGCGCCTGGCTGATCAGCAGTGAGCCGTTCATGCGCGGCGCCAACTGGGTCGATATGCTGAAATTCAAGGTCAGCTACGGCCAGCAGGGTAACGACAACCTCGGTTCTCTCTACCCGTGGGCCGACCAGTACACGCACTCCTACAACGAGGAGACCGGCGAGTACTCCCTCGTCCTCAGCTACAAGGGTAATGAAGACCTGACCTGGGAGACCTCCAAGTCGTTCAACGTGGGCTTCGACTTCGAACTCTTCCACGGCATCCTCAACGGTACCGTCGAATACTTCGCCCGCAAGACCGAGAACCTCCTCTACTCGAAAGACGTGCCGTACTCCGCAGGTAACCCGACCGGCAAGGTCCCTGTGAACGTGGGTGACATCATGAACCGTGGCTTCGAGGTCTCTCTTGACGGCAACATCATCAACACCCGGAACGTCCGCTGGAACTGGAACGTCAACCTGAGCCACTACAAGAACATCATCCTCGACCTCGACCCGAGCGTCTCGGAGAACGGCATCAAGGGTTCCAACTTCATCTACAAGATCGGTGGTTCCCTCTACGACGCCTACATGTACAAGTTCGCCGGTGTGAACCAGGAGACGGGTTATCCCCTCTACTGGAAGCACGTCGAAGAGAAAGACGAGAACGGCAAGGTCACCAACGAATATGATGAGACCACCGACGTCTTCGACCAGGCTACCAAGTATGAACTCGGCAGCGTGATGCCGAAACTCTATGGCGGTTTCGGCACTGCCCTGAACGCCTACGGCTTCGACCTCTCCGTCCAGTGCTCCTTCCAGCTCGGCGGTAAATACTACGACGGTTCCTACCAGCAGCTGATGTGGACCCAGGACCAGAAGGGTTCCGCATGGCACAAGGACGCCCTCAAGGCCTGGACGCCGGAGAACCCCAGCAACGAGATCCCGCGTAACGGTGTCTACGCTGAGGCCCAGAGCGCTACCGACCGCTTCCTTGTTTCTTCCAACTACCTGAGCATCAACAACGTCACCTTGGGTTACACCTTCCCTGCCAAGTGGACCAAGAAGATCGCCATGAGCGCGCTGCGTCTCTACGTGGCCGGTGAGAACCTCGCTGTCTTCTCTGTCCGCAAGGGTATGGACCCGCGCTACAACATGGGTCTCGGCTCCATGACCAGCGGCGCTGGTCTGACCTCCAGTGCATACGCTCCGATGCGCACCATCACGGGCGGTATCTCGCTTACGTTCTAACCTTTTAAATGCTGAAAGAAATGAAACGTATTAAATTACTCTCTACTATATTGGTTGGACTTGCACTGGCTTCCTGCGGCAACATCGAGAATGTGGTCCCGCAGAGCGGAACGATGCTTTCCACGCAGGTCCAGGAAACATACGCCATCGCGCCGCAGCGTGCGGCAGCTCCGTTTGCCGGTATGTTCTCCGACATCGGACGCCCGGCCAAGATGTACTCCACCCCGGACGACTGGGAGTTCCTGATGATCCTTTTCTGCAACGACCTTGAGGGTGCCGACGCCGTGATCGCCGACAGCGGTTACAACTGGTTCAGCGTCTGCGGTGAACTTTCCTCCCGCAACGCCAACTACCGTAACCCGGCCATCCGCTACCGCGCCCCGTACAACATGATCGCTTCGGTCAATACCTTCCTCAACGGTTTCGGTGAAGACGTGACTGACGAGAACTCCATCAACATGATGGCACAGGCACGCGCCCTGCGCGCCTGGAGCTATATGCTGCTGTGCAACGGCTTCCAGTTCAGCTTTGTGGAAAACAAGCTTCATGGAAATGTATGGGTTGTCAAAAATGTGAACGTGACTTCTGCAGTTTCGGGTGCGGGAAGCGTTAAAGTCAATAGTAAATTGGGCTCTAGTGACGATAAACTTGCCGGTGATTCCATTTCGATTGTGGCTACTGCAGATGGTGGGTCTCGTTTTGACCATTGGGAAAAAGTTTCTGGTTCCTGTACGATTCGCGATACAACAAAGAATAGCACCTTTGTGGCGCTCGCCGGAGATTGCAAGGTAAAGGCGTTCTTTGTAGAAGGCAAAGTTTTTGAAATTAGCGAAACTCCCAAATGGTTCAATTTCCTTAAAGACGGTGTCATGCGCGACGGTTATATGGGTATACAGACTTCTTTCGATGTTCCGACTGCGGGAACCTATAAGTTTGTTACGTATTCTAACACGACCAATTATTATCGTTACCTTTATTCCGATGAAACTTTTGAAACAGGGA